>NZ_CP067131.1:0-300000 GCF_028553745.1 Paracoccus seriniphilus
ATGTACACACACGAAGATCTTGCCCGGTTGCAGGCGCAATCTCTGAAGATGCAAGGCTGGATTCGCCGCCAGACCTTCAGCCCGGCAAATGAGAAAACCCTGCGGCGATTTTCCAGTTGGGAAGTCGCGGAACTGATCTTCCGGATCAATCAGTCGACCTTTCGCGGCAAGTTGGCTGCTGACCCGAACCTTCCCCTCGGGGAAGTTGAAGAGGATGGTCGTCAGCGCTGGTTCTCTCTGGAAGAGATAAATGAACTGCGCCGCCGGGTGCGGGTCGGAAAGCGCAGCCTTCTGCCCCCTCGCCCGGTTGGAAAGCGGGCCTTCCGCGCGGCAATCGCGAACTTCAAGGGAGGGGCCGGAAAATCGACGGTGGCATTGCATTTCGCCCATGCTGCGGCGCTGGACGGCTATCGGGTTCTGGTGGTCGATTTCGACCCGCAGGCGACGCTCTCGCATTCAATGGGGTTGTCGGATGTAGGCGAAGATCACACCGTCTGGGGGATCATGGCGCGTGACCTTGAGCGGGAAACGGACCGGATGAATGCTGCGGCGGCGGGGGCTGAAAGCGGAACCGCCCTGCCCCAGCGCAAGTTGCCTGCTTCCATTCGAGACATGGGTCTGGGGACGCTGCGTCCAGCTGATTTCATCAAGCCGACGGCCTGGCCAACCATCGACATCGTACCCAGCTGTGCAAATGCAGCCTTCGTGGAATTCGCCAGTGCGCAGTACCGGCACCTTAATCCCGAATGGACATTTTTTGGTGCCGTGTCGCGCTTTCTCGATGGCTTGGCTGATGATGCCTATGATCTGATCCTGTTCGATTGCCCGCCCGCCATCGGTTATCAATCGATGAATGCGGTCTTTGCGGCTGACATGCTGTATATTCCATCCGGTCCGGGATACTGGGAATATGACTCGACCACGAGTTTCATTGGTCAGTTGTCCGAAGCGTTGGAAGACCTGTCTCATGGTTTCGAGAACTTCCCCACGGGGAAGATCGCATTGCCAAAGGCGTTCCTGGACATTCGTTTCCTGATGACGCGATACGAACCTTCGAATGAACTTCATCAGGCAATGTTCAATGCCTTCCGCCAGGTGTTTGGCGAGCGTATGGCAGAACACCCGGTCGAGATGACCCGTGCCGTCGAACAATCCGGTCGTTTCCTCAGTTCGATTTATGAAATCGACTATCGCGAGATGACTCGTGGAACCTGGCGGCGTGCAAGGGCGACATTCGATCAGGCGTATGAGGAATTCAAGGAGCACGTGTTGCTGGCATGGGATGCGCTGGAGGATGAGGTATGAGCCGTAAACGAAGGATGTTCGATATCGAGGTTCCCCAGGATGACTCCGAGATCTTCCCCGCGGGGAAGTCTGCAGACAAGGAGGCGCGCCGTGGTCCGATGGCAACGGCGATTGCGGAAACCGTCGAATCCAGTCGGGATCGGGCGCGGATTGAAGCCCAGATCAGGGCCGAGAATGACGCCTTGGCGCAGGAACATGTTCGGTTGAAACGAGCCGGGCTGATCACGGATATGATCCCGTTGGACGCGATTGATGCAGACAAGCTTATCCGCGATCGTGTTTCTGGGCAGGATGATGAACTGCCCGAATTGATTCAGTCGATCCGAGAAATTGGCCTGTCAAATCCGGTGCGCGTCGAACCTGCCGCCCAAGGTCGCTACGAGTTGATTCAGGGGTGGCGGCGTTTGGCCGCGTATCGCGCGCTGCTGGAAGAGACGGGTGATGTCGAACGTTGGGGGCGTATCCCGGCGGGAATTTCAGCCAAGGGCGATCAGCTGGAGCAGCTCTATCGTCGGATGGTTGATGAGAACCTGGTGCGCAAGGACATTTCATTTGCCGAGATGGCGCAACTTGCCTTGCAATATGCTGCGGATCCTCAGACCGAAATCGGTGACCCCGAAAAGGCCGTGGCGGTGCTGTTCAAGTCGGCGGGCTATCAAAAGCGGACGTATATTCGCAACTTCATCCCGGTGGTAAAGGCCCTAGGTGGCGTGCTGCGTTATCCTCAGGATATTCCGCGGGCGCTTGGATTGGCCTTGTCACAGCGCATGGCCGAGGTTCCCAGTATCGTCACGTCGATTGTTTCCGAACTCGAATCTTTTGAAGACCGGTCATCCAAGGACGAGTTGGACGTGTTGAGGGAATATGCGGGGCAGGGAGCTTCGACGTCAGCACGTTCAAAGCGGGCCTCTACACCGCTTCATCGTCCGGTTCCGGAAGGAAAGGCCAAGACGACCTTTCAGGTCGCACGCCCCGAAGGCAGCGCAAAATGCATCGCTGCGAACGGGCGACTTGAAATCCGTCTGCCACGAGATTTCTCGACCGTTGACCGTCGCCAACTTGAGGCCGCAGTCGCCGAGATGCTTCGGCAGATCAGCTGACCTTCCCCACGGGGAAGGTCGTGAACCAATGACCCTCTCACGATGACGCCAGGCCATTGTCGCGAGAGGGTAATGTGCGTTACCAAATTCTCTGATGAATGGCACTGCGCCGGGAAAAGACTCTGGCAGGGCGCGCAAGGCTCTTGGTGGTTCATATGCAAATGCGCGGTTCGCCATACTGAGCACCCGAAGAATTGCCAGCATCAACCTTTATTTCGGGAAGGCACAACGGCATCGCGGTTGCCGATAAAGCCATGGCCGATCCGGTCCTGACAGGCGAGGGGCACAGAATGTCTATGAAATTCCGATGGCCTCGTCTCAGAGGGATCTGGCAAGACGATAAACGGAATAGCTGCAGCACCATACTGTTGTTGGCAGTCGAGAAAGGCCTGAGCTTTAGCCCTCTGAAGAACGGGCATTGTCCTCGCATGAATATGGCTTGCAGGCCGAGGTTCTTAATAGTCCGCATTAATCTGCATTATTGCGGACAAGAATTTCAAGCCAATGAATGATGAGAGGCCCTAAACTGCCACCATCAGAGGCCGTTCAGCTATCAGGGTCCGTTTTCATTCACTGTAGTCTCAGGCGTCCTGCAGGCCAGGCGCAAACCATGGTGGATATGGCGTTACAGTCAGGCTGTGTGTGTGGCCTGGCCGGTTGTGAGATCAAAAGACTCGCCGCAATGCGCACGATTGTAACTGTTTGGCAGGGCAAGGCTTCAGCTGTGTCGTCTCGCTCCCTTGATGGTTGAAATGTTATAACGTATTTTTCGCGAGGCAGGGAAACCACACCTCAAAAAGGCCGCTTTCGCGATGACAATCGAAGCCAAACGCATTCCGGTCACCTTGCTGACGGGGTTTCTTGGGGCCGGGAAGACAACCTTGCTAAACCACCTGATCCGCGACCCCGAGGCCGGACGGATCGCTGTCATCATGAACGAATTCGGAGATGTGGGTCTCGATCATGACCTGATCGCGGAATCGACAGAAGAAACCGTCCTGCTGCAATCGGGATGCCTGTGCTGTGCAATCCTTGGGGATCTGGCCAAGACGCTTGGGGACCTGATCGCAAGGCGTGCTGCCGGAAACGTCGATTTTGATCGGGTCGTGATTGAAACCAGCGGAGTCTCCGATCCGGGGCCGATCGTTCACACACTGGCGACGGATTATCAGATTGCACGGGCATACCGGCTGGATGGTGTCGTCACACTCGCGGATGCGGCAACGGGGATGGAAACACTCGACCAGCAATTCGAAGCCGTTCACCAGGTTGCGATGGCTGATGTATTGATCCTGTCCAAGATCGATCTGGTCGATTCATTCGATCTGTTTCGGTTTGAGAAACGGCTTGAGGGACTCAACGCTTCGGCGCGGCGCATCCGTGCGGACAAGGGGCATGTTCCCGTTGGGACGCTGTTTGGCCTGTCCGCCATGCGCACAGATGTGACGTCTGCCGAAGTGGACAGTTGGCTGGGAATGCTGCCCGAGCTGACCAAAGCTGATCCGCTGGACGCTCTTTCCGGGTTCACGGCCAAGCCCGCTGCACCGATGACCTTAGGTCAGTCAACGCCAACAACATATGATCGGCATGATCACCGGATCAGTTCCGCATCCATCGAGTTGACAGAGCCAATTCCTGCAAATGTCTTCGACTTCTGGCTGGACACGTTGATCGCACTCAAGGGGCCGAACATCCTGCGCATGAAGGGCATCCTGCATGTCGAGGGGTTGGCCCAGCCGTTTGTCTTTCACGGAGTGCAGCATATCTTCGATGCGCCTGTGCCATTGAAAAACTGGTCGGGCCGGGACACCACCAGCCGCGTCGTGGTCATCGCGCGCGACATGGAGGAGGCCGAGCTTGAGGCCAGCCTCCAAATGCTCTTGCTGCGGTCCGACGAGAGGGCGAGCAAGAAGGAGCCGTCCGGAGGCATGATGGTCGAGACCTTCGAGATGCCGTTCTGATCGATGCCGGCCTGCTGTATCCAGTCCAGGCGCCCCGTCGCGCCGGTAATCAGGCGCGGTGTGTTCGGCGAGATTTCCGCCGGGGCCATGATCCTGCGCCTTTGCGGATTGCGCCTGCCGTCGTTGCCGCGGTCGGGCCAGGCTTGCCGTTTTGAAAACTGCTGTTCCGCCAATGCGATCGCGGCACCCAGACCATATGGACCGCTGCGCGGTCCATGATCGACGCTCGGTCGCCTTCCTCGCTGCTATTGGTTTGGCAGCACCGGAGACAACCCGATACCCCCGTTCTGCGAAAGAAAGACCCCTGAATGATCCATATCCGTCTGCCCGATGGCGCGATCCGTGCGCTTGATACTGCCAGCACTGCCGCCGATCTTGCCGCTGCCATCAGCCCGGGCCTTGCCAGACGCACGGTGGCTGCCGTCATCGATGGCAAGGTCTGCGATCTGTCCGCGCCGCTGCCCGATGGCGCGGCGGTCGAACTGATGTCGCGTGATGATCCGCGTGCGCTGGACCTGATCCGCCATGATCTGGCCCATGTTCTGGCCGAAGCGGTGCAGGCGCTCTGGCCCGGAACCAGGACGGCCATCGGCCCGACGATTGAGCACGGCTTTTACTATGACTTCGAACGCGACACGCCGTTCACGCCCGAAGATCTGCCCGTCATCGAAAAGAAGATGCGCGAAATCATCGCGGCCAAGACCCCTTTTACCTGCGACGAATGGTCACGCGAAGAGGCTCGACAGCACTTCGAAGCAGCGGGCGAGCCTTACAAACTGGCGTTGCTTGATGCCATTCCCGCGGGCGAGGCAGTCAAGATCTATCACCAAGGTGACTGGCTTGATCTGTGTCGGGGACCGCATATGCGCAGCACCGGCGATGCCGGCAATGCCTTCAAGCTGACCCGCGTCGCGGGGGCCTATTGGCGCGGCGACAGCAACAACCAGATGCTCAGCCGCATCTATGGGGTCGCCTTTGCAGACAAGGCGGCACTTGATGCGCATATGACCATGATGGCCGAGGCCGAGAAGCGCGATCATCGCAGGCTGGGGCGCGAGATGAACCTGTTTCATTTCGAAGAGGTCGCGCCGGGTTCGGTCTTCTGGCATCCCAAAGGCTGGCGGTTGTTCCAGACGCTGATCGGCTACACGACGGGATCGTCAGGAAGATGCCGGCTATGTCGAGGTCAATTCACCTGACATCATGGAACGCGCCCTTTGGGAAACTTCGGGTCATTGGCAGAACTATCGCCAGAACATGTTCCTCGCCACGACCGAGGATGATCGCGACTATGCGTTGAAACCGATGAACTGCCCCGGGCACATGCTGATCTACGGGCAGGGCACCAAAAGCTATCGCGACCTTCCGGTGAAAATCGCGGAGTTCGGCAAGGTGCATCGCTACGAGCCGTCGGGCGCCTTGCACGGCCTGCTTCGCGTGCGCAGCTTCACCCAGGATGATGCGCATATCTACTGCATGCCGGAGCAGCTGACCGAGGAATGTCTGAAGGTCAACGATCTGGTCATATCGATCTATCGCGACTTTGATTTCGAGGATGTCCGGATCAAGCTTTCCACCCGTCCCGAGAATCGGATCGGCAGTGATGAAAGCTGGGATCGCTCCGAGGACGCATTGCGCACGGCACTGGATCAGGCTGGCCATCCCTATACGATCTTTGAGGGAGAAGGCGCGTTCTACGGACCCAAGCTGGAATACGTGCTGCGTGACGCCATCGGGCGTGATTGGCAATGTGGAACGCTTCAGGTGGATTTCAACCTACCCGAACGGTTCGGCACGACCTATGTTGCCCCTTCGGGCGAAAAACTGGCACCGGTCATGCTGCATCGGGCGCTCTTTGGTTCGTTGGAGCGGTTTACCGGAATCCTGATTGAACACCACGCGGGGCACCTGCCGCTCTGGCTGGCGCCGGTGCAGGCGGTTGTGGCCACGGTGACCGGCGCAGCGGATGATTGGGCGAGGGAGCTCGCAGCCGCGTTGAAGCTGGCCGGGCTGCGGGTGGAAACAGACCTGCGTAATGAAAAGATCGGATATAAGGTGCGCGAACATGCGCTGCAGAAGATCCCCGTGCAGATCGCCCTTGGCGGGCGAGAGGCCGAAGAGGGCACCGTCACGATCCGCCGACATGGAACCGACAAGACCCGGACTCTGCCACTGGACGAGGCAGTGCAGGCACTACTCGCTCAGGCGCAACCTCCTGGCGGACAGAACTGACGGCGGATGGAAAGGTCAGGGGAATGTCGCACGCGACGTGCTTCCATTCCTCATAAGCAACACAGGAAAGAGGAATACCCCTTGCAGATTACCGAAGACGACATCGAAAAGGCTCTTGCCATCTGGGGCAATGGAAAGATTGCCATCTCGAAGGCTTTCGAGGAAGGCGGTATCGAGGCCGCCCGCAGGGTCGCTTCCGCGAATATCGACAACTATTATGGCTACAACCTTGGGCCGGTCCTGTTCAAACCGACCATGGCGAGCGGCGAGCAGACCTTCCGCCCGACCAAGGCAGGCGCCTTGGCCTATTTCTGTGGCCATTCCAAGGAATATCCGCTCGACAACGGTTTCGCGATCATGGGCTGGAGGGCGATGGAGAGCATCACCTCGGCCAGCTTCATCCAGAACGATGTCGCGATGTGGATGGGCTGGATCAAGCTGACCAACAAGGACGGGTCTGTCACCACGGTCGACAAGAGCTTTGGCTACAAGAAGGACGAGACCGGCACTCTGCGCATCGTTCTGCATCATTCGTCATTGCCCTACCAACCTCAGGGCTGATGCCCGATAATGGAGATCGCCTGATGATCCTTGACAAAATCCCGGAACTCGATGGTTGCACGACCTCTGTATCCGCGCCCGAAGGACTGTCGACCATCCGTCGGCCAGCCTGCGGCGCGACGGTCTGGCAGCGTGATCCGTTGCCCCGTTTCCAGCGTTGGATCGACACTCTGCCACCCGAGCACCTGCCAAAAGCACGAATGATCCTGCGGCCCGAGGCGGTTTGCGACGCGCTGATCAATATTGTCCGCCAATGTGGAACGCCGGATTGTTCCGAGCGAAACCTCCTTATCGAGGATGCCTCTGCCCTGGCATCCATATTTGCCAACATTATGGACAGCGCCTATCTTCGACTGCGGTTTGACGTGATCAACACGAACGCTTGCCGCAAGTTTCACGTCGATGCCGTGACGGCCCGGCTGGTCTGCACCTATCGCGGAACAGGCACGCAATATGGCATTTCTGAAAATGGCGATGATCCAGAGCGGATCGTGACTGTGCCGACGGGCTCTCCGATCATCCTGCGCGGCACGCGTTGGCCAGAAACGCCGCTTTCGGGTCTGTTGCACCGTTCGCCACCGATTGCGGGGACCGGTGAAACGCGCCTGTTGCTGGTGCTCGACCCCATCGAGGATCCCGAACTGGAAGCCGAAACCGCATATATCCACTGATCCCTGCACTTCGCGGTCGGCGCAGGGCAGGGCGCTAGTCCTGCTTCGTGCCAGAGGTCGCAAATCGTGCACGGTAGTCGCTTGGGGAAAGTGAAAATCGGCGACGAAAGGCCTTGCGCATCTGCTCGTCTGATCGGAAGCCGGCGCGATACGCCAGGGTCTTCAGTGGCAGTTCGGTATCGAGCAGCAAGACCTTGGCGCGTTCACAGCGAAGTCCTTCCAGCATGGCCATGGGCGAGGCCCCGAATTCGGCCGTGAAGGCACGGGTCAGGCTGCGGATGCTCATCCCGCGTTCCTTGGCGATGTCATTCAGGGTCAACGGTTGGTCCAACCGCTCGCTCATCCAGGTCAGCATTTCATTCATGCCGGGCGTGCCAGACATCTGCCCGGTCAGCAACGTGCTGAACTGGGATTGCCCGCCGGGGCGCTTGAGGTACATCACCATGTCCTGCGCCACGGCCAGTGCGATGTCGCGGCCGTAGTCCTGTTCGACAAAGGCAAGTGTCAGGTCGATGGCTGCCGTTACCCCGGCAGAGGTCCAGAAGCGGCCGGCCTGCACAAAGATCGCGTCGGCATCCACATCGACTCGCGGGAAACGTCTTCGCAATCTGTCAACATAGTTCCAGTGGGTGGCGGCGCGCTGCCCATCCAGAAGACCGGCTTCGGCCAGAAGGAAGGATGCCGTACAGAATGCAGCGCAGCGCTTGAAGCGGGGTCCGTTCGCACGACACCAGGCCACCAGCGCCCGCTGCGCGCAGAGGACTTCCTCGATCCGGGCGGCGCCCGCGATCAACACCGTGTCGGGCGCGTCGAAACCTTCGAGATCCTGTGTGGCCTCCAGTGACATCGCCGTATCCGAGGGGATGTGACCGACATGGGGCGCTGCGATGGTGATATCATATCCGCCGGCGTAACCGGCATCGGCCAGATGGCGCGATGCATAGCCCAATACGCTCAGCGGCCCGGTCGCCTCCAGTGTCTTGAAACCCGGATAGACAATCAGCGCCAACCGCCGCCGCTGGTCCATCCTGCATGCAAGACTTTGATCTTTCGGCATGCCTATCCCTCGATGTGGCCAATAGGGCCTGCTGATTGGCCAGATGAAAGGGGTCGCAGGTCTCGACCACATTTCGTGATAGTATAACGTCAAGCGATAGCGCCTTAACAGGAGAAATTCCATGAAGACCCGCGCCGCCATCGCCTGGGAGCCCAACCGACCGCTGGAGATCGAAGAGATTGACCTTGACGGACCGAAAGAGGGCGAAGTCCTCATTCGTATCGTCACGACCAGCCTGTGCCACACCGACATGTTCACCCTGTCGGGTGCCGATCCCGAAGGGTTGTTTCCCGCCGTTCTTGGTCATGAAGCGGTCGGCATCGTCGAGGAACTGGGCAAGGGTGTGACCTCGGTGAAACCGGGCGACCATGTCATCCCTCTCTATACCCCCGAGGATCCGAACTGCCCCTACATCAAGTCCGGCAAGACCAATCTTTGCCAGACCATCCGCAAGACCCAGGGGCAGGGGGTGATGCCCGATGGCACCTCGAGGTTCAGCTACAAGGGCAAGATGATCCATCACTACATGGGCACATCGACCTTCAGCGAATATACCGTCTTGCCCGAAATTGCCGTGGCCCGGATATCGAAGGACGCTCCGCTGGCCAAGGCCTCGGTCATGGGGTGTGCCATTCCGACGGGCATGGGCGCGGTGCGCAACACGGCCAAGGTCGAGCCGGGCGCGACGGTCGCGGTTTTTGGTCTTGGGGCCGTGGGTATGGCAGTCATCCAGGGTGCCAAGATGCAGGGTGCCTCCCGCATCATCGGTATTGACACCAATCCGAACAAGTTTGCCTTGGCTCGGTCACTTGGCGCGCATGACTGCATCAACCCGTCCGATTTCGCGCAATCGATTCAGGATGTGATCGTCGAGATGACCGACGGCGGTGTCGATTATTCCTTTGAGTGCATCGGCAATGTCAATGTCATGCGCGCGGCTCTGGAATGCTGTCACAAGGGCTGGGGCGAATGCACCGTGATCGGCGTGGCGGGCGCGGGCGAAGAAATCGCGACGCGACCCTTCCAGTTGGTCACGGGCCGCGTCTGGCGCGGCTCGGCATTTGGCGGCGTGCTTGGGCGCAGCCAGTTGCCCGGCATGGTGGATGAGTGGCTGCGGGGGGACTTTGACGTCGATCCCTATATCACGCACAACATGACCCACGAGCAGATCAACACCGCGTTCGACCTGTTGCGCGCGGGCGAGTCGATCCGCTCGGTGATCCATTTCCAGCCATCTGAAACCATGCTGGTGAACAACCTGCCCGGTGTCATCGTTCCGACCTGACAGAGGCGGCAAAGGCCTCGAAGGCCCGCCGCGGTGGCGGGCCTTCGAGGGGTCAACAGCAGCTGCAGCTGCGGGTCCGCGGGGCCGCAGCCAGATCAACCTCGGTCAGGGGCTGATCGCCCAACAGGGTTTCGGGCTGCACTTGCAACGCGGCGGCGATACGATTTGCCATGTCGGCAGTCAGCTCTCCTTTCCACGGCAACGCGCCTTCAAGGCGGGCGACCTGGCGTTCGGTCAGCCCTGAAAGCTTGGCCAGTTTGCTCCGTCCCAATCCCCGCGCCCGGCGCAGTTCCTGAACACGTTCGGGCAGTATGGTCAGCATGGGGTCTTCCTTCGTTCCAATATCATTCAGTTCAGCAGCGCGACGAGGAAGTCGCACAAGTCGTGCCATGGCCGCTTCGGATCGGGCCTACCTGCTTGATTTCCCCGCTGTCGCAACCTTCCTTTCCGCGCTTGCTGGGGGCAACCCCGATAGGGCTCGGTCGGTGATTGGGTGTTGCCGGTCAATGAAATTGGTTGGGCGCGCGGCTTGATGATGGGCGGCGTATCACGGCCATCGGGGATCAGGTCACGAACAGAGCGCCGGCTGCTGCCAATGCAGATATTCCGATGGCGGTCGAGAGTGAACGGTTGGATCCCGACATGGTAACCCTCATGAGAAGGGTGAGAACCCCCATCGCCACCAGGTTCATCAACCCCGTGATGAACATCACGATCATCAGCGGTGCACAGCAACGAAGACAATTTGCCCCATAGCTCAGGCCGTCGCGATAGGAACCGGTCGAGGCGGTGGCCTGCGGGGGTCTTTCGTGTCGTGTGGTCAGCCCTGAAAGCTGGATCAGCGCCACGAACAGCAGGATTGATACCTTCAGGCCATCATGTTGCAGGACGTGATGGGCGCTGAGCAGCCCTTCGCGATGCAACGCCCATTGCGTGACCACTCCGAATGCGCAGAAAGGCAGCCAGGCCACGAGATAGCCCGCCAGGCTGGCGGCTGTTGCGCGTGGCGGTGGCCCGAACCGCGTTGCGTTGTGATGATGCGGCAACATGACCGGAAGCATCATGGCCATGATCATGCCCAGCCACATCGCGGCTGATTTAAGCACGTCCGCCGCGCCCCACGCGCGGGTTCCGCTGGCGCAGAAGGACAGCGCATTTTGGAACGCAAACGGATCGCCAAACACATACGCCTTCACAAAGGCGAAGATCTGCATGCCGGGGCCCGCATCGGCAAGCGAGCCGGGCGTGTCGATCGTCAACAGCTGGGCGAAGGCAAAGGCCCAGCCAAGAAGGATGAGCGAGACGAGCAGAATATGCCTGCCCCGTCCGCTGTCCGGATCGTGTCTGCTATTCGCCGCAGGCTTCATTTCTTGCGCAGGCGTGCCAGTTGCTCGACGGCAGCGGCGCTGGCAAAGGGATTGACATAGAGCTTGTCGTGGCTTTCGACACCAACGTCGAAAACGCAGTCTTCCTTTGGGCGGGCTACGCAGAGCAGGACGTAACCTTCCCTGGACTGACGCCTGTTCAATGCGGTGCCCTTTGGCTGGCGGACCGAGCCCGAAATCATCTTGGCCGCGCATGTGATGCAGCCGCCATAACGGCAGGCAATCGGCAGGACATGCCCTGCCGCCTCGGCCACATCAATGATCGGCTCGTCCTCGCCAACCTCGAAAGACGCTCCGCCGCGGTTTCGAAATGTCACCTTGTGCCTGCGCATCTCTCCTCCTTGCAGATAGAGATCCGGCCCCGAAGGGCCGGGAATGGCACGGAACGTTCAGATCCAGATATCGGACGAACAGTCGCCGCCAGGATAGCGCGTTTCATGGGCGCGCGCTGGTCCGTGCGGTTCTTCGCCGAAATCGACAAGGAAATCGTCACGGATCCTCATGCCGCCGTTTTCATTGTCGCAATCCACGATCAGCATGACACCGCCCTTGTCTTTCATCGACGGGTAGAACTGATTGTCCCAGGTCGAGAAAAGAGATGTCGTGACGTACAGTCGCTTGCCGTCCAGCGACAGCTGGATCATCTGCGGCGCGCCATCCACGGTGCGACCGTTCACCTCTGGCGCCTTGCCCAGCAGGCCGCCGATCCAGACCTGACCGGTCAGCTTGGGGTTGGACGGATCGGAAATGTCATATTGGCGCAGATCCCCGTGCAACCAGTTCGAGAAGTACAGATACCTGTCGTCCATCGATACCAATATGTCGGTGATCAGGCTTGGCATCGGGACGGGGAAGCCTTCCACATCCACGGGCGGCACGTCGATGACCTTGTTGATCTCGAGCTTTCCGTTGTCCTTGTGGTAGTGAAAGATGTTCGAGGCCAGGGCCGCTCCGACGAAACCATGCGTGCTGTCGGGATTATGGTGGAACCGGGCTTCCAGCGGGATCAACCCTTCCTCGCCCAGGTCGATCGACTGTTCCACCCTGCGGTTCTTGAAGTCCCAGAAATGAATGTGCTGGCCGTATTTTCCCCGCGCCACGTCTTCGAGATCAAAGCCCGGCATGAAGGTGTTGGGCGAGGCCCATTCGGTCGAGATCATCATGTTGTGGCGCGGCTGGTACCAGAAGTCGTAATTGTACTTCATGTCGGCCAGATCATTCTCCCAGCGCCCGACGATGTTGAAGTCCTTGTCCAGATGCAGGAAACCGCCGGGGCCGTTGCCATCGGCATCGCCCAGCATCGACACGATGATGTCAGCGCCCAGACAATGAACGGTATGCGGAGCGGACAGGTTGGTCTTGGCCTTGATCTCCTCTCCGTCGATGGTCTTGAACAACGTCGGCTTGCGCGGATCTGTGGCGGTATCGACAATGTGGAAATTCGTGGTGCGCACGCCGGGGATGATCAGGTATTTGCGCTCCATGCTGCCGTCGGTGTTGCACGAGGAACATGCGTTCCAGCCCATATGGTGCAACTCATCCCCGACGACCGGCATTTCCGTTCGATGGATCACCTTGCCATAGGTTGCGCTTTCCTCGTCAACGTCGATGGTGGCCAGATAGTCGGGTTTCTCGACCCCGGTCCCGGTATAGATGCAGATCGTGTAGACGACTTTTTCGCGCGGGGCCTTGATCGCCTCTTGCGGCGACGCATAGCCGGGGCCGGCACAGCAGCTTCCGTTGCTCTCAGTCATGTCATTCCTCCTCCTCTGGTGTTGACGCGGTGGGCGCTTTGCTTGTCCTTCCGTGGGTTTCAACGTTGCGTCGTCGCGGCGCCGAGTTCGCAGCGGCACGACGATCCCGTTGCCTTTTGCCTCCGCGCCGTGGTCCTCCCGCGATCGGCAAGGGCAACAATCTTCAGAATTGCTATGAGACGGTTCAAATGCATGATCAGTCTCGTGAATATCGCAATTGTCTTGAATGATGATCCTCTGCATGGCCTCGGCGCAAGAGATAATTCCGGCCGCCTCCGACCTTAGTCGCCCCCATCAGTTCAAGAACAGATGCGTGACCGCCCCGTTCAGGGCGTGCAATGTCGCGACGCATGCTGGCCGTTTCAAAGAGAGGCGGGGCGGGGAGGTCGACCCGGACCCCGGCCAGGAGGCAAGAATCGCGCCTGTCACGAACAGTGTTGCGGACCCGGAGTTTGAATCAGGAACGCCAGAGCAAGGGAGACCCCACTCTGGCGCTATCTTTTGACAGTCAACTTTCCTGGGCCGAGTCTGGATCAGCCGCGACGGCCAGCGCTCTTGGCAGATGCATTGCGCCCCGAGGCTGCGGGTTTGGCCCAACGCGCCTTGCCTGCTGCCGGCTTCTTGCTCTTGGGCTTCAAGGCACCATCACGCACGGCCTTTTCCTTGCGGTCAGTTGGCGTCCAGCGTTCCTTGCGGGCCCGTGCAGGTTTGCCCTCGCCGTCAGAAGCGGCTTCGGCAGCCCGGGGGGCGCGCGCCTTGTCCTTGCTGAACTCCTTGCGCGGGCCGGAGGGCTTGGCATTGTGACGCGGCTTGTCCCGGCTGAAGGATGGCGCGGGCCGGTCGAGGCTGGGCTGACCTTCAAGACGGGTCATGGTCAGATCGGGTTCCAGTTCGGACTGCGGGCCGAAGCGCGAGGCCAGTTCTTCGGAAATCTGAACGAAGGTCTCATCTTCGCGGACACGGATCGCACCGATCCCGTCCTTGGTGATATTACCGGCTTCACAGATCTTGGGCAGCAGCCAGCGCGCTTCGGCGCGGCCGGTATGACCCACCGAGAGAGAGAACCAGACCGAAGGTCCGAACTCGCCACGCTCGCGGGGGGCTGAAGGGGTCTGGTTCTGTTGCAGACGCGGGGCCTGCAGTTCTTCCGGCGTGGGCCGTCCATCACGCCACAAGCGGATGAATGCTGCGGCAACCCGTTCGGCGCCGAATTGCTCCAGCAGGGTCTTGGACAGCGCCTCGTTATCGTCCTCGGCATCTTGCAGCGAGGGATGGTCCATGATGCGGGCGTCATCCCTGGCGCGCACATCTTCGGCTGAAGGGGCGGGGCCCCATGTGGCCTCGAGACGAGCGGTTTTCAGCAGGCGCTGCGCCTTCTTCTGTTCCGCCGGCGGCACGATCAGAGCCGAGACGCCCTTAGCGCCAGCGCGTCCGGTCCGGCCCGAACGGTGCAGCAGGGTTTCCGAGTTCGAGGGAAGATCCGCATGGATCACCAGCTCCAGCCCCGGCAGGTCGATGCCGCGGGCAGCCACATCGGTGGCAACGCAAACCTGTGCCCGTCCGTCGCGAAGGGCCTGCAGGGCATGGGTTCTTTCCTGCTGGCTCAGCTCGCCCGACAGTGCCACGGCCTTGAAGCCGCGATTGCCCATGCGGGCCAGCAGATGGTTCACATTGGCGCGCGTCTTGCAAAAGACGATGGCGGTGCGGGCTTCGTGCAGGCGCAGCAGGTTGAAGATGGCCGGTTCACGGTCACGCGGCGCAACATTCAGCGCGCGATATTCGATATCACCATGCTGGCGCGATTCACCCGCGGCCACGATCCGCAGGGCGTCCTTCTGGAATTCCTTGGCCAGTTTCTCGATGGCATTGGGCACCGTTGCCGAGAACATCAACGTCCGGCGTGATACAGGTGCCGATTGCAGGATGAACTCCAGATCCTCGCGAAAGCCGAGATCGAGCATTTCATCGGCTTCGTCCAGAACGGCGGCTTTCAGGCCGGACAGGTCAAGGCTGCTGCGCTCGATATGGTCACGCAAACGACCGGGGGTGCCGACGACGATATGCGCGCCGCGTGCCAGTGCCCGGCGTTCATTGCGAAAATCCATGCCGCCGACACAGGTTGCGATCTGTGCGCCCATCTGTTCATACAGCCAGGACAATTCGCGGGCGACCTGCAAGGCCAGCTCGCGGGTGGGGGCAATGACCAGGGCGAGCGGCCGGTCGGTGGGGTCAAGCTGCGCGCCCGCGCCCAGAATGTCGTCGGCAATTGCCAGGCCGAACGCCACGGTCTTGCCAGAGCCCGTCTGGGCGGAAACCAAAAGATCCCGGTTCGCCGCTTCGGGGGTCAGAACGGAATCCTGAACAGCTGTCAGGCTGGCATACCCTTTGGATGCCAGTGCCGCAGCCAGGGGCTGCGCGATATTTTCACTAATCATAATCTTCGCCAGAAAAAGGGGCGCCATGCACCCGGAGGATGGCGCCAACCTGACGAGTGATGGTTAAGCCTCAGCCCATCACCGCAGGACTAAGGAGCCTGAAGGCGAGGCTTCTAGATTGCCTTAAGGACGAAGTAAAGCCCCTTTGGAAATTTCCCGCAAAATCAGACTTGCACGACTCGGGGCAATATGGGATACCCGATCCCGCTACGTTGATTCCTTACTGCACCCTGTCTCCCTTACCGGCTTCAGTTTGCTATTCGAACTGACTGAGCCGGGCTGTTGCATTTCGCGGGCAGCATGAATGAATGGAGATATCACGATGGCTAATGGCACCGTGAAGTGGTTCAACCAAACCAAAGGCTTCGGCTTTATTGCACCTGCCGAAGGTGGCAAAGACATTTTCGTCCACATCTCGGCCGTTGAGCGCGCCGGCATTCGTCAGCTGGACGACGGCCAAGCCGTGACTTTTGACGTCGAAAGCGGCCGTGACGGCCGTCAGTCGGCTACGAATCTGGCTCTGGCCTGATCCGATTGCGGACCCGTCCCTTTGCAGGGGCGGGTCCATATTGCCCGGATATCGATTCCGGCAAGGCAGGGCTTGAGCCGCATTTCATCGATGCCAGTTCGCCCATCGTGTACCTATCATCCGTGGACTTGATGCGCTTGCCTATCCGTGCATGGCGTATTTTTGCGTTTGAGGCGTGATGTTGCTGTCCTGTTCCTGGCAGCGAAAGGCACCTCTGGTTCAAAGACGGTCTTCAGACTGAAATCAGCTTGTTCAACTGCGTGACAAAGACTGTCGCTGCATGGGACTGTGCTCGTCTGGCCGGTTCCAGCAAGTAGAGATGCCGCCACAGGTCCAGATCTATAATCGGCAAGAAGCGGATCTGCGGATCGCGGAACAACAGCACCGCCTTTTCAGGCAGCAAGGCCACGCCCATATTGGCGCGGATCATGCAAAGCTGGGCGATAGTGGAATGTGCCGACAGCCGCGGCGTCAGAAAGGCCCGCGGGATCTGTTCGCATTGCGTCAACAGGTGATGGGTTCCGGTATGCGGGTTCAGCCCGATGACGTTGTCGGGGTCGATATCGGCCAGCGACACATGACCTCGCCCTGTCAACGGATGGTCGCTGCGGCAGGCCAAACCGATCCTGTCCTTCATGATCGCGCTCTGGCGCAGATCGGAGGAATGGCGAGCCCGACCTGCTATGGCGATATCCAGCCGCCCATCCGACACCATTTGTGCCAGGTTTTCGGCCAGATCATCATGCAGAACACATCTGATGCCGGGATGGGCGCGATGAAATGCGGCCAGTGCCGGTCCGGCCAGTTCGGATATGGCGGAGGGGGACGCCCCCAGGGAGAGTGATCCCTGCTCCAGATCGGCGCTCTGACGCAGCCGTGTTACAGCCTGATCAAGCCCGCCGATCAGGGGCAGCGTTTCCGTGATGAATTCCCGTGCCAGAGGGGTCAGCGCCGCCGGCCTGACCGAGCGATCAAACAGCGATGCGCCGATCGTCTCTTCGATATGCCTGATCAGATCGGACAGGGCCGAAGGCACCACCCCCAACCGGCTGGCGGCAGCGCTGAAGCTGCCCTCTTGCGCGATCATGTGCAGCGCCCGAATATGCCGCAGATTGATGTTCAGATTTTCTGAATTTATCTTCATTTAATTTCGTTTTTAAGAATAGAGCGTTTATGTTTCAACAGGAAAGAGGCGCGATACGGAGTCTTTTTCATGCTGGATCATTCCCAAACCGACGCATTGGCTCTGGCGCTTGGCGCAGCGGGCTTTCGTGGCGAAGTCGAATCCGACACCGCCCTGCGCGCGGCCATGGCAACCGACAACTCGGTCTATCAGATCACCCCCGATCTTGTGGTGGCGCCGCGAGATGAGAATGATCTGCAGATGTTGCTGGAGGTCCTGGACCGGCCCGAATTCGCGTCCGTCGCGCTGACGGGTCGTGGCGGCGGAACCGGCACCAACGGGCAAAGCCTCAATCGCGGGGTGGTTGTCGATATGCGTCGCCACATGAACGGGCTGATCACAGTTGACGCAGAACAGGGCTGGGCTGATGTCCAGCCGGGGATGGTGCTGGACGATCTGAATGATCGGCTTCGCGCCAGCGGCTGGTTCTTCGCGCCCGAAACCTCGACGTCGACGCGCTGCACCATTGGCGGCATGGTCAGCACGGATGCCTCGGGCAAGGGGTCGCGTATCTACGGCAAGACCTCGGACAATATTCTGGGACTCGAGATTGCCCATGCCAAGGGTATCCTCTCCAGCATGGCGGAAACACCGGATTGGGCCCGCGACATGCTGACCAGGGCCGAGGACGCAGCCCGAACGGGGCGCGAGGCCTTCATTCGGAACACGCCCAGACTCAACCGGCGCTTTACCGGCTATGACCTTGAACGGGCCTGCCCCCCGGAAGGTGGTTTCGAATGGTGGCGGTTGTTTCTGGGGGCCGAAGGCACATTGGGGCTGATCTCGCGCATTCGCGTCAAACTGCGCCGGATCGAGCCGGAAAAGCGTCTTCTGGTGGTGGCATTTGACAGCTTCCGCACCGCGCTTCAGGCGGCCTCGCCATTGCTCGAGGTTGATCCGACAGCGGTCGAGGTGATGGATGAAACGGTGCAGGAACTGGCCCGGAAGTCGGGGATTCTCAACAGATTGCCCGAGGCATTGCGCCCGGGTGATGGTCAGCCACTTGCCTATCTGTTCATCGAATTCAACGGTCAGGATCCTGCAGCCCTGCAACAGCAAATCGCGAATTGCCGTCAGCTTCTGGCATCCATTCCGGGCGTCAGGGCCATGCATCTGGCCGGTGATCTGGCAGAAATCAGGGAACTCTGGGCGGTTCGCTCTGCCGGGGTCGGCCTGCTGGGCAAGGTTGATGGCGCAGCGCGTCCGGTCGCCTTTGTCGAGGATACCGTCGTGCCCCCGGAAAACCTGCCCGCCTTTGTCGATGAGTTTCTGGCGGTGCTGACCCGGAACGGGCTGGGATTCGGAATTTATGGGCATATCGATGTCGGTTGTCTGCATATCCGCCCGGCGCTGAACCTTGATCAGGCTGAGGATCGCGAACGATTGGTGGCGGTATCTGACGCGGTCTATGCATTGACCCGCAAATATGGCGGCATCTTCTGGGGTGAACATGGCAAGGGCGTGCGTGGCGCCTATCTGCAGGATTGGATCGGTCCGCAGGCCTATCGCGCGCTGCAGGGGGTAAAGGCCGCCTTTGATCCGCAGGGGCGCTATAATCCGGGCAAGCTGGTGTCCAACGATGCGCCGGTGATGGGCATTGCGACCACGCCTTTTCGGTCCTTCAACGTTCCAGACAGCGATCCGCTGCACAAGGCATTTCGCTGCAACGGCAATGCGCAATGCCTCAGCTATGCGGCATCAGTGCCCATGTGCCCGTCCTTCAAGGCAACTGCCGATCTGCGCCACAGCCCAAAGGGTCGCGCGGATGCGCTGCGTGCCTGGCATCAGGCCCGGGACGATACCCCTGCCGAAAGGCATCAGCGCGAAGCGGATCTGATGCGGGTCCTGGATGGCTGCCTTGGATGCAAGGCCTGCGCCTCATCCTGCCCGGTTCAGGTCGATATCCCGTCGATGCGTTCCGCCTTTTACGAGGATTACTTTTCCCGCCATCGCCGCCCGCTGGCGGAACAGGCGCCGCTGCTGGCCGAGCGTTTCAGCCCGTATATCGCCCGAATGTCGCCGCTTTTGTCTGCCGTTTGGCCTGTCCTGTCGCGCCTTGGCGAACATATCACCGACAGCACCGACATGCCGCGTCGTCTTGCGCGGGGGCTGCCGGCACATCTGCGCTTGCGTCGGCGGGATCTGGATGCCCCCTTGCCCGAGCGGACCGTCATTCTGGTGCAGGACTGGTTTACGGCGCTGTTTGATCCCGAGACCCAACGCGACGTGGTCGCGGGGTTTCAGGCGCTTGGCTACAAGCCGCGCATGTTGCAGATGCAGCCGGCAGGAAAGGCGGCTTATGCGGCAGGGGATTTCAGGAACTTCCGCAACTTGGCCAAACGTCTGGCAAAGGTTCTGCACCGGGCGGCGGCAACGGGGGCCCCTCTGATCGCCTTCGAGCCAGCCTTTGGCATGATGCTGAGGCAGGAATACGTCAAAGAGGGCATCCGCCTGCCGCAAATCATGATGGCGCAGGAGTTTCTGGCCAGCGAGGCAGAACAGGGCCGCCTGCCGCGTGCCAGCCAAAGGTTTTCGGCGAAGCTGCTGGCGCATTGCACCGAAAGCACCGCGACGCCGCAATCGGGCCGACAATGGGCCGCGGTCTTCGAGGCGATTGGAATCGCGCTGGAGACGCCGACCACGGGGTGCTGCGGCATGGCTGGCCTGTTTGGCCATCACAAGCGCCATCAAGAGGTCAGTCGCAAACTCTTCGACATGTCTTGGCGCCAGCATATGACATCTGACAAAGAGGTGGTCGCGACGGGATTTTCCTGCCGCTGCCAAAGCGAACGGTTAAGCGATCAGAGCCCGCGTCATCCACTTGGACTGATCGCGCGGGTGCTGGGTGGCAATGAAGATCTCGTCTGAAGGTCAGGCGGCGATCTCTGCAAGCTGACGGCGACACCAGGTCAGGACGGCATCCGTCTCGGGCGGCAAGGCGGTTTCCGCGCCGCCGGTAAAGGCGCGGAAAGCCGGAAGGTTCAGACCGTTGACTCCGACCAATACCGGAATGCCGCGTTCGACCGCATCGGCGATCAGCGTGGCCAGCCCGCGGCCTTCGCATTCCTGTTTGCCGAATTTGTTCACGATCATCATATGCGCGTGGGGCAGGGCGGCGGCCACGCCAATGACGGCGGTTTCCAGGGCGTCGGCATCCAGACGGCAGCCGCGCGCCAGGTCACCCCGGTCCTCACTGATCCGCAAGACCGGACCGTCGGGAAGAACCATGATGTCCATGTCGCATTTCGCGCGATCGGTCCGTTCGATATTGCTTTGCACGGTGCCGCAAAGCCTGATCCCGTCATCTTGCAGCGCGGTGGCGATGCCGGCCAGGAACCGGTCATTCGCGCCCCGTCCGGGCAGGCTGATATAGGCCAGTTTCATCGTCATGCCTCGGGTGCCAGATCAATGCCGACAATCTGCCCTGATGATGCCAGCTTGGCAATGAAAATGCGGCTGGCACGTGCCCAGGCCGCCTTGTCATGGGCCTCTTGCAGATACGGCAGCACCGCCTCGAAGGGAAGCACGTCGCCCTTGGCGCGGGCGTCGAGGCGGATGACATGCACGCCATAGCGGGTTTCGGCGATGGTGATCTCACCCTCATCCATCCCGGCCAGCGCGGCCTCGAATTCCGGGACCGTATCGCCCGAGGACAACTGGCCCAGCACACCGCCGCTGGTTTTCGACGAACAGGCGCTGTGTTCGATCGCCAGATCCGCAAAGCGGCGCGGGTTCTGCACCAGTTCGGGCAGGATTTCCTTGGCACGCGCCTTGGCCGCATCACGGGTGGACCTGTCTTCCGGCGCTGCGGCGAACAGGATATGTGCCGCTTCATAGAGAGATGGCGCCCGAAACCGGTCGGGATGGGCCAGATAGATTGCCCGAAGGTCACTTTCGCTTGCCGGTTCGGGGGTGATGGCCTCATCCAGAAGGTCGCGGATCATAGCCTCGTCCTCGGTTTCCCACTGACCGGGCGAAAGCTCCTGTGGGGCAGCGCGAATGTCGCGGCGCCGCGCCTCTTGCAGCAGCAATTCGCGGATCGCCAGCGCGCGGGCGGCGGCTTTCCATGCCAATCCCGGCTTGCCCTTCGGGGCAGGGTGGTTCTGGGCTTCGGCTGCGATCAGCGCGGGGTCAATCGAGACCCCGTTGACCGTGACCGGCGGCAAGAGCGGTTTCATTTCCATTGTCATCACTCCGCCGGTGTCAGGTCATTCTTGGGCTGTTTCGTCGCTGCCAGTTTGCGGCTGCGCACGATCTGATAGCCCGGACGCCACAGATAGCGGACCGGTGCCGAAATCATGTGGACCAGCCGCGTGAAGGGGAACAGCAGGAAGATCGTCAGACCCAGAAAGATATGCAGTTTGAACAGGATATTGACGCCGATCATGTGATCCGAGGCCCCCTCGCGCAGATAGACGATGCCCTGCGCCCATTCCATCAGCCGGACCATTTCATGCCCGTCCAGATGGCGCATCGATACGAGAATCGTCAGCAAGCCCAGTATCAGTTGCACCAGCAGCAGGATCAGGATGCCGCTGTCGGCAAGGGTGGAATGCGCACGAACACGGGGGTCAGTCAGGCGACGATGCAGCAGGATGGCGCCCCCGGCCAGCGCCATCAATCCCGCGATGCCGCCGGCGGTCATCGCCAGGATCTGTTTGGCGCCATGGCTGATCCCCAGCGTGTCAAAGACCACGATGGGCGTCAGCAGGCCGACCAGATGTCCGCCCAGAATGATCAGGATGCCGACATGGAACAGCACCGATCCGATGACGAATTGCCGCTTGCGCAGCAACTGGCTGGATTTCGATTTCCACGAAAAGGGATCGTAATCATAGCGGATGATCGACCCGAGGATCATGACCGTGATGGCGATATAGGGATAAATTCCGAAAAGCAGATGGTTCATGGCGATGCCTCGTTCATTTGACGGCCTGCGCGGGGGTGCGCGGGTCCATGCGGGCAAGAATGTCGCGGCTGACGGGGCAGCCTGCATTGGGATCGGGGCCAAAGGTCACTTGCGCCTCTTCCCAGACGGCATCCAGAGCGGCCAGATCCTCGGGGTCGTCATCGGGGATATCGGCCAGTTCGGCGGGTGTCTCGCATTCGGTTTGCGACAGGGTGATCAGCGCCGAGAGGACCGCCGCATAGGGCGTGTCGCGCCGGATCAACCTTTCGTTTAGCGCCGTCAGGATATGACCCGCATCCGCCAGCAGGGCGCGTGCCTCGGCCAGGGGACGGGTGGACAGGAATTCCAGCAGCACCGGCAGATGGTCGGGCAATTCGCTGCCCGCCAGGTCAAAACCGCCGGCGCGATAGGTTTCCAGAAGGTCGACCATGGCCCCACCGCGGTCGCGGCTTTCGCCGTGAACATGTTCGAAGAGGTTCAGCGACAAGGTGCGCGAGCGATCAAACAACAGGACATAGTTCTCTTGCAGCTCATACAGGTCCTGTTCTGCCAGACGATTCAGCAGAACCCGCAATTCCTGCATGCGATGGGGGCCCAGCAGACCCTCTTCATGCAGGATTGCATCAATGGCCGGGAGTGCCGCGATCAGATCCTCGGAAGGATAGCAGAGCAGCGCGGAAAGTGCCTTGAAGGTTTTCATGCGATGAACTCCTGCGGGCTGCGGAACTTCTTGCCACCGAACAGCGAGCCGCTGTTGCCCGAGGAGCAGCCATGGCCATCGGTGAATCCGCAGCCGCCCTTGAGGTCATAGGCGTCCTCGACCAGTTCGCGATGGGTCGTCGGGATGACGAAGCGATCCTCGTAATTTGCGATGGCCAGCAGCTGATACATGTCATCGATCTGCTGTGGACTCAGGCCGACGCGCTTGGCGACGCCCAGATTGACGATCCCGTCCAGCGTCTTGGATCGCATGTAAGAGCGCATGGCCAGCATGCGCTCCAGCGCCGCCGCGACCGGGGCCTCGTCGCCCGCCGTCAGCATGTTCGCCAGATAGCGCAGCGGAATCCGCAGCGAACGGACATCCGGCATGTCGTCTTGCGCCGAGATCATTCCGGCCTCGGCGGCGTTCTGAATGGGTGACAGCGGCGGCACATACCAGACCATCGGCAGGGTGCGATATTCGGGATGCAGCGGGAAGGCGATCTTCCATTCCATCGCCATTTTCCAGATCGGGCTGTTCTGTGCCCCTTTGATCCAGTCCTCGGGAACGCCTTCTTCACGCGCCGCCGCGATCACTTCGGGATCATTGGGGTCCAGGAACACGCCAAGCTGGGCGTCATACAGATCCTGTTCGCTTTCGGCCGAGGCAGCCTCGGAAATACGGTCAGCATCATACAGCATTACGCCCAGATAGCGGATGCGCCCGACGCAGGTCTCTGAACAGACGGTCGGCTGGCCGGATTCGAGACGCGGATAACACAACGTGCATTTTTCCGATTTTCCGGTGGACCAATTGTAATAGATCTTCTTGTAGGGACAGCCGCTGACACACATCCGCCAGCCCCGGCATTTGTCCTGATCGATCAGGACCACGCCGTCATCCTCGCGCTTGTAGATCGCGCCCGAGGGGCAGGAGGCGACGCAGGCCGGATTCAGGCAATGCTCGCACAGGCGCGGCAGATACATCATGAAGGTGTTTTCATATTCGCCATAGATCTCTTTCTGCACGCCCTCGAAATTGTAGTCCTTCGAGCGTTTGGCAAATTCACCGCCCAGGATTTCCTCCCAGTTCGGGCCCCATTCGATTTTTTCCATCCGCTCGCCACTGATCTTCGAGCGCGGCCGGGCGGTCGGGAATGCCTGCATTTCCGGCGCGGATTTCAGGTGGTCATAGTCGAAATCGAAGGGCTCATAGAAATCGTCGATCTCGGGCAGATCGGGATTGGCAAAGATATTCGCCAGAATCCGCCACTTGCCGCCCTGTCTGGGTTGCAGATGGCCGGCCTTGCTGCGCTTCCATCCGCCATTCCAGCGCTTCTGGTTTTCCCAGTCCTTGGGATAGCCGATACCGGGCTTGGTCTCGACATTGTTGAACCATGCGTATTCGACGCCATCGCGTGAGGTCCAGACATTCTTGCAGGTCACAGAACAGGTGTGACAGCCGATGCATTTGTCCAGATTCAGGACCATGCCGATTTGTGCGCGCACTTTCATTCCGCTGCCTCCGTTGCGTGGGTTGCGGGCTGGTCGAGCCAGTCGATCTTTTCCATCTTGCGGATGATCACGAATTCGTCGCGGTTCGATCCGACGGTGCCGTAATAGTTGAAGCCATAGGACAGCTGCGCGTAGCCGCCGATCATATGGGTGGGCTTGGGCACGATGCGGGTGACCGAATTGTGGATGCCGCCGCGTTTGCCGGTGATCTGGCTGCCCGGCGTGTTCACGATCTTTTCCTGCGCGTGATACATGAACATGCTGCCTTCCTTGATGCGCTGGCTGACCACCGCACGGGCCGCAATGACGCCATTGCTGTTGAAGACCTCGACCCAGTCGTTGTCGACGATGCCTGCCGTTCTGGCGTCGGTTTCCGATATCCAGACGACCGGCCCGCCCCTGTTCAGCGTCAGCATCAGCAGGTTGTCGGTATAGGTCGAATGGATGCCCCATTTCTGGTGCGGGGTCAGGAAGTTCAGCACGACATGCTTTTCACCGCTGGCCAGCGATTTGGTGGCCTCGGCACCGACGGTCTTCAGATCGACCGGCGGACGCCATGTCACGAAGAACTCGCCAAAGGCGCGCATCCATTCATGGTCCTGATAAAGCTGCTGGCGGCCTGACAGGGTGCGCCAGGGGATCAACTCGTTCACATTGGTCCAGCCTGCGTTATAGCAGACCTCTTCGCTTTCGATCCCCGACCACGTCGGGCTGGAGATGATCTTGCGCGGCTGGGCGGCAATGTCGCGGAAGCGGATCTTTTCATCTTCCTTGACCTCGGCCAGATGCCGGTGTGTGCGACCGGTGGCCTTGCTCAGCGCATCCCATGCCTTGACCGCGACCTCGCCATTGGTTTCCGGTGCCAGCATCAGAACCACTTCGGCGGCATCAATGGCCGTATCTATGCGGGCCATGCCCTTGGTGACACCTTCGTCGGTGACAGTGCCATTCAGTGCCTGCAGGTGATGGACCTCGGGCTTCGTGTCCCAGGAAATTCCCTTGCCGCCATTGCCGATCTTTTCCATCAGCGGGCCAAGCGCGGTAAAGCGCTTGTAGAGGTTCGGATAATCGCGCGTGACCTCGATATAGCCGGGGGCGGTCTGACCGGGGATCAGGTCACATTCGCCCTGTTTCCAGTCGCGCACGCAATCCTGTGCGATCTCGCCTGCGCTGTCATGTTGCAGCGGCAGTTGCACGACATCGGTTTCCACGCCCAGAACCTCGGGTGACACTTCCGAGAATTTGCGTGCGATGGATTTGAAGATTTCCCAGTCGGATTTGGATTCATAGGCCGGGTCCACCGCCGCCTGCAGCGGATGGATGAAGGGATGCATGTCCGAGGTGTTCATGTCATCCTTTTCATACCAGGACGCCGTGGGCAGAACGATATCGGCATAGACCGCCGTGGTGGACATGCGGAAATCGATGGTTACCAGCAGGTCCAGTTTCCCTTCCGGTGCTTCGTCGTGCCAGACCGCTTCGACGGGCTTCTGGCGGCCCTGTTCGCCCAGATCCTTGCCCTGAACGCCGTGATCGGTGCCCAGAAGATGTTTCAGGAAATATTCATGCCCCTTGCCTGACGATCCCAACAGGTTGGAGCGCCAGACGAACATGTTGCGTGGCCAATTTTCCGGGGCATCGGGGTCTTCGCAGGACATTTGCAGATCGCCCGATTTCAGACGTTCGGCGACATAATCCTTGACCGGGACACCGGCTTCGCGTGCTTCCCGTCCGACCTGCAGCGGGTTGCTTTTCAGCTGTGGCGCCGAGGGCAGCCAGCCCATCCGCTCGGCACGGATGTTATAGTCGATCAGAGAGAGCTTGTTCCAATCGCCCTCGGGCGCGGTTGGAGACAGGATTTCCGAGCTGTTCACGGTTTCATAGCGCCATTGATCGGTATGGGCATAGAAGGCGCTGGTGGAATTCATGTGCCGTGGCGGACGCGACCAGTCCAGCGCAAAGGCCAATGCGGTCCATCCCGTCTGCGGGCGCAGTTTTTCCTGACCCACGTAATGCGCCCAGCCACCGCCGGACTGACCCACGCAGCCACACATCACCAGCATGTTGATGACGGCGCGATAGTTCATGTCCATGTGGAACCAGTGGTTCATCGCCGCGCCGATGATGACCATGCTGCGGCCATTGGTCTTTTCGGCATTATTGGCGAATTCGCGCGCGACCTGGATGATCTTGTCACGTCGCACTCCGGTAATGCGCTCGGCCCATGCGGGCGTGAACGGCGTGTCAGAGTCATAATCGCTGGCGACATGATCGCCGCCCAATCCGCGATCAAGGCTGTAATTCGCGCAAAGCAGGTCAAAGACCGTGGCAACCAGCGCCTCAGAACCATCGGCCAGCGTGACACGTTTAACCGGCACATTGCGGGTCAGAACCTCGCCCCGTGCGTCGACCTCGAAGCCGTTGGTGGCCGCGCCGCCGAAGAAGGGGAAGTCGACGGCGGCGATGTCGTCGCGGTCCTCGTCCAGCACCAGCGACAGCTTCAGCCGCACATCGCGTCCATCGGCCTTTTCTTCAAGATTCCAGCGCGCGGTCTGCATGTCTTCGCCCTGGGACACGCCGGTCTTGGTGCCGGCGTCCTTGACAGCGGCCTTGTTGGCCTCATCGGTCCAGCGGAACCCGACCGAGCCGTTCGGCGCGACCAGATCACCGCTGATCTCGTCGATCGCGACGGTCTTCCATTCGGGATGCTCCGCCTGACCCAATCCGTCAACCAGATCTGCGGCGCGCAGTTGCCGCCCCGGCACCAGCCGCTCGCCTTGCCGGTCCAGGCGGACCAGCATGGGCATGTCGCTGTAGCGGCGGCAGTAGTCCTCGAAATAGGGAACCTGCCGATCCAGGTGGAACTCACGCAGGATGACATGGCCGAATGCCATGCCGAGGGCGGCATCAGTGCCCTGTTTTGCATTCAGCCAGATGTCGCCAAACTTGGCAGCTTCGGAGTAATCGGGGCAGATCACCGCCGATTTGGTGCCCTTGTAGCGCGCCTCGGTATAGAAATGTGCGTCCGGTGTCCGTGTCTGCGGCACGTTCGAGCCCCACAGCAGCAGATAACCGGCATTATACCAGTCGGCCGATTCCGGCACATCGGTCTGTTCGCCCCAGGTTTGCGGACTGGCGGGCGGCAGATCGCAATACCAGTCGTAGAAGGACATGCAGGTGCCGCCCAGCAGCGACAGATATCGCGTGCCAGCCGCATAAGAGATCATCGACATGGCGGGAATGGGAGAGAAGCCGAAGACCCGGTCAGGGCCGTATTCCTTTGCCGTATAGGCATTGGCCGCGGCGACCATCTCGGTGGCCTCTTCCCATGTGGCGCGCACGAAGCCGCCCTTGCCGCGAATGCGGGTGTAGCTGGCGCGGGCCTCGGGGTCGCTCTGGATCGCCTTCCAGGCGGCTACGGGTTCCATGGTCTTGCGCTTTTCACGCCACAGCTTCATCAGCCGCCCCCGGATCAGCGGGGTTTTCACGCGATTGGCGGAATAGAGATACCAGCTGTAGGAGGCCCCGCGTGCGCAGCCGCGCGGTTCGTGATTGGGCAGATCGGGCCGGGTGCGCGGATAATCGGTCTGCTGGGTTTCCCAAGTGACGATGCCGGATTTGACATAGATCTTCCAACTGCAGGACCCGGTGCAGTTCACACCATGGGTCGAGCGCACGATCTTGTCGTGCCGCCAGCGCGAGCGATAGGTCTCCTCCCAGTCGCGGCTTTCAGTGGTGGTCTGGCCGTGACCTTCGGAAAACACGTCCTTGCGGTTCGGTTTCAGGAAGTTCAGGCGATCCAGAAGATGGCTCATCTTGCTGTCTCCTTTGATGTTCAGGCGGCCTGGGGGACAGAAGCTGCCCCTTGTCCGCGTTCGATGTCATGCAGCAGACCGCCGCGACGGGTGTAGAAGGCCCAGGTGATGACCAGGCACAGGACGTAGAAGATCAGGAAGCCCCAGAGAGCACCGACAGGGCTGCCCATCATGGCCAGCGAGGTTCCGTAAGCCTTGGGGATGAAGAAGGCGCCATAGGCGGCCATGGCCGAGGTAAAGGCGATGATCGCAGCGCTTTCGCGCCCGGCCTGCCTGCGCAGTTCTTCGCCCTTCAGTTCCGGCATGAGGCGGGGCACTTCGCGGCTCATGATGATCGGGATCATCTGGAAGGTCGAGGCATTGCCGACGCCTGTCAGGAAGAACAGCGCCATGAAGGCCGCGAAGAAGGCGATGAAGCTGCCCGCACCAAGGGCCGAGATCACGGCGAAGGTTGCCACGATCATGCCGAGGAAGGTCCAGAAGGTGACGCGCCCCCCGCCGAAGCGGTCGCTGATCCATCCGGTCCCGGCGCGGCTCAGCGCTCCGACCAGCGGCCCCAGGAAGACAAAGTTGATGGCGTTCACCTCGGGGAAGGCCAGCTTGGTCAGCAGGGGGAAGCCTGCGGAAAAGCCGATGAAGCTTCCGAATGTGCCGGTGTAAAGGATACACATCAGCCAGTTATGCTTGCGCGTGAAGATGATGGCCTGTTCGCGGAAACTGGCACGGGCATCGGCGATGTCGTTCATGCCCAGCCAGGCTGCCGCCGTTGAAAGCAGGATGAAGGGCACCCAGACGAAGCCGGCATTCTGCATCCACAGCTTTCCGCCATCGGCCAGTTCCTGCGGTGCGCCGCCCATCGCGCCAAAGACACCGGCGGTGATGACCAGGGGCACCAGAAACTGCATGACCGAGACGCCCAGATTTCCCAGACCGGCATTCATCGCCAGGGCATTGCCCTTTTCGGACTTGGGGAAGAAGAAGGCGATATTGGCCATCGACGAAGCAAAGTTCCCGCCGCCAAAGCCACAGAGCAGCGCCAGCGTCAGAAAGATCAGATAGGGCGTATCCGGGTTCTGCACCGCATAGCCGATGCCCAATGCGGGCAGCAGCAGCGAGGCGGTGGACAGCGTCGTCCACAGGCGTCCGCCAAAGATGGGCACCATGAAGCTGTAAAAGATCCGCAGCGTCGCACCCGACAGGCCCGGCAGGGCTGCCAGCCAGAACAGCTGCCCGGTCGAGAATTCGAAGCCAATGGCGGGCAGGCGTGCGACGACCATGGACCAGACCATCCAGACCGAGAATGCCAGAAGCAGAGCCGGGATCGAGATCCAAAGATTGCGTCGTGCGATCCTGCGGCCCTTTGTGGCCCAGAATTCCGGATCCTCGGGATGCCATTCCTCCAGGACCGACGGCATTTTCGTGCGCTCGGGGTCGTGGATTTCAGCAAGTTCGGGGAAGCTGGGCAGGCTGTCCAGCGCCTCGCCGTGGCTCTTGCGCTCCATGGCGCGCACCGAAAGATGCATCCAGCCTGCCGAGACGATCACGATCAGGAACAGCAACGCGAAACAGGAGGTGTAGACACCGGTCAGGTCCAGCAGCGCGCCGAAGATGATGGGCAGGATGAAGCCACCAAGACCACCGATCATGCCGACCAGACCACCGACAGCGCCGACATGATCGGGATAATAGACAGGGATATGTTTATACACTGCCGCCTTGCCCAGGCTCATGAAGAAGCCAAGGACGAACAGTGTGATCACGAAGGGGACCATGTCCATTTGCGTGGAAAAGCGGATCAGCCCGTCCTTGCCGTGAATGACGTAATCAGTCGGTGGATAGGACAGCATGAACAACAGCACGGCGCAGAAGCCGAAAGTCCAATACATGACCGTGCGCGCGCCAAACCGGTCCGCCAGCACGCCGCCATAGGCACGGAACACGCTGGCGGCAAGGCTGAAGGCTGCGGCGCACATGCCGGCCACGCGGACCTCGGCACCATAGACATCCGTCAGGTAGTGCGGCAGCCACAGCGCCAGCGCGACAAAGCCGCCGAAGACAAAGAAATAATACAGTGAAAAACGCCAGACCTGCAGGTTCTTCAGCGGCGCGAACTGCTGGGCAAGGCTGGGGGCCTTGACGCCCTGTTCGCGCCGGGCGCGAAAGGCCGGATCATCGCGGGCAATGACAAAGAAGATCACCCCCATGATGGCGATGGCTGCGGCCCAGATATGTGCAACCGCTTCCCAGCCCCAGGCAACCAATACGAAGGGAGCGAGGAATTTGGTCACGGCCGCGCCGACGTTGCCCATGCCGAAAATGCCAAGCGCCGTGCCCTGCCGCTGCGGCGGGAACCATTTCGAGACATAGGCCACCCCGATGATGAAAGAGCCACCGGCCAGACCTACGCCCAATGCGGCGACAAGAAAGGTTTCATAGCTGTTTGCCCAGGTCAGTGCCCAGGTGGCCGCGCCGGTCAGGATCATCTGAAGCGGAAAAACGATGCGTCCGCCAAAACGCTCGGTCCAGACCCCCAGGATCAGCCGTGTCAGCGACCCGGTCAGGATCGGCGTGGCGATCAGCAGGCCATATTGGAATTCGGAGAGACCAAGTTCTTGTTTGATCTGCAGACCGATGATGGAAAAGATCGTCCAGACGGCAAAGCAAAGCGTAAAGGCCGTGGTGCTGAGCCATAGGGCCTTTTGCTGTTCGCCGGGCGACGCACTGATGTGGTCCGTCATTTCTACCGCTCCGTTGGGCCTTGGCAGGCAAGGCAGTTCGAAAGCAGGCATCACCTGTGGCATGAAACGGTAATTTGATCTGGGTCAATATGTTCGTGATCGACCGGCCATTCCGACAAAAATTGCCCGATTACGCGCCTCTGCCCTCGAATTGACGATAATTGACATGACCAACGCAATTCGCAGATCTGACAAAATGACGTTGCGTAATTGATCTGCGTCAAGTCCCTTGATGCGGCGAAACGCTAACCTCGGATCTCTGTTCCCGCCTCGATTGATTCGAAGGAATTGTGATGTTCGAGAAAGACAAGGACGAGGTCCGCGATCTGCGTCTGTTTCGCGATATGGCCCCCTCCAGCTTCGACAAGTTGATGCAGGCGGCCTATGCGCAGGAATTTCCCGCGCGTCTCGAGATGATCCGACAAGGCGCACGAGCGAATTTTCTGCATGTAGTGACGCAGGGATCGGTCGAACTGTATTCCGAATGGAAGGGCCGCGATGCGACCATGGGGATCATTGGGCCGGTGACCAGTTTCATTCTGGCGGCCTGCATTCGCGATGCCGCACATCTGATGTCGGCACGTACCCTCGAGCCAAGCCGGATCGTGATGATCCCGGCCGAGGATATCCGCAGTGCCTTTCGCGAGGATCAGGCCTTCTCGATCAGCGTTCTGGATGAACTGGCGACCGACTATCGCCGCATGGTGCGCCATACCAAGAATTTGAAACTGCGCAATGCCCGCGAGAGGCTGGCGGCCTATCTGCTGGTGCAATCGAACAGGCATTCCGGGGCTGCCGGCTTTACCCTTCCCTATGAAAAGCGTCTGCTGGCGGCCTATCTGGCCGTCACGCCCGAAAGCCTGTCGCGATCCTTCAAGGCCCTGGCCGATCACGGCGTCCATGTGGCGGGCAGCAGGGTGACGATCACCGACTTCGGCCGACTGCGGCGATTGGCCGAACCCAGCGATCTGATCGATTAGGACGATTGCCTTGGGCGAATCCTGCATCCAGAACTCGTCGTATGTCCGCATCGGAAAACGCTGGATTTGCGACGAATCCGGACCAGCCCGGCAGTTCACGTCCAGGTCCGCGGTCACGTCGAAGTGTATTGCATCATCCTGGCCGCGCTGTTTCATCAAGTAACGGGTCAGGCCATGCGCATGGATCACATGATTGATCCGTTAATCTGTTGAATTCGTGCATGCCTTGCGCGTCTGCGATGATGTAACGGTCGTGAATGACGGTGCGGCATCTTTTGCCCGGAGACGTGGAAAGCGCACCCGCTTTCAGCTATTCTCTCCCGGACAGTCGAGCATGACTGTTCTTCGTGCGGCCGTGCCGCAACATGGAAACAAGAATGAAGACAATCAGGGATATGCCCCGTGACCGACCTGCCTGATGACCTTTGCAGGTCCGATCCGGACGCCTCGGCATCCGACAGTTTCCCGGATCAGGCGTTTCGGCGCGATATTGTCGCCGTCCTGTCCAACCCGTCGAATGCCACGATGCTTGAAACACTGTGCATGGCAACCGGTCTGCGTTTTGCCGCGATTGCGCGGGTGACCGACCGGAACTGGGTGACCTGCTGCGTCGTCGATCATCTGTCATTCGGGCTGAAGCCCGGCGATGAACTGCTGATCGAAACCACCCTGTGCCGCGATGTCGAGAAGTCGCGCAACGAGATCGTCATCGACGATGTTTTCTCTCATCCGGTCTATTGCGATCACCATACCCCGCGGGACTATGGTTTCCGCAGCTACCTGTCGTTTCCGGTCTATCGCAAGGACGGCGAGTTCTTTGGCACCATTTGCGGACTTGATCCCGAACCGCACCGGCTCAATGAATCGCGCGTCAGGGACATGATGCGTCTGTTCGCCAAGCTTGTCGGAGACTCGCTGGACGCTGGCCCTTAGATCAAAGAGGTGTCTGAGCCGATCAGGTCACTAGGTCACGGTTCGGAAGCAACGCGTCGCTATTCTCGTCCGTGACCCGCGCAATCCTCTCAACATGCCAGAAGAGGCTGCGCGGGACGATTTTAGATTTTTGCCCCGGAGGGGGCAACTTCAGAAATCCCAGTCTTCATCCTCGGTAGCGACGGCCTTGCCAATGACATAGGACGATCCAGACCCCGAGAAAAAGTCATGGTTTTCGCTGTCGGGCGACAATGCGGCCAGGATCGCGGGGTTCACCTCGCAGGCCGCTGGCGGGAACAGCGCCTCATAGCCCAGATTCTGCAGTGCCTTGTTGGCATTGTAATGCAGGAACGCCTTCACGTCCTCGGTCAGCCCGATTCCATCGTACAGTTCGGCGGTATATTTGACCTCGATGTCATATAGATCGAAGATCAGTGCAAAGGCAAAGTCCTTCAATTCGGCCCTTTTCGCCTCATCCAGCTTTTCCAGGGCGCGCTGGTATTTGTAGCCGATGTAATAGCCATGAACGGCCTCATCCCGGATGATCAGTCTGATCAGATCGGCAGTATTGGTCAGCTTGGCACGGCTGGACCAATACATCGGCAAATAGAAACCCGAATAGAACAAGAAGCTTTCCAGGAATACGCTGGCGATCTTGCGCTTCATCGGATCGGCGCCAGCATCATATTCGTCCAGGATCAGCCGCGCCTTCTGTTGCAGATGCGGGTTTTCCTCGGACCAGCGGAACGCCTCATCCACTTCCTTGGTCAGACAGAGTGTCGAGAAGATCGATGAATAGGAGCGCGCGTGGACCGCTTCCATGAAGGCGATATTTGACAGAACCGCTTCCTCATGCGGGGTCTGGGCATCACCCATCAATCGTGGTGCCCCAAGCGTGTTCTGGATCGTGTCCAACAGCGTCAATCCGGTAAAGACGCGGATCGTCAATTCGCGCTCTTCCGGACGCAAGGTCGCCCAGCTTTGCACGTCATTGGACAATGGCACCTTTTCCGGCAGCCAGAAGTTCACCGTCAGTCGGTTCCAGACCTCCAGATCCTTCTCGTCCTGCAGCCGGTTCCAGTTCACGGCGCGCTGAACCTGACGCATCACCTGATCCTTCATGATCGAAGAACCCCTCTCTTCTTCTTTGTCACAAATACCCCGGGGGTCCGGGGGCGGGCCCCCGGCCTCGCTTACAACGTGCAGGACACGCAGCCTTCGACTTCGGTCCCTTCCAGTGCGGTCTGGCGCAGCCGGATATAGTAGATTGTCTTGATCCCCTTTTTCCACGCATAGATTTGCGCGCGGTTGATGTCGCGGGTCGTGGCCTCGGCGGGAAAGAACAGGGTCAACGACAGGCCCTGATCGACATGTTCGGTCGCAGCCGCATAGGTGTCGATGATGGCTTGCGGGCCGATTTCATAGGCGTCGCGATAGAACTCCAGGTTCTCATTCGACATGAAGGCGGCCGGATAATAGACGCGGCCGATCTTGCCCTCCTTGCGGATCTCGATCTTGCTGACAATCGGATGGATCGAACTGGTCGAATTGTTGATATAGCTGATCGATCCGGTTGGCGGCACTGCCTGCAGGTTACGGTTGTAAAGCCCATGCTTCATCACATCGGCCTTCAACGCCTCCCAATCCGTGCGGGTCGGCAGCGTGATCCCCGCGAACAGCCGCGTCACTTCCGGCATGACCGGCAGCCAGTCGCGGTTGGTGTATTTGTCAAAGAAGCTGCCATCGGCATAGGTCGATTTTTCGAATCCCTTGAAGGTCGCGCCTTTTTCCTGCGCCAACAGATTCGAGGCCCGGATGGCGTGATAGGCTATGGCGGCGAAATAGACGCTGGTGAACTCGATGCCCTCGGGACTGCCATAGTGAATGCGCTCGCGTGCCAGAAAACCGTGCAGGTTCATCTGGCCCAGGCCCACGGCATGGGCCTCGTCATTGCCCTTGCGGATCGAGGGCACGGAATCGATGGCCGACATTTCGCTGACGGCAGTCAGGGCACGGATGGCGGCTTCGACCGTGGCGCCGAAGTCGGGACCATCCATTGTCTTGGCGATATTCAGTGATCCCAGATTGCAGGAAATATCCGTGCCCATATGGGCATAGCTGAGATCTTCGTTGAATTCCGACGCCTCGTTCACCTGCAGTATTTCCGAACAGAGGTTCGACATGGTGATGCGCCCGTCGATCGGATTGGCGCGGTTCACCGTGTCCTCGAACATGATGTAGGGATAGCCGCTTTCGAACTGGATCTCGGCCAGCGTCTGGAAGAACTGGCGTGCATTGATCTTTTTCTTGCGAATACGCTTGTCGTCGACCATCTCGGCATATTTCTCGGTGACCGAGATTTCCGAGAAGGGTACGCCATAGACGCGCTGAACGTCATGGGGCGAGAACAGATACATATCCTCGTTCCGCTTGGCCAGATCGAAGGTGATGTCAGGGATCACCACGCCAAGGGACAACGTCTTGATGCGGATTTTCTCATCCGCGTTTTCGCGCTTGGTGTCCAGGAAGCTGAGGATATCGGGATGATGGGCGTTCAGATAGACTGCACCCGCGCCCTGGCGTGCACCCAGCTGGTTGGCATAGCTGAAGCTGTCTTCCAGCAACTTCATGATCGGGATCACGCCTGAAGACTGGTTCTCGATCCCCTTGATAGGGGCCCCGGATTCGCGGATGTTGGTCAGCATCAGGGCGACGCCGCCGCCGCGTTTCGACAGTTGCAGCGAGGAATTGATCGCCCGGCCGATCGATTCCATGTTGTCTTCGACGCGCAGCAGGAAACAGGAAATCAGCTCGCCGCGCGATTTCTTGCCCGCGTTCAGAAAGGTCGGCGTGGCGGGCTGGAAACGACCCGACAGGATTTCATCCATGAACTTCATGGCCAGATCCTGATCGCCCCGCGCCAGTGCCAGCGCCACCATGACCACGCGATCTTCGTAACGCTCCAGGTAGCGCTGCCCGTCTCGGGTCTTCAGTGTATAGCTGGTGTAATATTTGAACGCGCCAAGGAAGGTTGGAAAACGGAACTTCTTGGCAAAGGCGGCCGCCCAGATCCGGTGCAGGAACTCGCGCGGATAGTCGGACAGAACCTGCGGCTCGTAATAGCCTTCGTCGACCAGGTAATCCAGCTTCTCGTCCAGGCTGTGGAAGAAGACAGTGTTCTGGTTGACGTGCTGCAGGAAATACTGCCGCGCCGCCATGCGGTCGGCCTCAAAGCGGATGTGCCCCTTGTCGTCATAAAGGTTCAGCATCGCGTTCAGCGCGTGATAGTCGAGGTCGGGCTTCACACTGTCAAGCATTCCATTTCCTGCAGTTTTTTCAGCCCGTCGCGGACACGGGCAATATCGGTTGGTGTTCCCGCCAGTTCGAATCGATACAACACGGGAACGCGGCATTTATCGGCAATCACGCGCGCGGCCAAGGCATAGGTTTGCCCAAAGTTGCGATTGCCCGCGCCGATCACGCCACGCAATCCGGCCCGACGCGCTTCATCATTGAGAAAGCGGATGACCTGCTTGGGCACCGCACCGCGACCTTCGCCATCGGCATATGTGGGGCAGATCATCACATAGGGCCGGTCCGGCATCGGCATCGGATCGCTGCTGCGCAGGGGAATGCGCATTGCCGACAACCCCAGGGCCGCCACAAAGCGGGCGGTGTTGCCCGATCCCGATGAGAAATAGACCAGCCCCACCATCGCGAATGATCAGGCCAACTGGCCGATCATGTCCGGACGAAAGCCTGCCCAGTGGTTCTCACCGGCGATGACGACGGGCGCCTGACGGTATCCCAATGCCGTCACCCGCTCCATGGCTTCGGCGTCCTGGGTCAGATCGACGATGTCGTAGTTCAGGCCGCGGGCATCAAGAGCACGGGTGGTGGCGGTGCATTGCACACAGGCGGGTTTGGAATAGACGGTGATGGTCATGCGCTCGGCTCCTGGTCTCTATGTCTGGATGGCGGTCCCGCGCTTGACTGCTGGCGAAGATCCGCCAACAGCCACGCTGCCGGGCCCACCGCCCGTAGTCGTTTTTTGCCATGGCAGGTCTCCTGACTCGCGGACATGGGACAACCGGCCTTCCCGGAGTGATCCAGTGGCTTCATCAGTCGATCCGACCGCTTACAGTTGCGGGGGCAGTGCCGGCTTTTCACCGACTTCCCTTTTCACCTCTGACGGATGTCATTGGCACCATAGCCACATCACTTAGCCATCCAAGCGGGTATAATGTCAATATGTGGTGTCGGGACCAAGGAAATTTTCTGGGGACAATGCTGCCGCGTCCAGTGATTCCAATGCTTTGCAATTCAGGATCCCGTGTGGGTCAGACCGCCGCGCTGGTCAAGCCTTCAGGGCGGGGTTGAAAATGTCGTTTCAAGGCTTCGTTGCCTTTGAAAATTTCGGGGGCGTCCCTGATCTGCAAAGCAGGAATGAAAAAAATGTTGATAATTTCATTTCCGGTGGCAAGATCGATATTCGATGAAGAGGGAGTGATTCGTGACTTCTGGTGCTGATCTGCGGACATTGAGAAAGAGCCGCGCCTTGACCCTGGCGCAGCTCGCCGAAGCCATGGGCCGGTCCCTGGGCTGGATGTCGCAAGTCGAACGCGATGTCTCGCGGATCAGTGCCGAGGATTTGGCCAAGCTGGCACAGATCCTTGATGTGGCGCCGTCGCTGCTGATCCAGCCCAAGGCCGAGACGCCACGGGAAGAAGGCCGTATCGTTCGGGCTGACCGCCGCCGTTCGCTCGGACACCGTCATGACGGGTTGATCGAAGCGCTGATCTCTCCGGACCTGACCGACAGTTTCGAAATCGTCCATTCGACCTTCCTGCCCGGGAAGGCGCTGCCCGAGCCTGTGCATCGCGAGACGCAGGAAGTCGGCTTCATGTTGTCGGGACGGCTGGATCTCAGCTTCGGCGACCAGAAATTCACCGTGGGTCCGGGGGACAGTTTCCGGATCCGTAACGAGCCCTATCTCTGGGCAAATCCCTATCGTGAAACCGCAGTGGCACTGTGGGTAATTTCGCCGCCGATCTACTAGAAAGGACCTTCGACGTCGCAATGTGCCAACATAGGAATCCATGATCATCATTGTTCCGCGGGGATCGGCGTCTGGCCGAAGATTCGCGGAGGATTCTGATCACCCCGCAGCCATGTGATGGAGGGTCATACCCTTCCGCGATCAGGCTTTGCGCGGACCCTGAACATCAATCAGATCGCCGGCTCAACCGGCGGCGTTTCAATGACCTCGACCAGGATTCCCGGGGCTGATGAGTCATGCCAACAGAGGAAAGAACAGAATGAAGCGAACAAAAGCCATCAGTGGTCTGTTGTCCCTGATTTCGCTGGGGATGGTGTCTCCTGCATTTGCACAGGACGCTGTAACGGTGGCCTATTTCCAGGAATGGCCGATGCCGTTCCAATATGCCAAGGCCAAGGGGCTGTACGAGGAAAAGCTGGGCGTTCCGGTCAATTGGGTTGCCTTTGATTCGGGTACCGCGATGTCGGCCGCCATGGCGGCCGGAGATGTGCAGATCGCCATAAGTCAGGGGGTGCCTCCCTTTGTGGTGGCGGTTTCGGCGGGGCAGGATCTCGAGGTTGTCGATATTGCCGCCTCCTATTCCGACAATGACAATTGTGTTGTCGCTTCGCGGCTGGAAATCGACAAGGACAGCGCGGGCGAACTGACGGGCAAACGCGTGGCGCTGCCCGTGGGGACCATCGCCCATTACGGTTTCCTGCAGCAGATGGAGCATTTCGGTGTCGATCCGGCCTCCATGACCATCGTGGACATGGCCCCGGCCGAGGCGGCTGCGGCCTTTGGCCAGGGCAGCATCGACATGGCCTGTGGCTGGGGCGGTGCGCTGGACCGGATGAAGGCCGAGGGCAATGTGCTGCTGAGCGGGGAAGAAAAGGAAGAGGCAGGTATTCTGGCCTTCGACCTGACGACGACCTCGGCCCGGTTCGCTGCAGAGAATCCAAAGCTTCTGGCGGATTTCCTTGCGGTGACCGCGGATGCCAATGCGATGTGGAACGCTGGCGACAAGCGTGACGAGATGCTGCCGGTGATAGCCCAGGATGCCGGCATGGACGAGGCTTCTGCGGCTGCCGTCATCGACAATTTCAAGTTTCTTTCGCCCGAAGAGCAACTTTCCGAGACCTGGTTGGGCGGACGCGTTGCAAGCTATTTCAGTGGCGTGGCGGCGATGTTTCACGAGCTTGGGAACCTTCCCTCGGCGTTGCCCAGCTACGCTGAATTCATCGACACGTCGGCGCTTTCTGATGTGTCTGGCCGCTGACGCTTGGTGGAAGGCGTTTGGTGCCTTCCGTTTCTGCCATGGCAAAAAGGAGATGGCCCCATGTCCGGCCTGATGCTGAAGAATATCTCGATGCGTTTTGATCTTGCCAACGGCTCGCATGTGCAGGCGTTGCAGGATGTCTCGCTGGATCTGAAACCCGGGCAGCTCTTGTCGGTGCTTGGGCCTTCGGGCTGCGGGAAATCGACGCTTCTGAACATCATCGCGGGTTTTCTGGCGCCCACGGGCGGCCAGATCACGCTGAACGGCCATGCGGTGACCGGGCCGGATGCCGAACGCGGCGTGGTGTTCCAGAAGGGCGCGCTGTTTGAATGGATGAACGTTCGGGACAATGTGTCCTTCGGGCCGCGCATGGCGGGCCAGCGCGAGGCCGAATATGGCGCCCATGTCGATCACCTGATCGAAGTGGTGGGTCTGCAGGATTTCCGTGAAAAGGCGATCTACGAGCTGTCGGGCGGGATGCAGCAGCGCGTCGCGCTGGCGCGCTGTCTGGCCAATGATCCCGATGTCATCCTGATGGACGAGCCCCTGGGCGCGCTGGATGCGCTGACGCGGGAAAAGATGCAGGCGATGGTGCTGAACCTGTGGAAGGAGACCGGCAAGACGGTGATCCTGATCACCCATTCGGTCGAAGAGGCCCTGCTTCTGGGCGAGCGTCTGATCGTCATGGCCCCGCGTCCGGGGCGTATCTACAAGGAATATCACCTTCCCTTTGCGGATCAGGGCGTTGGCAATGACCTGCGCGAGATCAAGAAGCTGCCGGAATTCGGCGCCCGGCGCGAAGAGATCCTGTCGATGATCTGGAACATGGAAGAGGAAATCATGGGTCGTCAGGGGGCAGCGGCATGACCGGTTTTGCAATTCTTCTGGTCTATGCGGGCCTGTTTGCGGGCTCGGCCCTTGTGGTCGGGCTGATCCGTCGCGCCCATGGCCGGCGCAATGACTTCACCAGCCTGAAGACCGTGACCTTCGGGGATGAAAGCGCGATCCGTCCGGACCGGGCGGCCTCGATCATCTCGATCCTGGTGGTGTTCCTGCTGTGGGGGGCGTTCACGGGGTCGAAGCTGGTGCCCTTCCACGTGCCGGGGCCGTTTCTGGGGGAAACCTCGTTCAGCTATGAGGCGCGGACCGACAGCGGTCAGATGCAATCGGGCAGGGTGGTCGTCTATGCCGGTGTCGAGGCCCCGGCCGAGCCTGCGGGTGATGGCGCCGTGGTGGCCAGCGTGCCGCGCGGGCGCGATCAGCTGATCCGTCTTCCCGAGGGGGCGCAGGCGGTCTCGGTGGACGGGCGTGAGATCACGCCGGGCGAGACGCTGGATGTGGCCCATGGCACGGTCTCGATGACGGGCAAGGGCACGCTGAGCTTCTCGGCGGACAAGGGCCTGCAGATGGAACCGATCTGGCTGCCCTCGCCCGAGGCGGTGGCGGGCCGCTTTGTCGAGATCGCCAAGTCGGGTTATCAGAACTTTACCCTGTGGGAGCATCTGGGGGCCTCGCTGATGCGGGTTCTGGCGGGTTTTGCGCTGGGATCTCTGGTGGGCATCCCGCTTGGCTATGCGATGGGCCTGTCGGGCTGGTTCCGGGGCTGGTTCGATCCGATCGTCGAGTTCATGCGGCCGGTGCCGCCGCTTGCGCTGATCCCGCTGGTGATCATCTGGTTCGGGATCTGGGAGACGGGCAAGGTTGTGCTGCTGTTCCTTGCGGCGCTGTGGGTGATGACGATCGCGGCGCGAGCCGGCGTGTCGGGGGTGAATATCACCAAGGTGCATGCGGCCTATTCCCTGGGGGCGTCGAAATGGCAATTGCTGCGCCATGTGATCCTGCCCAATTCCCTGCCCGAGATCTTTACCGGGGCGCGTGTGGCCATGGGCGTCTGCTGGGGCACGGTGGTCGCGGCGGAACTGGTGGCCGCGCAGATGGGCGCGGGCATGATGATCATCGCCGCCTCCAAGTTCCAGCTCACCGATATCGTCCTCATGGGAATCATCCTCATCGGAATCATCGGATACGGTATCGACGTCCTCATGAGACTCGCAGAGCGAAAACTCGTCCCGTGGAAAGGACAAAGCTGACGCTGTGCCGCGGCATCCGACATCATGTCCAAGGAGCAAGAATGGATATCATTGATTTTTCCGACGAACCGCTGGAGAGCAGCCAGCGCCGTCTTGCCGATCTTCCTGACCGCGTCGTCGAAGGCGACCCGCAACACCAGACCGAGCTGCATTTCCGCAGTCCGGACGGGGCGTTGATCGCGGGAACCTGGACCTCGACCCCGGGAAAATGGCATGCCTTCACGGATCGTGACGAGTTTTGCCACATCATTTCGGGACGCTGTGCCTTGATTTCCAGTGACGGCAAGCGACGCGAGTTCGTGGCCGGTCAGTCCTTTCTGATCCCCAATGGTTTCAGGGGCTATTGGGAGATCATCGAAACGACGACAAAGCACTTCGTCATCCGCGAACATTGAGCCTTTGCTGCACCGCGCGGCCTCTGGCGACGGAAATCCGTGTTTCCTCCGCCCCGATTTTTTCCGGGGCGGAGGTTTTGCGTTCGCGATCTGACACCGGCAGATGGCGATTCAGATAAAATGAAAAAAATGGCAAAAATTTCATTGCCAGATTGTGAAGAATCGGTCACTATTTTCATATGCGATGAAAGGTCAGACCTGCAGGCGCAACAAGGCAAGGGTAGCATGCCAATGGCAGAGAACGACTCTATCGCTGCTTTTTATCCCCTTCACGACCCCGCCATGGCGGTTCGGGTCATCTCTTCCCCTTTTATGAGGTCTTGAAATGGTTCTTCCTTCTACGGCGCGCGTGGTCATCATTGGTGGCGGGGTGGTGGGCGTTTCGGCGCTGTATCATCTGGCCAAGGCTGGCTGGAGCGATTGCCTCCTGCTTGAAAAGAACGAACTGACGGCGGGCTCGACCTGGCATGCGGCAGGAAACTGTCCGAACTTTGCGGCAAACTACAGCGTCATGAACATGCAGCGCTACGGGTTGGCGCTGTATCGCAAGCTGGCGGAAGAGGTGAATTATCCAATCAACTATCACGTGACCGGCGCGATCCGTCTGGCCCACAGCCACAAACGCATGATGGAATTCGAACGCGTGCGGGGCATGGCGGCCCATATGGGGCTGACCATGGACATGTGCACGCCCGAGGAACTCCAGCAACATTTTCCCTTCATGGAGACCCATGATCTGGAAGGCGGTCTGTGGGATCCGCTGGATGGCGATATCGATCCCAGCCAGGTGACTCAGGCTCTGGCAAAAGGGGCACGGGCCCATGGGAGAACGATCGCGCGTTTTACCCCGGCAACTGGCGTCAGCCGCAAGGATGGCGAATGGGTCGTGCATACCGAAAAGGGCGATATCCGCTGCGAATATGTGGTGAATGCGGCGGGCTATTACGCCGCGCGGGTGGGCGAATGGTTCCTGCCTCATGGCGGCCGCGAAGTGCCGCTGACCGTGATGAGCCACCAGTATTTCCTGACCGAAGCCATCCCCGAGGTTGCCGCATGGACAAAGGAACACGGTCGCAAGCTGCCGATGCTGCGCGATGTGGACAGTTCATATTACCTGCGGCAGGACACGCATTCGCTGAACCTCGGGCCATATGAACTCAATTGCCAGGCCGCCTGGGTCACGGAAAACGACCAGATGCCCGAGGACTTCAGCTTCCAGCTGTATCCCGACGATCTGGATCGGCTGGAATGGTATATCGAGGATGCCATGGCGCGGGTGCCGCTGTTGGGCACGCAGGGAGTTCAGCGCAATATCAACGGCCCGATCCCCTACGCCCCTGACGGCTTGCCGATGATCGGCCCGATGCCGGGCGTGCCAAATGCCTTCGAGGCACACAGCTTTACCTTCGGCATCGCGCAGGGCGGCGGCGCCGGCAAGGTGTTGTCGGAATGGATCATGCATGGCCATACCGAATGGGACATGTGGTCGGTCGATCCGCGCCGCTTCACCGGCTATGCCGATGCGTCTTATTCGCTTGGCAAGGCGCTGGAAACCTATGGGCACGAATATGCGATGCATTTCCCGCATCACGAATGGCCGGCCGAGCGCAACCGCCGGCTGTCGCCCAACCATGACCGACTGGTCGCGGATGGCGGGCAGATGGGCGCCTATAACGGCTGGGAACGCGCGAACTGGTTTGCCCGGCCCGGCGACGACACCTCGGAAGAGGCAACGCTGACCTGGGACCGCAATGGCCCATGGGAGCCGCGCATCAAGGCCGAGGTCGAGGCCGTGCGCGACGGGGTCGGGGTGATCGATCTCTGCGGGTTCTCGCGCTTTGATCTGCAGGGGGACGGCGCGGCCGAATTCCTGCGCGGGCTGATCGCGGGCGGATTGCCGAAGGTCGGGCGGATGAACCTGATCTATTTCCCCGATGATCGCGGTCGCGTGCTGACAGAGATGTCATGTATCCGCCATGGCGACGACAGCTTTACCCTGATGACTGCCGCCGTGGCGCAATGGCATGATTTCGACATGCTGTCGCAAAAGCTGCCCGAAGGCGTGAACTTGACGGATCGCACCGAGGAGGTGACCTCGATGCTGGTGACCGGGCCAAAGTCGCGTGATCTGCTGGCGGGCCTCTCGGATGCGGATCTGTCGCTTGGCTGGCTGAGCCATCAGAATGCCACCGTGGCTGGCAAACCCGCGCTGCTGGCGCGTGTCTCCTTTGCCGGTGAACTGGGGTGGGAGGTTCACGCCGATCCGGCCGAGGCCGCCCATATCTACGATGCGATCCGTGATGCAGGGGCTGTGCCCTTTGGCATGTATGCGCTGAACTCGATGCGGATCGAAAAGGGCTATCTGACCTGGAAGGGTGATCTGTCCAGCGACTACAGCCTGCTGGAAACCGGTCTGGACCGCTTTGTCCGCCTGGACAAGCCGCAGGACTTCCCGGGCAAGGCCGCCCTTCAGGCCGAGGCCAAGAAAGGCCCCTCACGCAGGTTGTGCACCTTGATCGCGCAGCCCGGCCAGCAGGACGCTCCCTATATGGCTGCGGTCTTCGCCGATGGCAAACGCGCAGGCGAGGTTCTGTCTGCGGCCTATGGCTATCGCGTTGATGCTGCCATTGTCATGGCGATGCTTGATGTGAATGCCGCAACGCCGGGAACCGAGGTCGAAATTGAAGTTTACGGTCAGCGGGTGACTGCGACCGTCCAGGAAACGGCGTGCCTCTGGGACGCTGACAACAGCCGCATCCGCGCATAAACAAGGAAGAATGACATGGCTTTGCCCCCCAAGAAAGCACGCGTCGTCATTGTCGGTGGTGGGGTGATCGGGTGTTCGGTCGCCTATCACCTGACAAAACTGGGTTGGACCGATGTCGTGCTGCTGGAACGCAAGCAACTGACCTCGGGCACAACATGGCATGCGGCAGGGTTGATCGCACAGCTTCGCGCCTCTCAGAACATGACGCGCCTGGCGAAATACAGTCAGGAGCTTTACGGCAGCCTGGAAGAGGAAACCGGTGTGGCTACGGGATTTCGCCGCAATGGCTCGATCACCGTGGCGCTGTCGGATGAGCGCAGCGAAGAGATTCTGCGGCAGGCCTCGATGGCGCGCGCCTTCGGTGTCGAGGTCGAAGAGATCAGCCCGAGCGAACTGCTGTCGCGCTATCCGCATGTGAATATCGAGGGCGTGAAGACGGCGGTCTATCTGGACAAGGACGGGCAGGGGGACCCGGCCAATATCGCGCTGGCCATGGCCAAGGGCGCAAGACAGCGCGGTGCCAAGGTGCTGGAACGCACCAAGGTCACGGGTTTCCAGCTCGAAGGCCGCCGCATCACCGGCGTGTCCTGGCAGACCGATGAGGCCGAGGGCACCATTGCCTGCGATCACGTGGTGAACTGTTCGGGCATGTGGGGCCATGAGGTCGGCCGCCAGATGGGCATCAATGTGCCGCTGCATGCCTGCGAGCATTTCTACATCGTCACCGATGCCGTTCCCGACCTGCAGCAATTGCCGGTCCTGCGTGTCCCCGAGGAATGCGCCTATTACAAGGAAGACGCGGGCAAGATCCTGCTGGGTGCCTTTGAGCCGGTGGCAAAGCCATGGGCGATGAAGGGCATCCCCGAGGATTTCGAATTCGATCAGCTGCCCGAGGATTTCGACCATTTCGAGCCGATCCTTGAAATGGCCGTCAACCGACTGCCGATCCTTGCGGAAACCGGCATCCACACTTTCTTCAACGGGCCTGAAAGTTTCACGCCAGATGATGCCTATCACCTTGGCCTTGCGCCCGAGATGGACAATGTCTGGGTTGCGGCGGGTTTCAACTCGATCGGCATCCAGTCGGCCGGTGGCGCGGGGATGGCGCTGGCGTCATGGATGGATACCGGCGAAAAACCCTTTGATCTGGGCGATGTCGATATCGCGCGGATGCAACCTTTCCAGGGCAACAAGACCTATCTCTTCGAACGGTCCAAGGAAACGCTGGGGCTTCTCTATGCCGATCACTTCCCTTATCGGCAAAAGGCCACGGCGCGCGGGATTCGCCGTTCTCCCCTGCATGAGGCCCTGAAGGCCGAAGGTGCCGTCATGGGTGAACTGGCCGGATGGGAGCGCGCCAACTGGTTCGCAGATCCGGGTCAGAAGGCGGAATATGAATATTCCTGGAAACGCCAGAACTGGTTCGACAATGCTGCGCGCGAACACAAGGCGATCCGCGAGAATGTCGGCATCTATGACATGTCTTCCTTTGGCAAGATCAGGGTCGAAGGCCCGGATGCCGAGGACTTCCTGAACTACATTTCCGGCAGTGACCTGTCCGTGCCGGTGGGCAAGATCGTCTATAGCCAGTTCCTGAACGCCTCGGCGGGGATCGAGGCCGATGTGACCATCAACCGGCTGTCGGAAACCGCCTATCTGGTGGTGACGCCCGCTGCGACCCGGCAGGCCGATCAGGCCTGGATGCGCCGCCATATTGGTGATCGCCGTGTCACCTTGACCGACATGACTGCCGCCGAAGCGGTGATCTGTGTCATGGGTCCGCAATCGCGGGCGTTGCTTCAGCGCGTGTCGCCCAACGACTTCTCGAATGCCGTGAATCCCTTTGGTACATGGCAGGATATCGAAATCGGCATGGCCGTCGCCCGCGCCCATCGCGTGACCTATGTCGGAGAGCTTGGCTGGGAGATCTATGTTTCCACCGATATGGCTGCCCATGTCTTCGAGGTTCTGCGCGAAGCCGGACGCGAGATGGACGCCAAGCTTTGCGGTCTGCACATGATGGACAGCTGCAGGCTGGAAAAGGGCTTTCGCCACTTCGGGCATGACATCTCGGCCGAGGATCACATCCTTGAGGCCGGACTGGGCTTTGCCCTGAAGAAGAACGACAAGGATTACATCGGTCGCGACGCCGTGCTGCGCAAACGCGAGGCAGGTCTGCAGACCCGACTGGTGCAATTCATGCTGACCGATCCCGAACCGCTGCTGTATCATGCCGAACCGATCCTGCGCGATGGCCGGATTGTCGGCTATCTCAGCTCGGGCGGATACGGGCATCATCTGGGGGCGGCATTGGGGATGGGCTATGTGCCCTGTGCCGGTGAAAGCGTGCAGGATCTGCTGGCCTCGGAATATCAGATCGAAGTCGCCGGGCGCAGGATCGCGGCCGAAGCCTCGTTGAAACCCTTCTATGACCCGAAATCCGAACTGGTGAAGTTGTGAGCCAGCCGCAAAGGCCAATCGGGAATTTCCAAGCGAAAGGAATGCTGTGACCATGAAGATATTGGTCCCCGTCAAACGCGTCATTGATTACAACGTGAAGGTCAAGGTCCGGGCCGATGGTTCCGGCGTGGATCTGGCGAATGTCAAGATGTCGATGAACCCCTTTGACGAAATTTCGGTCGAGGCCGCGATCCGGTTGAAAGAGGCCGGAACAGCCTCGGAGATTGTCGTCGTATCGGTGGGCGACAAGAAATCGGTCGAAACCCTGCGCACCGCGCTGGCCATGGGGGCCGACCGCGGCATCCTGGTCGAAGCTGCCGAAGCCACCGAGGTCGAGCCTCTGGCCGTGGCCAAGATCCTCAAAGCGGTGATTGACGAGGAACAGCCGCAGCTGGTCATCGCCGGCAAGCAGGCCATCGACAATGACATGAACGCGACCGGCCAGATGCTGGCGGCGCTGCTGGGTTGGGGTCAGGCGACCTTTGCCTCGGAAATGGAGGTCAAGGACGGCAAGGCGCTGGTCACGCGCGAGGTTGACGGCGGTTTGCAAAAGATCGAGGTATCCTTGCCCGCCATTGTCACCACCGATCTGCGTCTGAACGAGCCGCGCTATGCCAGCCTGCCCAATATCATGAAGGCCAAGAAAAAACCTGTCGCGGAAAAGACGGCGGCGGACTATGGGGTCGATACAGCCCCGCGTCTGAAGGTGGTCGCGACCGAGGAACCCCCCGCCCGTGCCGCAGGGGTCAGGGTTGGCTCGGTCGGTGAACTTGTCGAGAAACTCAAGGAAACGGGGGTGGTTTGATGTCCATTCTTCTGATTGCCGAGGTTGCTGGGGGCGCACTGGCGCTGGATGCAACGGCCAAGGCCGCGACGGCAGCGGCGAAACTGGGTTCGGTCACGGCGCTGGTCTGCGGACCCGCCGCCGCCGCACAGGCCGCGGCAGAGATCGCCGGTATCGACAGGGTGCTGGTCTGCGAGGATGCAGCCGTCGCCAATGGCCTGGCGGAAAATGTCGCGGCCCTGGTGCTGCAACAGGCACAGGGCGTGACCCATATCGTCGCCCCGGCGACCAATTCCGGCAGGAACGTGCTGCCCCGCGTGGCGGCGCTGCTGGATGCGATGGTGATCACGGATGTCACGGAAATCCTTGATGCACAGACCTTCAAGCGCCCGATCTATGCCGGCAACGCCATCCAGACGGTGCAATCCACGGATGCGGTCAAGATCCTGTCGGTGCGCACGGCGGCCTTCGAGCCTGCCGCTTCCGGCAATGCCGCACCGGTCGAACAGGTGACGCTGGCCGATCCGCTGGCCCTGTCGAGCCATGTCGAGGATATGGTCGTCAAGAGCGACCGGCCCGAACTGGCTTCGGCCGAGGTGGTCGTCTCGGGTGGACGCGGTGTCGGCTCGCAAGAGGATTTCGCGCTGATCAACGGGCTGGCCGACAAGCTGGGTGCCGCCGTCGGTGCCTCGCGCGCGGCGGTCGATTCCGGCTATGCGCCCAATGACTATCAGGTCGGGCAGACCGGCAAGGTGGTGGCGCCCAATCTCTATGTGGCGGTTGGCATTTCCGGCGCGATCCAGCATCTGGCAGGCATGAAGGACAGCAAGATCATCGTCGCCATCAACAAGGACGAAGAAGCCCCGATCTTCCAGGTCGCCGATTACGGACTTGTCGCGGATCTGTTCGATGCCGTGCCCGAACTGACAGGGACACTGTAACCGATGACCGCCGAGTTGATCGACGGCAAGGCCTATGCAGAGACGGTTCGCGCCCGTGTGCGCGACCGCGTTGCCGCATTGCACGCCGATACCGGTTTGACGCCGGGGCTGGCGGTGGTGCTGGTCGGGCAGGATCCGGCCTCCGAGGTCTATGTCCGTTCCAAGGGACGTCAGGCGGTTGATGCGGGGATGAAATCCTTCGAACATCGTCTGCCTGCCGACACTGCGGAAGCCGAGCTTCTGGACCTGATAGCCCGGCTGAATGACGATCCGCATGTGCATGGCATCCTGGTGCAATTGCCGCTGCCGCCACATCTGGATGCCCGTGCCGTCATCAACGCGATTTCACCCACCAAGGATGTGGACGGGTTCCATATCTCTAACGTGGGGATGGTGGGGACCGGGCAGGATGCAATCGTGCCCTGCACCCCACTTGGCTGCATGATCATGCTGCGCCAGTATCATGACGATTTCCGGGGCAAGACCGCGCTGGTGATCGGCCATTCCAATATCGTCGGCAAACCGATGGCGCGATTGCTGCTGAATGCCGATTGCACGGTGATGATCGCGCATAAATCCTCGACCAATATCCCCGAACTGGCGCGTCTGGCCGATATCATTGTGGTGGCGGCCGGGGTGCCGGGACTGGTGCGGGCGGAATGGATCAAGCCCGGCGCGACCGTCATCGATGTCGGCATCAACCGCATCCAGCGCGCTGGCAAGCCGGCTTTGGTCGGCGATGTCGATTTCGACAATGTGCGCAAGGTCGCCGGGGCGATCACGCCGGTTCCCGGTGGCGTCGGCCCGATGACCATCGCCTGCCTGCTGGTCAATACGCTCAGCGCCTTTTGCCACCAGCACGACCTGCCCGATCTGCCGCTTCTTCTTGATGAACAGGATCCCTCATGACCACATACTGCCTAACTGTCACCTGCCCCTCGCAACGCGGGATCGTGGCCGCGATTTCCTCTTTTCTGGCCGATCATGGCTGCAATATCACCGACAGCAGCCAGTTCGACGATCAGGAAACCGGGCAATTCTTCATGCGCGTCAGCTTCGTGCTGGAAGAAGAGACCGATCTGGCCAGCCTGTCGCAGGCATTTGAAGCCGTTTCGGCGAAATTCGCGATGACCTTCCAGTTCCATGACGAGGCCCGCAAGATGCGCGTGGTGATCATGGTCAGCCGTTTCGGGCATTGCCTGAACGACCTGCTGTACCGGGTTAAGATCGGTGCGCTGCCGGTGGAAATCGTCGCGGTGATTTCCAACCATATGGATTACCAGAAGGTGGTGGTGAATGCCGATATTCCCTTCCACTGCATCAAGGTGACCAAGGAAAACAAGCCCCAGGCAGAGGCCGCGATCATGAAGGTGGTCGAGGATACAGAGGCCGAGCTGATCGTTCTGGCACGCTACATGCAGATCCTCTCGGATGAGATGTGCCAGAAGATGTCGGGCCGGATCATCAATATCCACCATTCCTTCCTGCCCAGCTTCAAGGGCGCCAATCCCTACAAGCAGGCCTATGAGCGCGGTGTGAAGCTGATCGGCGCGACAAGCCACTACGTGACCGCCGACCTGGACGAAGGCCCGATCATCGAACAGGACATCGTGCGTGTGACCCATGCCCAGAGCGCCTCGGATTACGTCAGTCTTGGCCGTGATGTCGAAAGCCAGGTGCTGGCGCGTGCCATCCACGCCCATGCCCATCATCGCGTGTTCCTGAACGGCAACAAGACCGTTGTCTTCCCGGCCTCGCCCGGGTCCTTCTCCAGCGAGCGGATGGGATAACGGCACCTCTCAGGGCGCTGAGAAATCGACACAATGAAGTTCAGCGCCGACCGTCAGCTTCGGCGCTGAACTCTGTTCTGGTCTGTCCGACATGACAGGCATCGCGGCGATGCTTGTCATGTTTGAACTCCTTTGGGTTGGCCCGGCGGGCTGTTTCCGCCGGGCCTCTTCATGATCAGGCTGCGCCCTTCTGGGGGCGCATGTCGGCGGGGTCGATGCCAGCGACGACGACGGGTTTCTTCATTGCGTCGCGACGGAAGGGCTCGCCCAGCTCCTGGTTCAGCAGCACCTCGATGAAGGTGGTCTGGCCTTCCTTCATCTGGCGTTCGACTGCCTCATGCAGGGCATGGGTCAGCTCTTCGGCGCCACGCACCTGCACGCCATTCACGCCGCAGGCCCTGGCGATGCCGGCATAGGAGGTGTCGCGGTCCAGTTCGGTGCCCACGAAGTTGTTGTCATACCACAAGGTCGTGTTGCGCTTTTCCGCACCCCATTGATAGTTGCGGAAGATCACCATGGTGATGGCGGGCCAGTCGTCGCGGCCGCAGGCGGTCATCTCGTTCATCGAGATCCCGAAGGCCCCGTCGCCGGCAAAGCCGATCACCGGCGTGTCGGGATTGCCGATCTTGGCACCCAGAATGGCCGGGAAGCCATAGCCGCAGGGACCGAACAGGCCCGGGGCCAGATATTTCCGGCCGGCCTCGAAGCTGGGATAGGCATTGCCGATGGCGCAGTTGTTGCCGATGTCGCTGCTGACGATGGCCTCTTTCGGGACCGCCTGCATGATGGCGCGCCAGGCCTGACGGGGCGACATCAGATCCTTGTCACGCTCGCGCGCGCCGGCATTCCATTCGGTGCCGGGATCGTCATCCTCGTGATCCAGACTGGACAGTTCCTGCGCCCAACGCGATTTGGTCTGGGCGACCAGATCGCGGCGTTCCTGACGACCGTCATCTCCGGCCGTCGGGGCCAGTTGCGACATGATCCCGCGCGCGACCTTGGCGGCATCGCCCTGAATGCCGACGGTGACCTTCTTGGTCAGGCCGATGCGGTCGGCATTGATATCGACCTGGATGATCTTGGCGTCCTTGGGCCAATAGTCGATCCCATAGCCGGGCAGGGTCGAGAAGGGGTTCAGCCGGGTGCCAAGGGCCAGCACCACATCGGCCTTGGCGATGATCTCCATGCCGGCCTTGCTGCCGTTGTATCCCAGCGGGCCCATGGCCAGCGGGTGGCTGCCGGGGAAGCTGTCATTGTGCTGATAGTTCGAGCAGACCGGCGCATCCAGACGCTCGGCCAGCTTGACCAGATCGGGAATGGCGCCCGAGAGGACCACGCCCGCGCCCGAGAGGATCACCGGGAACTTGGCTTCCGACAGCAGCTTGGCGGCCTCGGAGACGGCGGTCTCGCCCCCCGCGGGACGTTCGAAGCTGACCACCTGGGGCAGTTCGACATCGATGACCTGGGTCCACATGTCGCGCGGAATGTTCATCTGCGCGGGGGCGCTGTTGCGCCAGGCCTGCATGATCACCCGGTTCAGCACCTCGGGGATGCGCGAGGGATCGCGGACCTCTTCCTGATAGCAGACGCAATCGGCAAACAGCCGCATCTGCTCCATTTCCTGGAAACCGCCCTGGCCGATGGTCTTGTTGGCCGCCTGCGGCGTGACCAGCAGCAGCGGCGTATGGTTCCAATAGGCGGTCTTGACCGGCGTCACGAAACCGGTCACGCCCGGTCCGTTCTGCGCGATCGCCATCGACATCTTGCCCGTCGAACGCGTGAAACCATCCGCCATCAGACCGGCATTGGTCTCATGCGCGCAGTCCCAGAACTGGATCCCCGCCTTCGGAAAAAGATCGCTGACCGGCATCATCGCCGAGCCAATGATCCCAAAGGCATGCTCAATCCCGTGCATCTGCAAAACCTTCACAAATGCTTCTTCAGTCGTCATCTTCATGGGCTGTTCCTCTCTCCCGTAAATTTTGCGCTGCCTTCAGGCTCCGCGCCTGCGATCTTCGCGCAGCAGATCGGCGGCCTTCTCGCCGATCATGATCGCAGGGGCGTTGGTATTGCCCGAGACGATCTCGGGCATGATCGAGCAGTCGGCGACCCGCAGGCCGCGGACGCCCTTGACGCGCAGACGCTCGTCCAGAACCGGCCCCATCGCAGCGGTGCCGGTTGGATGAAAGATCGTGCCGGCCGAATTTCGCACCCAATCCAGCAGCGAGGCATCGTCATCGGCCTCGGGGCCCGGGCGCATTTCGCCGGTGATCTTGCCGGCCAGAGGGCGTTCCTTGGCGATTCTCCGGGCGATCTTGACGCCTTCAACGATGGTCTGACAGTCGGTTTCCGTGGCCAGGTAATTCGGGTGAATCGCCGGATAGACGGTGGGATCCGAGGATTTCAGGCGAATGCGGCCACGGCTTTCCGGACGCAGTTGGCAGACCGACATGGTGAAGGCCGAAAAGGGGTGGACGCCTTCGGTGGGGCTGTCGGCAGACCAGGGCTGCACATGGAACTGGATATCGGGGGTTGCGACCCGATCATTGGTGCGCATGAAACCCGTGGCAAGGCTGGCGGCCATGCTCATCGGACCCGAGCGGAACATTGCGTATTTCAGCGCGATCCGGGCCTGTTGCCACAGCTTGCGGACCTCGTCATTCAGGGTCGGTTCGTTGCAGGTATAGACCAGCCGGGCCTGAAGATGGTCCTGCAGACCCTGTCCCACGCCGGGCAGATCGGCGACGACGGGAATGCCATGTTCCGCCAGATGCGCGGCCTCGCCAATGCCTGAAAGCATCAGGATCTGCGGGCTGCCGATGGCCCCCGCAGACAGGATCACTTCGCCCCGCACGTTGATTTTCTGCAGTTTTCCCGAACGGTCAGTATATTCGACGGCCACGGCACGGCCATTCTCGATCACCACGCGACGGGTGGCCGCGCGGGTGATGATGCGCAGATTCGGACGTTTGCGAATCGGGTGGATATAGGCCACCGCGGCGGAACAACGGCGGCCCTTGCGGGTGGTCAGCTGGAAATAGCCGACGCCTTCCTGCGTGGCGCCATTGTAATCGGGGTTATAGGGATAGCCTGCCGCCTGTGCAGCCGAGACCCAGGCGTCGCAGATCGGCCGAGACAGGCGCATGTCCGAGACATTCAGCGGCCCGCCTGTGCCGTGATAGGGATCTTCACCGCGTTCCTGATTCTCGGCACGTTTGAACAGCGGCAACACATCTTCCCAGGACCAGCCCGAGAAGCCCATCTGTGCCCAACGGTCATAATCCTCGGGCTGTCCGCGCACGTATAGCAGGCCGTTCAGCGAGGAGGAGCCGCCCATGACCTTGCCGCGCGGCCAGTCCAGCTGTCGCCCGTTCAGCCCGGGATCCGGTTCGGTCCGATAGCACCAATCCACGGATGGATTGTTCATTGTCTTGAAATAGCCGACCGGAACATGAATCCACGGGTTCCAGTCCCAGGACCCGGCTTCGAGCAGGGTCACTGTCACGTCGGCATCGGCAGAAAGTCGGTTGGCGATCGCGCAGCCTGCAGAGCCGCCGCCCACGACAAGATAGTCGGTTTCCAATTCTTTCCTCCCCCAAAGATTGCAATCGAGAAGTTCACATTTCTCTTGCATTCAAAACGTAAAATGCGAAAAATGATAATGCAAGTCTCAAAAATTCATTTCTGGGGAGGGAAATGCAATGGTGGCAAGACTGGACAAGGCTGGTGCCGTATCGCGTCGCGATCTTTTGCGCGTGGCGGGACGGTTCGGGATGACCTCGACGGCAATGGCATTCGCCGGCGCGGCAGGTCTGCTGACGACCGCAGAGTTGGCGGCTGCGGCACAATCGACCTATGAAAAGCGGTTTTCGAAAAAGGCGAAATACACCTTCAAGATGGGGGCTTCGGGTTTCAACGCCCGCAATCTGCTGATCGAGCGCGCGGGCTTTCTGGAGTTCGCACGTGACCTGGAAGAACGCACCGACGGAGAAATCCGGATCGAGTTCATCGGCGACAACCAGATCTGCGGTCAGTTGGATTGCGTTGAAAAGACCCAGCTCGGCGTCGTTGAGTTCTTTGCGGCCTCGACCCAGAACTCGGCGGGTGTGGCACCCTATTACAACGTGCTGGACTTTGCCTACATGTTCCCGACGCGGGCTTCGCAGTATCATTTCCTTTACAGTCCCGAAAGCCAGCGCATCCTGCGTGATCCGCTGGAAAAACGCCATGGAATCAAGTTCCTGTTCTCGCATTGCGAGTTGCGCGGCATTCAGTTGGGGTTGAAATGGAAGGACAAGCCGCTTGTCACCAGCGTCGATGATCTGGCGGGCACGAAGAACCGCGTGACGGGCACCCAGCTTGGCCGGATCGCGATGCAGCTACTCAATCTGAACCCGGTTCCGATCGCCTGGGAGGAAACGATTGACGGGCTGAAGCAGGGACTGCTGGACGGTGCCGAGACATGGGCCTCGGCCGTGGCCTATGCCAATATGGCACCGGTGGTCAGCCAGTCGGTGGATCTGCGCTTTTTCTGCGGCACCGAACATTGCGCCATGTCGTCCAAGGTCTTCGATTCACTTGAACCACATCTGCAGGATGCGGTGATGGAATCGGCCTATCTGGCGCAGGTCCAGGCCCAGGCGGCCAATGAAGCCGCACTGATCAAGACAGTTGGCTTCTCGGACCCGCAGATGCCCGGAACCGTCTTTGCCGAAAACGGCGTGCGCTGTGCCTTCCTGTCAGATGAGGAACGCAAGAAGGCCGAAGAGATGTGTTCGCCGAAATTCAATCCCGATCCCTGGAGCAAGTGGCGCGAGCGGTTGATGCAGTGGTCCGGCGGGATCGATACCTATGAGGAAATCTATCGTATCGCGCGCGAGATCCCGGCAGATACAAAGCCCGAGGATGTCGAGGCGCGTCGCTGGTGGCGTTCGGCCTGAGCTGAACCCGCGGCGCCGGTGGAGCGGCGCCGCCATCTGGGAGGATAATCTAATATGGGAAGCTATATCGCCGATATCGGCGCGATCTTTGCCGCCTTGGCGGCAGGGGATAGCTGGGAGATCAGCAATGCGCTTGGCCAGCCGGGAAGCTGGGGGTTTGGGTTGTTGGTCATGATCCTTGGCGCGGTGTTGATCCTGTTGTTGTTCAAGGCCGCACCTGTGCTGGACAGGCATCTGGAACGCACGCTGATGGTCGTGGTCTATCTGGCCATTGCCGGCATCATCTTCGTCGAGGTGATCCGCCGCTTTGTTCTCAGCCAGCAGGAACCCTGGTCAACGACCCTGCCGCCCTATCTGTTCCTGTTGCTGACCTGGTTTGGCTGCGCCTTCAACGTCAAGCTGCGCGCACATCTGTCATTTACCGAGTTCCGCAACCGGATGCCCCGCAGCATCCAGCTGATCTGCCTGTTTCTGGACAATGTCCTGTGGCTGGGCATGGCATGGATCGTGATTACCACGACATTGCGCCTGACGGCGAATTCGGCCTCGAATTTCCAGATGCTGCTGGGCACCGATCACGTGATGATCTGGTGGTTCGTGATTCTGGTTCCTGTCGCCTTCACCATTCTGGCCGCGCGTGCACTGGAAAACATGATCGAGGACATGCGCCGCTTTCGCGAAGGTGCGCAATTGATCGCAATGCCCAAGATGGGCGACAGTTAAGAGGCCATGATGACTGATTCAACCTGGATCACATTGATTTCCCTGGGCGTCACCGGCCTGTTCATGCTGGGCGTCCCGGTCTTTCTGGTGATCGCCTATTGGGTCATAGGGTGTTCGGTCGTGCTGGGCATGACCTTTGACAATATCGGTGCTGCCCTGACCTATGCCTTTTCGAACGGCTTCGCGCTGCTGGCCATGCCGCTGTTCATCCTGACCGGCGATCTGATCAACAAGGCTGGCATTGCCCGGCGGCTGTCCGATTTCGCCTATTCCATTCTGGGCTGGCTGCGCGGTGGCCTGGCCATGGCAGCTATCGGAGCCTGCGGGTTGTTCGCGGCGATCTCGGGATCGAATTCCGCCACCACCGCCACCATCGGCTCGATGATGCATCCCGAGATGGTCAAGGGAGGCTATGACACACGCTTTGCCGCCGCCACCGCTGCGGCCGGTGGCACGGTCGGCATCATCATTCCGCCCTCGATCATCTTCATCGTATATGGCTTCCTGATGAACCTGCCGATTTCGGACCTGTTCGTCGCCGGTATCATTCCCGGCGTGATGATGGTCGTCGGCATGCAGCTGGTCTGCTGGGTGCTGTCCAAATATAATGGTTGGGGCCATATCATCCCCTTTGACATCACCCGGGTTCTGCGGACGGCATTCGGGGCCTGGTTGGGCTTTTTTGCCATCGGGCTGGTTCTGTGGGGAATCTATACGGGCAAGTTCTCACCTACCGAGGCCGCAGCGGTCACGGTCGGATTTTGCGTCATCGTCGGCGTTCTCAGCCATTGGCTGTTCCCGCTGGTCGCCTCGGGCGTGGATCAGGAAGGCCGCCCTACCAGCTATGGTGCCAGCCTGCTGGTCGAAGGGTTCCGCATTCGCGACCTGCCTTCGATCACAATGCGCTCGGCACAGATCACCGGCATTCTTGCGCCGCTGATCGGAATTTCGGTCGTGATGCAGCAAATCCTGTCGCTGCTGGGCGCGCAAGAAGCAATCGGCACCTGGGTGGCAGGGCTGGGGGGCTATTGGATCGTGCTGGCGGCCTCGATGGCGATCATCTTTGTTGCCGGAATGGTGCTGGAAAGCCTTCCCGTGACCATTATCCTGGCGCCGATCCTGGCACCTCTTGCTGCGGCAAACGGCATGGATCCGATCCATTTCGCGGTGATCTTCCTGGTCGGAGCCTCGATCGGTTTCGTGACGCCGCCCTACGGGCTGAACCTCTATGTAGCCTCCAGCGTGACCGGGGTTCCCTATATGCGGTTGCTGCGCTATGCGCTCTACTATCTTGCAGCGCTGCTGACCGTCTGGATCCTGGTTGCGGTGATGCCCCCGCTGGCGACGATCCTGCTGCCGGGACGATAGGAAAGGACGGTGCGGATGCGGACAGGAAATCCGGATGAAGAGGGCCAGGAAAATGCCGGCAAGGTGCCACAGACCAATCTGCGCCCTCTGTATATCCTGAGAACCGTGGCCGAAGCCGCCGTTCCGCTGTCGGCTGCCGATCTGGGTGCGGCCTTGGATTTGCCCAAGCCCACCATCCATCGTCTGATTCAGACATTGGAAGAGGACGGCTGGCTGATGCGCGATCTTGGCGGACGTGGCTTTGTCGCCGGGCATATGCTGCGCCGGATGTCTGCCAATACCTTCAGCGGCCCTGGCTTGCGCCGGGAGCGCATCGCCATATTGCAGCGTCTGGCCGAAGAAGTGGGTGAGACCTGCAATATCTCGATGCCCGATGGCGATGCGATGATCTATGTTGACCGGGTGGAAACGCATTGGCCACTGCGCATCCGTCTGCCGATTGGCAGCCGCGTGCCGCTGCATTGCACCTCGGCGGGCAAGACCTATCTGTCTACCCTGTCGACAGCCCAGTTCAACCGTTTGCTGCGGCGGCTGGACCTGTCGCCACGCACGCCGCGCACCATTACCTCGCCCGAGGCGCTGTCGGCGGAAATCGCCCTGACGCGCGAGCGCGGTTATGGCGCGGACAATCAGGAAATGGTGGACGGGATGATCGCATTGGCCGTGCCGATCCGGGACGATCTGGATCGCATGTTCGGGACGCTGTCCTTTCATGCGCCCGTGCAGCGGCTGCAGCCCGAGGATGCGCTGCAATATCTGCCGCTGCTGAAACAGACCGCCGCGGAACTGGCCGCGACGGTGTGAAGGCCGCGCCTGCTTCAGGCTTTTCTCTCGGCATCCCGGATGGCCTCGGCCAGCAGACCCATTCCATCGCGGATCAGATTGGCATTGATCGAGGAATAGGCGATCCGGTAGTGTGACTTGTCCGGGTTCCTGCGCGCAAAGAAAGCGTTACCCGGCTCGATCAGGACGCTCGACTTGCGCAGTTCCAGTGCAAGCTGCGTGGTGTCGACGCCCGGCGGGGCCTTCATCCACAAGGATGACCCGCCATGCATCGCCTTGCCCGCAGGTGTCAGCCCGAATTCGTTGATACATTCCTCCATGATCGCGCGGCGCTTGCCATAGACGCGCGCCATGCGGCTGAGCTGGCTGTCATAATGGCCAAGCGACAGAAAATAGGCCGTCGTGCGCTGGATATGGCTGGGAGGATGGCGCATCACGACATCGCGCAGGCGGCGCATTTCCTGGATCAGCGGCGGGGCCCCGACGACATATCCCAGCCGCAGCCCCGGAAAGATGGATTTCGAGAATGATCCCAGATAGATGACCGAGCCCGCGTGATCCAGCGATTTCAATGCGGGCGAGGGCGGATTCAGAAAGGACATCTCGAATTCATAGTCATCCTCGACAATCAGGAAGTCGTCCTGCAGGGCGCGCTCCAGCATTTCCAGCCGGCGTGGAAGTGGCATGGTCACATTGGTCGGTGCGTGATGGCTGGGTGTGGTAAAGACGACATCGGTGTCCGGTGGGATCATGTCCGGCGGCAGCCCGCCCGCATCGACATCGACCGGGGTTTCGATACAGCGCATATGGTCCAGGATCTTGCGTAATCCCGGATAGCAGGGGTTTTCCAGAATGGCTCTCTGCCCCTCGGTCAGCAGGACCTGGGCAATCATCCACAGGGCGTTCTGCGCGCCCAGAGTGATCAGGATTTCATCGGGATTGGCGCTGATACCGCGTCGGGGCAAAATCTGCCGCAGGATGAATTCGACCAGCATCGGATCGTCATTCTGGTAGTGGTCCTGCGCCAGCGTGTCGAAATCGCGCCGCCCGACCGCGCGCATCGCGCAGTTGCGCCAGTTGCCGTGGTCGAACAGGTCGGGATCCGACTGACCGTAGATGAAGGGGTATTTGTAATCGTTCCAGTTTGGCGGTCGCAGGATGTCTTCGCGCAGCGGGGTCGGGCGCGGCAACTTGCGCTGCCAGTCGACACCGCCCTGATCCCTGCGCGCCGGATCGGCAAAAATCGGGCGTGTGGGTGCGGTATCGGCCACGTAGTAGCCCGAGCGGTCGCGCGACACCAGATATTCATTCGCCACCAGTTCGGTGTAGCTGAGCGTTACCGTGATTCTGGACACGCCCAGATGTTCGGCCAGGCGGCGCGTCGAAGGCATTTTCTCGCCCGGCGCGCAGCGGCCCGAGACGATGGCCTCGGCCACGACCTGCTGGATCTGCTGTTGCAGCGTCGCGTCGCTTCGAGCAGGCAAAAGAAACACTTCAGGAGGGATCGCCACGTCAGAACCTGCCAACTCGGGAAAGTCGGCAGACAATAGGCCCTCTCGGGATCGCAGGCAATTGCCTGCCGGTGATCAGCTTTCCTGCATGACCGTCTTCTTGGTCTGGATCGCGGTGATCAAGGCCGCCGAGACGATGTCCTCGGTCGTACATCCCCGCGACAGGTCATTCGCGGGCTTTGCAAGGCCCTGCAGGATGGGTCCGATGGCGGTAAGGCCGCCAAGGCGTTGGGCGATCTTGTAGCCGATATTTCCCGACGCAAGATCGGGGAAGATGAAGACATTGGGACGCCCTGTCAGGCGGCTTCCCGGTGCCTTGCGGGCGCGGATGGCGTCGTCGAGCGCGGCGTCGAACTGCATTTCGCCATCCACCTCCAGCTCCGGCTCCTGTTCGCGGATCAGGGCCAGCGCCTTGTGGATCTTGTCAAGGCTGGGATGGTTGGCCGATCCCGCCGTCGAGAAGGACAGCAGCGCCACGCGCGGGGTCTCGGCCAGCACCTGACGACAGGATTGCGCGGCCGATCGGGCGATGGCGGCCAGTTCCTCGGCGTTGGGATCTATCACCAGCCCGCAATCGGAAAAGATCATCCCCCCCTTGATCGGTGCGTCGGGTCCGCAGGAGAGCATCAGGAAGAAGCTGGACACGATCGAGGCATCCGGCGCACGTCCGATGATCTGCAGGGCCGCGCGCACTGTGTCGGCGGTGGTGGCGACCGCGCCACCGACAGTGCCATCGGCCTGACCCAGACGCACCCGCATCGCGGCCTGGCGGATGGGGTCGCGCATTTCTTCCAGCGCGGCGGCGGCGGTCAGCCCCTTGGCCGCGCGCATCTGGTGCCAATGATCGGCCAGTTCGGCCAGATCGGGGGCTTCTGCCGGGCGCAGGGCCGTGACGCCAGGCATTTCCGGGCCATTCATCAGCGTCACGCGTGCCAGTCCCTCTTGTGTCAGGCGGGCCGCGGCATCAGCCACACGGGGATCATCGCCCTCGGGCAGGATGATATGGCGGGGATTTGCGCGGGCGGCGTCGTGAATGCGATCTAGCGGTTTCATGGCGGATACCCTTTCAGGAAAAGCGGGATCAGTGCGGAACGGGGGCGGTGCGGCCGCCCCCGGATGTGTCGGTTTCAGGACAGGGAGTGGCGCCTATCCCAACAGATGAAGCCCCGTCACGATGAAGACGCCCAGAAAGACGGTTTCGGCGACCAGCAGGATCACGGCAACGGGCCCGACCTCCAGCATCCGGCCAAGCGAGGTCTTGATACCGACCGCGGCAATGGCGATCAGCAAAGCCCACCGGCTGAATGTGCTGGCCCAATCGGCCAGAACCGGCGGGATCAGCCCCAGCGAGTTCAGCGCCGCCAGTATCAGGAAGCCGACGACAAAGCCCGGCAACAGCGGCGGGCGTTTTTCAGCATCCTGATCGGCCAGTCCCATCTGCCGGATCACCAGCGAGAAACACAGCACCACCGGCGCAAGCATCGACACCCGGATCAGTTTTACCAGCGTCGCGGTTTCCCCGGTTTCCGGACTGATCGAAAAGCCTGCACCCACCACCTGGGCCACATCATGGATGGTGCCGCCCAGAAACACACCGGAATCACGGGCGTCGAACTGGAACAGATTGGCCAGCATCGGATAGACGACCATGGCCACGGTTGACAGCACCGTGACAGACAGCACGGTAAAGACCAGATCGCGTTCTGATTTTTCATGTTTGGGCAGAACTGCCGCGATGGCCATGGCCGCCGAGGCGCCACAGATCGCGACCGAACCGCCGGTCAACAGCGCAAAACGCCAGCCTCGGCCAACGAAACGGCTGGCCAGCAGCGCAAAGCTGATGGTCAGAATGACACCGGCGATGACCAATGCGATGGCCGGTCCGCCCAGACCTGCAAGCATGTCGACGCTGATCCGGGCACCCAGCAGCGCGACGCCCAGCCGCAGGACACTGCGCGCCGTCACCGCGATGCCCGGCGCTGTACGGGTGCCGTCCTCGGCCAGAAAGTTCAATGCCAGGCCCAGAAGCAGCGCCAGCAACATCGCGGGCGCGCCGTAATGGTCTGACAGGAACTGCGCAGTGGCCGCGACAAGGGCCGAGACGGCAAAGCCGGGAAAGAGCTCGCGCAGTCGGTCAGTTGCAGCGAGGCGCGCGGCGATGCTTGTCATGTTTGAACTCCTTTGGGTTGGCCCGGCGGGCTGTTTCCGCCGGGCCTTTTCGTGATCAGGCTGCGCCCTTCTGGGGGCGCATGTCTGCGGGGTCGATGCCAGCGACGACGACGGGTTTCTTCATTGCGTCGCGACGGAAGGGCTCGCCCAGCTCCTGGTTCAGCAGCACCTCGATGAAGGTGGTCTGGCCTTCCTTCATCTGGCGTTCGACTGCCTCATGCAGGGCATGGGTCAGTTCTTCGGCGCCACGCACCTGCACGCCATTCACGCCGCAGGCCCTGGCGATGCCGGCATAGGAGGTGTCGCGGTCCAGTTCGGTGCCCACGAAGTTGTTGTCATACCACAAGGTCGTGTTGCGCTTTTCCGCACCCCATTGATAGTTGCGGAAGATCACCATGGTGATGGCGGGCCAGTCGTCGCGGCCGCAGGCGGTCATCTCGTTCATCGAGATCCCGAAGGCCCCGTCGCCGGCAAAGCCGATCACCGGCGTGTCGGGATTGCCGATCTTGGCACCCAGAATGGCCGGGAAGCCATAGCCGCAGGGACCGAACAGGCCCGGGGCCAGATATTTCCGGCCGGCCTCGAAGCTGGGATAGGCATTGCCGATGGCGCAGTTGTTGCCGATGTCGCTGCTGACGATGGCCTCTTTCGGGACCGCCTGCATGATGGCGCGCCAGGCCTGACGGGGCGACATCAGATCCTTGTCACGCTCGCGCGCGCCGGCATTCCATTCGGTGCCGGGATCGTCATCCTCGTGATCCAGACTGGACAGTTCCTGCGCCCAACGCGATTTGGTCTGGGCGACCAGATCGCGGCGTTCCTGACGACCGTCATCTCCGGCCGTCGGGGCCAGTTGCGACATGATCCCGCGCGCGACCTTGGCGGCATCGCCCTGAATGCCGACGGTGACCTTCTTGGTCAGGCCGATGCGGTCGGCATTGATATCGACCTGGATGATCTTGGCGTCCTTGGGCCAATAGTCGATCCCATAGCCGGGCAGGGTCGAGAAGGGGTTCAGCCGGGTGCCAAGGGCCAGCACCACATCGGCCTTGGCGATGATCTCCATGCCGGCCTTGCTGCCGTTGTATCCCAGCGGGCCCATGGCCAGCGGGTGGCTGCCGGGGAAGCTGTCATTGTGCTGATAGTTCGAGCAGACCGGCGCATCCAGACGCTCGGCCAGCTTGACCAGATCGGGAATGGCGCCCGAGAGGACCACGCCCGCGCCCGAGAGGATCACCGGGAACTTGGCTTCCGACAGCAGCTTGGCGGCCTCGGAGACGGCGGTCTCGCCCCCCGCGGGACGTTCGAAGCTGACCACCTGGGGCAGTTCGACATCGATGACCTGGGTCCACATGTCGCGCGGAATGTTCATCTGCGCGGGGGCGCTGTTGCGCCAGGCCTGCATGATCACCCGGTTCAGCACCTCGGGGATGCGCGAGGGATCGCGGACCTCTTCCTGATAGCAGACGCAATCGGCAAACAGCCGCATCTGCTCCATTTCCTGGAAACCACCCTGACCGATGGTCTTGTTGGCCGCCTGCGGCGTCACCAGCAGCAGCGGCGTATGGTTCCAATAGGCGGTCTTGACCGGCGTCACGAAACCGGTCACGCCCGGTCCGTTCTGCGCGATCGCCATCGACATCTTGCCCGTCGAACGCGTGAAACCATCCGCCATCAGACCGGCATTGGTCTCATGCGCGCAGTCCCAGAACTGGATCCCCGCCTTCGGAAAAAGATCGCTGACCGGCATCATCGCCGAGCCAATGATCCCAAAGGCATGCTCAATCCCGTGCATCTGCAAAACCTTCACAAATGCTTCTTCAGTCGTCATCTTCATGGCGTTCGCTTCCTTATTTGCGTTCGTCGCGGAAATGGTAGAGCTTGTAGAGGCCCCATTGGCCCAGCCGCCGGAAGGGTGTCCTCCATCCCTCATGCGGCAATTCGTTGTTGAAGATCGGCAGATCGCGGATCGCTTCGCCCGCGACCAGTTGCGCCATGCGGCGCCCGGCCATTGCGGAATACATCACCCCGTTGCCGCCATAGCCAAGGGCATAGAAGGCGCCGGGGAGATCGGGCAGGCCGGTGATCCGGGGCATCATGTCGTGGCTGACATCCACCCAACCCCACCAGCTATAGTCAAGGTCGATGCCGCGCAGCGCCGGAAACTTGCGGGCCATGCCTTCACGCAACGCCTCCAGATGCACGGGGTTGGCGGCATCGCGTCCGGTGATTGCCGCGCGGGAACCGATCTGCAGCCGGTTGTCGGGCAGCAGCCGGTAATAGTGGCGCAGGGTCCGTGTATCGGTCAGCGGCGAGCGTTTCTGGATGCCGACCGCTTCCAGTTCTTCGGGTGTCAGCACACGCGTCACGATGCTGTTGGACATGATCGGCATCAGCCGGTCCTTCAGGCGCGGGTGCAGATTGCGCGGGGCATAGGCCGCCGTGGCCACCGCAACGCGGCGGGCCCGGACGATGCCCCCCGGCGTACGCAGGTGATGCACGCCATCTTTCAGTTCCCAGCCCTGGACGGGGCTGTCGGGATGCACGGTCGCGCCCAGTTCGCGGGCCACCCGCAGGTAACCGAAGGCAAGCTTGGCGGCATGGATCGACACGCCGTCCGGTTCCCACATGGCGCCATGGGCCTCGGCATCGCGGACCACGGTGCGATGCAATTCCTCGCGGTCAAGCATGCGCGCGCCATAGCCGAATGTCTCGTTCAGCAGCCGGGTTTCGCTTTCCAGAGACGGCATGGCCGAGGCCTTGTGTGCGATATAGTAATGGCCACCATCCTGGGGATCGCAGTCAATCGCGTGGTCGCGGATCAGGCCGCGGAACAGGTCGAAAGCCTCGACGACCTCGTCATGCAGGGCGCGGGCGCTGTCCAGACCCCAGCGTTTGATCCATTCGCTGCGCTTGAGCCGACCCGAACTGATCTGTGCTTGTCCGCCATTGCGGGTGGAACAGCCATAGGCCACGCCATTGGCCTCGAGCACGGTCGCCTTGATGCCATGCATCTTGGCCAGATGAATGGCCGTGGACAGGCCTGTATACCCAGAGCCGATCACCGCAACATCGACATCCATGTCCGCAGTGACGGGACCATCGTCTGCGGGGGGGGTGCCTGCGGTTCCGATCCAGTAGGTCGGGGCGTAGTCACTGCCCGGACCCAGCTTGCGGGCCGTCATTGGATCATACAGCGGATCAAAGGGCACGCTGGCCGATCGTTTTGCGGTTGTATCCATTTCGTCCCTCATTTCGCAGGAACGGCAGGGCGTTGTTTGCGGATTGCCTGTTTCTCGATGATCTGGCCGTCGCGGATGCGGAACAGGTCAGCGCCCTGCACCTCGGTCCGGGTGCCGTCGGGATTGGTGGCACGGAAGGTCCACTGGCTGACGCCGCGCGTGCCGTCTTCGGACATGAAATGGCTGTGATCGGCCCATTGCACGTCGGGCATGGCGGTCCAGACGCCTTCGAAGGCTTTGGCGATGGCTTCCTTGCCCTCGATCCGGTTGCCATATTCATGGTCACCCGCGACAGTGAAGAACACGCAATCTTCGGCAAAATGTGTCATCACCCCGTCAAGGTCATGCCGGTTGAACGCGTCAAAGGTGGCCTTGAGGTCATCGGCGGTCAGCGTGCGTGTGGTCGTGGCGGTCATAGGGGGACTCCTTTGTGTCAATATCCCATCAGCCGCGGCAGCCAGAGGGCGATTTCCGGGAAGATGGCGATGATGAAGATTGCGGTAATCGAGGCGATCGCGAAGGGGATCGCGCGCAGGCTGATCCGTTCGATCGAAACTCCCGAGATGCCCGAGGCGATGAACAGGTTTTCACCCAGGGGCGGGGTCTGGAAGCCGACCGACAGGGTGCAGATCATGACGATGCCGAAATGGATCGGATCGATTCCCATCATATAGGCGACGGGCAGCATGACCGGCACGAGGATCATGATCGCGGCCAGCGTTTCCATGAACATGCCGATGATCAGCAGCATGCCGATGACCATCGCCCAGATCAGATACAGATTGTCCGTCAGCGACAGGATACCGCCTGCGATCGCGCCGGGAACGTCGTTTTCCACCAGGATGCGGCCAAAGACTGTCGCGGTGAACAGGACCAGCAGCACGCGGCCAGCCAGCCAGGTGGTTGTGTCCAGCGATTTGATCAGTTCGCGCAGGTTCAATTCGCGATAGATCACCGCACCGACGAATAGCGTGTAGAAGATCGCGACGATGGCGGCCTCGGTCGGGGTGAAAAAGCCGGAATAGATTCCGCCCAGGATCACCACCGGAGCCAGCAGCGCCCAAAACCCATGGTAGCAGGCCTCAAGGATCTTGCGGACCGACAGCGGCTCGGACGAGCCGTGAAAGCCGCGAATCCTGCAGCGGATATAGTTCATGGTCAGCAGGCCACCGGCCATCACCACACCGGGCAGGAAACCGGCGATGAACAGCTTGGATATCGACACCGACTGGAACATTCCGTGAGCCTCGACCGCGGCTTCGGGCGGCTGCATGCCCATGGCGGAGATGCCGTAGATGACCATCGGGATCGAGGGCGGAATGATGATGCCCAGCCCGCCGGCGGCTGCAGTGACCGAGGCGGCATAGCCCGCCCCGTAGCCCTGCCGCACCATGGCAGGGATCATCAGCATGCCGACGGCAGCGGTCGTCGCCGGGCCGGAACCGGAGATGGCACCAAAGAACAGGCAGGCCATCACGGTCGCGGCGGACAGGCCGCCGGTGAAGGGGCCGGCAAGGCTTTCGGCAACGTTGATCAGGCGGCGCGACAGGCCGGCAGCCTCCATCAATGCGCCTGCCAGAATGAATGCGGGCAGTGCCATCAGCGGGAACGACCCGACCGAGGACCATGCCATCTGCACCATCTTGATCGGGTTGTCGCCAAGATACAGCATGGCCGTCAGCGACGAGATCCCCAGCGCGACCGATATTGGTGCGCCCAGCACCAGCAGTCCGAAAAAGGCTCCGAAGAGGATTTCGATCAGATAGGAATCCATCAGTGGTTCCCCCGTTCGAAGCTGCGCTGTTCTTCGGCAGCCAGTTCCAGCGCGGCTTCGACACCGGCCTTGTCCGGATCCGTGGGGTCAATGCCACGCACCAGCTTGAGGTAATTGACCTGCAGGATGCGCAGGGTCATCAGGGCAAAGGCGATGGGCAGGGCCAGGTAGACATGGCGCATTTCCCAGCCAAGCGTCTGCACCTTCACAAAGGGTTTCAGACGGCTGATGAATTCGACCGAATACCAGACGAAGACCAGATTGAAGATGATCCAGAAGGCATCACCAATGGCCTCGATGATCCGGGCCTTGGGGCGTGACATGAACCCCAGGTGAAAGCCCACCCGGTTGTGCGCCGCGATCCGCGCCGCGTAAGAGGCCCCGAAATAGGCGAACCAGACGAACAGGATGATCGAAAGCTCTTCGATCCATGTGATTGAAAATCCAAAGATCTGGCGGGCGACGATCTGCACGAAAAGCAGGGTCACGAAACAGGCCAGCAGGATGCGGCAGACATGGCTTTCGAACCTGTCGAGAAACGACCAGAGCGCAGTCATGGCGGACCTCGGAATTGGAGGGCGACGGGAAGAGAGGGATGAGAGGCGGGGGAGTGGGGGCGCTTGGGCGCCCCTGCTTTAGTCGGCGGCGGGTTCGCGTCCCAGCGAAGTCAGGACATTGTCCAGAACCTCTTTGCCACCGATCTGGTCATAGAACTTGGGCCAGACCGCTGAGGTTGCCAGTTCCATGAACTCCTTTTCTCCGTCGGCGGGCTCGGAGATTTCCATGCCACGGGCGATCAGTTCCTCACGGATCTTGGCTTCCTGATCGCGCAGGAATTGCGCGGAAGCCTGGGTTGCTGCTTCGCCGGCGGCCAGCACCTGCGCCTGCTCCTCTTCGGACAGGCTTTCGAACATGGCTTCGCTGACGATCAACGGTTCGATGGAAAAGATGTAATGCAGATCGGTGACATATTTCTGCACTTCATCAAATTTCATCGCATAGACAGTCATGTAAGGGTTGTCCTGACCGTCCACGACCTTCTGCTGCAGAGCCGCGAAGGTTTCGCCCCATGCCATTGGCGTCGGGTTGATACCCCAACTCTTGTAGGTCTCGATCATGATCTCGTTCTTGGGAACCCGGATCACCAGCCCCTTCAGGTCTTCCACCGTCGAGACAGGTTTCTTCGAGTTGGTCAGAACCCGGAACCCGGAATAGCCCCAGCCGATGATACGCACGCCTGCATCTTCGATGGTCTGTTCGATCATCTGCTGGCCGATTTCACCCTGTGTCAAGGTCTCGGCATCCTCTTGCGACAGGATCACATAGGGCAGCGTCAGCGTGCCCACCGAGGGCGAAAACGGGGTGATGTTGTTGATTGCAAGGATCGAGAAATCCAGCGTGCCTGTGGCGGCGGCGGTCACGGTGTCCTGCTCATCCCCCAACTGGCCGTTCAGAAACAGCTTGCCGGTCATTTCACCGCCGGATTCTTCCTCGAGCGCGGCAATGAATGCCTTGCCAAGCGCCTCTTGCGTGCCGCCGGCGCCATCGCCGACCGCGATACGATATTCGGTTGCCGCGGCGGGAAGGGCCAGCGCAAGGGCCGCTACGGTGCCGGTCAGCAGGCGTTTCATATAGGTCATCGGACATTTCCCTGTTTTGCGCACCACGTTGATCGCGGTGTCGTAACGAGAAGGAATGTCTCAGTTGTGGCCAGTTAAGCCTATGTCCAGTTTTGCCATTTTATAGATCCAGTTTTTCCGAATTTCGGCTGTGCCTTGGAATCCAACGGGCAATTCCAAACTTTGATGTTCATTTTGTGGATGCCCCGGTCGTCGTCGCCCGAACGAGAGGGGGCGGTAGCCCGGTCAAGACGGATCCTTGTCGTCCCCAAGCGAGGCCTCTTCGGCAACAGCCGTGGCAATCTCGGTGCCCTGCAGGGGGGCAGGGACATATGGCCCCTGTTCCGACATCGGCATGGCTTCACGCCGGATCATGCGCCAAAGGGCAAAGACGGCCAGAGCAACATGGCAAAGCGCCAGCCAAAGAAAGAATCCTGACGGACCCAGCAAGGCAAGCGCCACACCAACCATGATCGGCCCAAGGACCGATCCGGCCCCAAGCGTAAGCACCAGGCCGCTGCTGGCGCCGACCAGTTCCTCTGCGTCGAGATAATCATTGGTATGGGCAAGCGAGAGGGAATGGATCGAGAGCGACAAACCACCGGTAAGCGCAACCAGAGCCGCCGCATGTGCCGAGCCTATATCGGAAATGCCCGTTGCGAGAACGCAGGCGATTGCAGCCGCGATGGTCACGCCGGTGATGACCTTGCGCCGGTCCATGAGATCGGACAGCTTGCCGATCGGCCATTGCAAAAGCGCCGCGCCAAGGATCAGAAGCGCCATGAAAAGCGACGTGTCAACGACGGAAAAGCCGGCGCGGCGGGCGAAGACCGCCCCCATGCCGAAGACGGTGCCATTGGCGATGCCGGCAATGAATACGCCCAATACTCCCAGCGGCGATGCGGATGCCAGACGGCGCAGGGACACGCTGCGCGCGGCTTCCTGGCTTGGCAAAGCGGTTGCGCGCAGAAGAAGCGGCACGACCGCCAGCGAGATCAGCACCGAGACCAGCATGAACAGGTCTGCTGCACGGCTGCTGGCAAGGTTCAGCAGGAACTGTCCGCTGCCCATGCCCGCAAAGGTCACAGCCAGATACAGTGCCAGCACCTGTCCGCGGGTTTGCTGCGGCGCACGTTCGTTCAGCCAGCTTTCGGCCACCACGAAGATGCCCGCATAGCAAAAGCCGGTGACGAAGCGGATCGCCCACCAGGCAATCTCGTTCACGAACAGGGAATGCAGGAGGATCGCGACCGAGGCGATGGCCGACATCGCGGCAAAGACCCGGACATGGCCGACGACGCGAACCGCACGTGGCGTCCACAGCGACCCCGCCAGCAGGCCGGCGAAGAATCCGGCCATGATGAAGCCGATCACGGCGGCGTCGAACTCTTCGACCTCGGCGCGAACGCCAAGAAGGCTGCCCTGCAACCCGTTTGCCATCATCAGCAGGCCGATGCCGAACAACAGCGTCCAGACCGAACGAACGGTTGCCAGCAGAGACGGACGGGAGTCGGAAGGCGACGGGATGATCGACATGGCCACATTGATGCCACCGGCAAGAGCTTTTGTCACGATGCGGTTGTGCGGCTGTCAGGGTGCGCTACACGTCCTGCCCGCAGCCTGTTTTCAGGGCAGGTTTCCGTGTTTCCTCGCGCTGTGACCCAGCTCCATGCGAGAGCGCGGGCGCAAGCATTGGCAGCAGTTCCCGTGGCGCAGCGCGAAGCTGTCGCCGCGCTGCTGCGCGGGCATGAGGAGCTCAAAGGTGAGAGGGTCAGCCTCAAGGAGACATCAAGCGCCGTCCGAGAGCCGACCCCGGCGTGCAGCCCGGCGCAATCGAGGCGACCTACCCAAGGACCTGCCGCGCATCGAGCGCGTGATCGAGCCGGACAGCTTGCAATGTCCTTGTGGCTGCGGGGAGATGCACAAGATCGGCGAGGACCGCATCGCGCGGCTGGACATCGTGCCCGCCCAGCTGCGCGTGCTCGTCACGGTTCGCCCCAAATTCGCCTGCCGCGCCTGCACCGATGGCGTGACCCAGAGGCATGATCTGCAGAAACTATCTGCCTCAGATCAGCGTTTCGTTGTAAACCTCGATGGCGTCGCCAAGCCGGGGTGCCAGCCTTGCAAATTCGGCCACCGCATCCCGTTGCAGCAGGCTGCGGCATTGCTGCGCCAATGTTTCGGGCAGTGAACCCAGTTCATCCATTCGGTTGATCAGATAGATCTGGCGCGACAACCCCGTGAAGGGAAGGGGCCAGATGTCGATACTGTCCTTGAACCTGATCGAATCCAGGATGCTCAGCGGGGTCGTCATCGTCCAGCCACCGGTCTTGGCGACCGTTGCAATGACCGATCTGCTGGCTTCAAAGGAAAATCTGCGCGGAAAGTGATGTCCGATCCGCTTGAGATGGGCCGAGACCAGCCGGCCCATGGGCATGGCATCGGAATACTGGATGAACGGCAGCTGACCCAACTGACCGCGCCAGTCGAGATTGTCGGAATAGGTGCCCCGCGCGGTGACCAGCAGAAACTTCTCGCGCAACAATTGCATCACCTGAAACTTGTGCATCTGGGCGGGAATGCTGGCCGTGACCGCGATATCCGCCTCGCGCGAAAGCAGGCGTGAAGTCACCTGGTCCGAGCGGCCCGAAAAGGTGCAGATGAAACAGCGTGGCAGCTTTGCCTGCATCGAGGCCGCCAAGGACGGCGTCAGAGAGGCGTCCAGATCATCGATGATTGCGAAATTCAGCAAGGGAAGACTGGCAAGGTTCAATTCTGCGAGCGAGGCTTCGGCGATGGAGACTGTGGCCAGAACACGGTGCGCATGCAGGCTGAGTGTCTGGCCCGCCGGAGTCAGCGTGATCGGTTTTTGACGACGGTCGAAAAGCTTGGTGCCAATGCCGGTTTCCATGGCGGTGATCTGCTGGGAGACATTGGACTTGCTGATCCCGAGGGATTTGGCGGCCTCGGCCACCGAACCGAATTCCTCCAGGGCAACGAACACCCTCAGGCCACGCAGGGAAAGACGACCGGTGGTCTGCTGGACGGCGCTTGCTTGGGGGGTTGGCTGAGTCATCGACGCATGGGGTTCCCTGTGTGGGCCTGGCGCTACGACCGCGTCTGCTGCATGGCTGATTAAAAAACATGCATTTCACGCGGCGAGGCCATGGCGTGGCTAAGGATCAGTTTCCGAAAGAATAAGTCATTAATTCCAGTTGTATATAAATTTCTTGGGGGCAGCCCTCCGGCGCTGGATGTTCAAGGATTGCAAGGCCTTCGTTCTGATTTTCTGAACTTGGTATCAGGCTGATTGACCGAAACGTGGTTCGGCCCGTTACCTAGGGTCAGATCAACGCATAGCAGCGCAAGAGGTAGTGATGAAGAGCCAGACACGTGTAGTGGTCATCGGTGGTGGGATCGCGGGATGTTCGACCCTCTATCATCTGACCCAGGAGGGGTGGACTGACGTTGTCCTGGTCGAACGCAACGAGCTGACCTCGGGCACGACCTGGCATTCGGCAGCGCAGGTGACCAATTTCGGAGCCACCCAGACGATGGTCGGTCTGAAAAGCCATTCGATCAAGCTGTACAAGGAACTGGCCGACGATCCCGAATATCCCATCAACTACCATCATGCCGATGGCGGCATCCGTCTGGCCAATACCGAACGCCAGATGGAAGGTTATCGCCATTTTGCCAGCGTCGCCAAGGGCATGGGTGTCGAGTTCGAGGTGATCGACGCCGAGGAATGTGCACGTCGTCATCCGTTGATCTCGACCGACAACCTGCTTGGCGGGCTGTGGGATCCGCTGGATGGCGACATCGACCCGGCGCAACTGTGTCAGGCGTTGGCTCGCCGTGCGCGGCTTGCCGGGGCCGAAGTCTACCGCCATACCCCGGTTACGGGGCTGACCCAGCACAAGGATGACAGCTGGACGGTCCACACCGAAAAGGGCGATATCCGGTGCGAGATCGTCGTCAATGCCTGTGGCTATCGCGTGAACGAGGTCGGCGCGATGATGGGTGTGCATCATCCGGTTGCCTCGATGGAGCACCAGTATTTCCTGACCGAGCCGATCAAGGCCATCGAGGAATCCGATTTCCGCATGCCCCTGCTGCGCTGCCCGATCAGCGATTACTATTGCCGCCAGGAAAAGAACGGACTTCTGGTCGGCTTCTATGAACAGGACTGCAAGACCTGGGGCATGGACGGGATCGACCCGAATTTCGTCAATGCGCTATGCCCGGACGATCTGGACCGGGTGATGGATGTTCTGGAAGGCGCGTTCGAACGCATGCCGGCCCTGACAGAGGTGGGGATCCACTCGATCGTCAACGGCCCGATCACCTATACGATCGATGGCGCGCCTCTGGTCGGCCCGATTCCCGGCAAGCGCAATGCCTTCTGCATCATCGGCCTGCGTGCCGGTCTGGGTGAGGGCGGTGGCCACGGCTGGTTGCTGGCCCAGCAGATCGTGCATGGCGAGGCCTGCTATGACACCTGGGTCATCGACCCGCGCCGCTTTACCGGCCATGGCAATGTCGAACTGACCGCGCTGAAGGCCATCGAGGATTATCAGAACGAGTTCCGCTTTCACTTTCCGCATGAACACCGCCCGGCGGGGCGACCGATCAAGACCACCCCGCTTACGCCGGTTCTGGCCGCCGAGGGTGCGGAATTCGGTGTCGTCAATGGCTGGGAGCGTGTTGCCTATATCAAGCCGAGCGCCGATTTCGAGGAAACCCACAGCTTCCGTTTCAATGAGACCTTCGATGTCATCGGTGAAGAGGTCAAAGCCGTGCAGACCGCTGTCGGCCTGACCGAGGTCAATGGTTTCAACCGTATCGAGATCACCGGCCCCGGTGCGCGCGACTGGCTGGACAAGATGACCTGCGGGCGCGTCACGAAAAAGATCGGCAAGGTCGGGCTCAGCTATCTTCTCAACGACCACGGCAATATCAAGGCCGAGGCAACGCTGGCCAATCTGGACGAAAATACCGTCTGGTACGGTTCCGCTGCAGCGGCGGAATTCCATGACATGGACTGGCTGCAGAAACATTTGCCCGATGACGGCTCGGTGTCGCTGAAATCCTTGACCAATGACTGGACGATTCTTGTTCTGGCCGGGCCGAAATCGCGCGATGTGCTGTCTGCGGCGTCACGCGGTGACTGGTCGGCACAGGCCTTCCCATGGCTTTCGGTGCGTCATGCCTTTGTCGGCATTGCGCCGGCGGTGGTCATGTCGGTCAGCTTCTCGGGTGAACTGGCTTACGAAATCCATGTTCCGAACAACCAGCTTTACGCGGCCTATCTGGCATTGCGCAAGGCGGGTGAAGAACATGGTCTGCGCCTGTTCGGGTCGCAAGCCGTGGAATCGATGCGGCTTGAGAAAGGATATCGCCATTGGAAGGCGGATCTGATTACCGAATTCGATCCGCTGGAATCCGCGCTGGATCGTTTCGTGAAACTGGACAAGCCCGAATTCATCGGCAAATCCGCGCTGGAAGAACATGTAAAGGCCGGGCCGCGGCGCAAATTCGTCAGTCTGGTTCTGGATTGCACCCATGCCCCCGCGCATGGCGGTGACAGCATCCTCTCGGATGGCAAATGCGTCGGCACGATCACTTCGGGAGGCTGGGGCTATCGCACCGACAAGAACATCGCCATGGGCTTTGTCGACCCGGAGTTTGCCGAGATCGGAACCGCGCTTTCCGTCGAGGTCATTGGCGAGCCAGTCCAGGCCAGCGTGGTCGATCCCTGTCTGTATGATCCACAGAACAGCCTGATGCGTGCTTGAGCAACAGCGTCTGGCCTTCGGGCCAGACAGTTTCGGGCGCCGTAGACGGGCCCGACCAACCGACCAACTCTGCAGGAGTCACTATGAAGGTACTTGTACCGGTAAAGCGGGTCATTGATTACAACGTTAAGGCCCGTGTCAAGGCTGACGGATCGGGTGTTGATCTTGCGAATGTGAAGATGTCGATGAACCCGTTTGACGAGATTGCCGTGGAAGAGGCGATCCGTCTTAAGGAGAAGGGCGTCGCCACGGAGGTTGTCGCGGTCAGCATCGGCGTCAAGCAGGCGGCCGAGACGCTGCGCACGGCCCTTGCGATGGGGGCCGACCGTGCCATCCTGGTGATTGCGGCCGATGACGTGCATACCGATATCGAGCCTCTGGCGGTGGCCAAGATCCTCAAGGCGGTGATCGACGAGGAGGCACCGGGCCTGGTGATCGCCGGCAAGCAGGCGATCGACAACGACATGAACGCGACCGGCCAGATGCTGGCGGCGCTGCTGGGCTGGGGTCAGGCGACCTTTGCCAGCAAGCTGGAGATCGAGGGCGATGCCGCCAAGGTCACCCGCGAGGTCGATGGCGGCCTGCAGACCATCGAGGTCCGGCTTCCGGCCATCGTCACCGCCGACCTGCGCCTGAACGAGCCGCGCTATGCCAGCCTGCCCAACATCATGAAGGCCAAGAAGAAGCCGCTGGAGGAAAAGACCGCCGCGGATCTGGGCGTCGATGTGACCCCGCGCCTTGCCGTGGTCAACACGCGCGAGCCCGAGGGCCGCAAGGCCGGCATCAAGGTCGGCTCGGTCGATGAACTGGTATCGAAACTGAAAGAAGCGGGGGTTGTGTGATGGCTGTTCTGTTGCTGGGTGAAGTCACGAATGGCGAGCTGAACCGCGATGCCACCGCCAAGGCGGTCGGCGCGCTGAAATCCCTGGGCGATGTGACGGTGCTCTGCGCCGGGGCCTCGGCACAGGCCGCGGGCGAGGCGGCTGCCACGATCGAGGGCGTGGCAAAGGTCCTGGTGGCCGAGGATGCGCTCTATGGTCATCGCCTGGCCGAGCCCGCCGCCGCGCTGCTGGTCAGCCTTGCGGGTGATTACGACCATATCGCCGCACCGGCCACGACCGATGCCAAGAACATCATGCCCCGCGTCGCGGCGCTGCTGGACGTGATGGTGATCTCGGATGTCTCGGGCGTGGTGGATGGCGAGACCTTCGAGCGCCTGGTCTATGCCGGCAATGCCATCCAGACGGTGAAATCGGCGGATGCGAAGAAGGTTCTGACCGTGCGCACGGCCAGCTTTGACGCCGCCGGTGACGGCAGCGCGGCGCCGGTCGAAGCCGTGGCCGCGGCGGGCGATCCGGGCCTGTCCAGCTGGGTTGCCGACGAGGTGGTCACCAGTGACCGCCCCGAGCTGACCTCGGCGGGTCGCGTGGTGTCGGGCGGTCGCGGCGTCGGCTCGAAAGAGGATTTCGCGATCATCGAGAAACTGGCCGACAAGCTGGGCGCGGCGGTCGGCGCCTCGCGCGCGGCGGTCGATTCCGGCTATGCGCCCAATGATTATCAGGTCGGCCAGACCGGCAAGGTCGTCGCCCCCGAGCTTTACGTCGCCGTGGGCATCTCGGGCGCGATCCAGCACCTGGCGGGCATGAAGGACAGCAAGGTCATCGTCGCCATCAACAAGGACGAAGAAGCCCCGATCTTCCAGGTCGCGGACTACGGACTCGTCGGTGACCTCTTCTCGACTGTCCCGGAAATGGCGGAGGCCCTGTCGTGACCATGGCACAACCCATCACCGCGCGGGTCATCGACGGGCGCGCCTTTGCCGCTGATCTGCGGACGCGCGTTCGCGATGAAGTGGCGCGCCTTGCCGACAGCACGGGGCAGACGCCGGGCCTGGCGGTCGTGCTGGTGGGCGAAGATGCGGCCAGCCATGTCTATGTGCGCAACAAGGTGCGCCAGACCCGTGAGGCGGGGATGCAGAGCCATGAGCACCAATTGCCGGCAGAGACCTCGCAAGAGGATCTGTTGGCGCTGATCGCCCGGCTCAATGCCGATCCGAGCGTGCATGGCATTCTGGTCCAGCTGCCCTTGCCGGCGCAGATCGACACTCATGCGGTCATTCAGGCCATCGATCCGGCCAAGGATGTCGATGGATTTCACATCAACAATGTCGGTCTGCTGGGAACGGGACAGAAGGCGCTGGTGCCCTGCACGCCTCTGGGTTGTCTGATGCTGCTGCGTGCCGAGTTGGGCAGCCTCGAAGGCCGCCGTGCGCTGGTGGTCGGTGCGTCCAATATTGTCGGCAAGCCGATGGCGCAGCTTCTGCTGGCCGAGAAATGCACCGTTGCCATTGCCCATTCGCGCACCCGCGATCTGGAGGCCGAGGTTCGTCAGGCCGAGATCCTGATTGTCGCGACCGGTGTGCCGGGGCTGATCCCCGGCCATTGGCTGCGTCCGGGCGCCGTGGTTCTGGATGTGGGAATCAACCGGGTGGAACGTGAAGGCAAAGAGGTTCTGGTCGGCGATGTGGATTTTGCCTCGGCGCGCAAGGTCGCCGGTGCGATCACGCCGGTGCCGGGCGGCGTCGGGCCGATGACCATCGCCTGCCTGCTGGCCAATACGGTCACCGCATTTGCCCGCGCCCGAGGTCTGCCTGAACCGGCGGGGCTGACCCAATGACCCTGCTTTCGATTTCCGCCTGCAACCTGTCGCGCAACAAGGGAATGACATCATGACGAAATTCTGCCTGACGGTGACCTGCGCCTCGACGCGGGGTGTGGTGGCCGCGATTGCCGACTATCTGGCGCGGCAGGGCTGCAATATCACGGACAGCTCGCAATATGACGATCCCCAGACCGGGCGTTTCTTCATGCGGGTCAGCTTTGTGTCAGAAAAGGGCAACTCGCTTGAGGAATTGAGCAAGGGTTTCGCGGAAACTGCCACGCCCCGGAAGATGGATTACGAATTCCATGACGAATCCCGCAAGATGCGCGTGGTGATCATGGTCAGCCGTTTCGGCCATTGCCTGAATGATCTGCTGTATCGCTGGCGCATCGGTGCGCTGCCCATCGATATCGTTGCGGTGATCAGCAACCACATGGATTACCAGAAGGTCGTGGTCAATCACGATATTCCGTTTCATTGCATCAAGGTTACCAAGGAAAACAAGCCCGAGGCCGAGGCACGGATCATGGCCGTGGTCGAGGATACCGATGCCGAGCTGATCGTCCTGGCGCGCTATATGCAGATCCTTTCGGATCAGATGTGTCAGAAGATGTCTGGCCGGATCATCAATATCCACCACTCTTTCCTGCCCAGCTTCAAGGGCGCGAACCCCTACAAGCAGGCGCATGAACGTGGGGTGAAACTGATCGGCGCGACCAGCCACTATGTGACCGCCGATCTGGACGAAGGGCCGATCATCGAACAGGATATCACCCGCGTCACCCATGCCCAATCCGCTGAGGATTACGTTTCACTGGGGCGCGACGTGGAAAGCCAGGTGCTGGCCCGTGCCATCCATGCCCATGCACATCACCGCGTTTTTCTGAACGGCAACAAGACCGTTGTCTTCCCGGCCTCGCCCGGATCGTTCTGCAGCGAACGAATGGGATGACGACCGCAATCCATAACCACATCGGGCAAACCGATTGACCGCAACGGGCGCGCATCGCCTGTCTGCCAACAAGGAGCTGAAGATGAAACTTTCTCTGGGTAGGGCCGCATTGACCTTGGCCGCGATCGGTGCGGTGTCTCCAGCATTTGCACAGGACGCTGTAACGGTGGCCTATTTCCAGGAATGGCCGATGCCGTTCCAATATGCCAAGGCCAAGGGGCTGTACGAGGAAAAGCTGGGCGTTCCGGTCAATTGGGTTGCCTTTGATTCGGGTACCGCGATGTCGGCCGCCATGGCGGCGGGCAATGTCCAGATCGCCGTCAGCCAGGGGGTGCTGCCCTTCATCGGCGCGACATCGGCGGGTCAGGATCTCAAGATCGTCGATATCGCGGCCTCTTACGCAGACAATGAGAATTGCGTCGTCGCCGCGCAGCTGGAAATCGACAAGGACAGTGCTTCGGAACTGGAAGGTAAGCGCGTTGCCGTTCCGATGGGGACGGGCGCCCAATACACCTTTTTGCAACTGATGAAGCATCTGCAGGTTGATACCTCGACCATGTCGATCGTGGACATGGCCCCGGCCGAAGGTGCGGCGGCGCTGTCTCAGGGCAATGTGGACATGGCCTGTGGCTGGGGCGGAGCCCTGGCGCGGATGCAGGAATATGGCAATGTCCTGATGACGGGGGCCGAAAAGGAAGAGATCGGCATCCTCTCTTTCGACCTGATCACCACCACCGGAAGCTTTGCCACTGAAGAGGCTCAGCTTCTGGCGGATTTCCTTGCGGTGACCGCGGATGCCAATGCGATGTGGAACGCTGGCGACAAGCGTGACGAGATGCTGCCGGTGATAGCCCAGGATGCGGGTATGGAACTGGCCGCGGCAGGCGAGACGATCGATGATTTCGAATTCCTGCCGGTCGAGGAACTGCTGTCTGACAAATGGCTGGGCGGGCGCGTCGGCAGCTATCTGGACGGTGCCGCGGCCTTTTTCCATGACTATGGGACCGTGCCTTCGGTGCTGCCGTCCTATGGTGCGCTGATCGACACGTCGGCGCTTTCTGATGTGTCTGGCCGCTGACGCTTGGTGGAAGGCGTTTGGTGCCTTCCGTTTCTGCCATGGCAAAAAGGAGATGGCCCCATGTCCGGCCTGATGCTGAAGAATATCTCGATGCGTTTTGATCTTGCCAACGGCTCGCATGTGCAGGCGTTGCAGGATGTCTCGCTGGATCTGAAACCCGGCCAGCTCTTGTCGGTGCTTGGGCCTTCGGGCTGCGGGAAATCGACGCTTCTGAACATCATCGCGGGTTTTCTGGCGCCCACGGGCGGCCAGATCACGCTGAACGGCCATGCGGTGACCGGGCCGGATGCCGAACGCGGCGTGGTGTTCCAGAAAGGCGCGCTGTTTGAATGGATGAACGTTCGGGACAATGTGTCCTTCGGGCCGCGCATGGCGGGCCAGCGCGAGGCCGAATATGGCGCCCATGTCGATCACCTGATCGAGGTGGTGGGTCTGCAGGATTTCCGTGAAAAGGCGATCTACGAGCTGTCGGGCGGGATGCAGCAGCGCGTCGCGCTGGCGCGCTGTCTGGCCAATGATCCCGATGTCATCCTGATGGACGAGCCCCTGGGCGCGCTGGATGCGCTGACGCGGGAAAAGATGCAGGCGATGGTGCTGAACCTGTGGAAGGAGACAGGCAAGACGGTGATCCTGATCACCCATTCGGTCGAAGAGGCCCTGCTTCTGGGCGAGCGTCTGATCGTCATGGCCCCGCGTCCGGGGCGTATCTACAAGGAATATCACCTTCCCTTTGCGGATCAGGGCGTTGGCAATGACCTGCGCGAGATCAAGAAGCTGCCGGAATTCGGCGCCCGGCGCGAAGAGATCCTGTCGATGATCTGGAACATGGAAGAGGAAATCATGGGTCGTCAGGGGGCAGCGGCATGACCGGTTTTGCAATTCTTCTGGTCTATGCGGGCCTGTTTGCGGGCTCGGCCCTTGTGGTCGGGCTGATCCGTCGCGCCCATGGCCGGCGCAATGACTTCACCAGCCTGAAGACCGTGACCTTCGGGGATGAAAGCGCGATCCGTCCGGACCGGGCGGCCTCGATCATCTCGATCCTGGTGGTGTTCCTGCTGTGGGGAGCGTTCACGGGGTCGAAGCTGGTGCCCTTCCACGTGCCGGGGCCGTTTCTGGGGGAAACCTCGTTCAGCTATGAGGCGCGGACCGACAGCGGCCAGATGCAATCGGGCAGGGTGGTCGTCTATGCCGGTGTCGAGGCCCCGGCCGAGCCTGCGGGTGATGGCGCCGTGGTGGCCAGCGTGCCGCGCGGGCGCGATCAGCTGATCCGTCTGCCCGAGGGGGCGCAGGCGGTCTCGGTGGACGGGCGTGAGATCGCGCCGGGCGAGACGCTGGATGTGGCCCATGGCACGGTCTCGATGACCGGCAAGGGCACGCTGAGCTTCTCGGCGGACAAGGGCCTGCAGATGGAGCCGATCTGGCTGCCCTCGCCCGAGGCGGTGGCGGGCCGCTTTGTCGAGATCGCCAAGTCGGGTTATCAGAACTTTACCCTGTGGGAGCATCTGGGGGCCTCGCTGATGCGGGTTCTGGCGGGTTTTGCGCTGGGATCTCTGGTGGGCATCCCGCTTGGCTATGCGATGGGCCTGTCGGGCTGGTTCCGGGGCTGGTTCGATCCGATCGTCGAGTTCATGCGGCCGGTGCCGCCGCTTGCGCTGATCCCGCTGGTGATCATCTGGTTCGGGATCTGGGAGACCGGCAAGGTTGTGCTGCTGTTCCTTGCGGCGCTGTGGGTGATGACGATCGCGGCGCGAGCCGGCGTGTCGGGGGTGAATATCACCAAGGTGCATGCGGCCTATTCCCTGGGGGCGTCGAAATGGCAATTGCTGCGCCATGTGATCCTGCCCAATTCCCTGCCCGAGATCTTTACCGGGGCGCGTGTGGCCATGGGCGTCTGCTGGGGCACGGTGGTCGCGGCGGAACTGGTGGCCGCGCAGATGGGCGCGGGCATGATGATCATCGCCGCCTCCAAGTTCCAGCTCACCGATATCGTCCTCATGGGAATCATCCTCATCGGAATCATCGGATACGGTATCGACGTCCTCATGAGACTCGCAGAGCGAAAACTCGTCCCGTGGAAAGGACAAAGCTGACGCGTTTCTTCATTGCGCGCGGGCCCCGGCGGGGTCGCGCATTCTGTCACCAACCCAAAGGAAATCAATCCATGTTGCTCTCTCGCTTTCCCCGCAAGTTTCTTGCCCATCTGCCCACGCCGCTGGAACGTCTGGATCGCCTGACCAAGGAATTGGACGGCCCGGAAATCTGGATCAAGCGTGATGATTGCACCGGCATGTCGACGGGCGGCAACAAGACACGCAAGCTGGAATTCCTGATGGCCGAGGCTGAGGCGCAGGGCGCCGAGGTGGTCATGACCCAGGGGGCGACCCAGTCCAACCATGCCCGCCAGACCGCAGCCTTTGCTGCCAAGATGGGCTTCGACTGCCATATCCTGCTGGAAGACCGCACCGGCAGCAATGATCACAACTACAACCACAACGGCAATGTGCTGCTGGACCATCTGCATGGCGCCACGACCGAGGTCTGCAAGGGCGGGCTGGACATGAATGCCGAAATGGAGGCCGTCGCGGATCGCATCCGTGCCGGGGGCCGCAAGGTCTATACCATTCCGGGTGGCGGTTCGAACCCGACCGGGGCGCTGGGTTACGTGAACTGCGCCTATGAGCTGGTCGGTCAGGCCAATGATCGCGGGCTGGTCATAGATCACCTGGTTCACGCCACCGGCAGTGCGGGCACGCAGGCTGGTCTGATCACCGGTCTGAAGGCCATCAATGCCCAGATCCCGCTGTTAGGTATCGGGGTGCGCGCGCCCAAGGACAAACAGGAAGAGAATGTTTTCAAGCTGGCACAGGCCACGGCGCAAAAGATTGGCGCCCCCGATGTGGTGCAGCGCGGCGATGTGGTCGCCAATTGTGATTATGTCGGGGCAGGCTATGGCATTCCGACGGAAAGCGGGCTGGAAGCCATTGCCATGTTTGCGCAACTGGAAGGCGTACTGCTGGATCCGGTCTATTCCGCGAAGGGCGCGGCCGGTCTGATCGACCTGATCCGCAAGGGGCATTTTAAGAAGGGTGAGCGGGTTGTCTTCCTGCATACCGGCGGTGCTGCGGCTCTGTTCGGCTATGATGCGGCTTTCGATTTCTCGGACCGTCGCGTCAGCAGCAGGGCAGCCTGAGCCATGACGATAGCGCGCTTTTCCAAAAGCTTCACCCAGCAGGAACCGATCCCCGAAGAGGGGATCGCGGCAGCGGTCGAGGTCATGCGCTCGGGGCGGCTGCATCGTTACAATGTCGCGCCGGGCGAGGAGGCCGAAGTCTCGGCGCTGGAGCGCGAACTGGCACAATGGCAGGGCAGCGCATATGCGCTGGCCTGCAGTTCAGGCGGCGCGGCATTGCGCATTGCAATGCGTGCGGCGGGGATCGGTGCCGGGGACGTGGTGCTGACCAATGCATTTACGCTGGCACCGGTGCCGGGGGCCATTGTCGCCGTGGGCGCACGGGTGGTTCTGGTCGAGATCACCGAAGACCTGCGGCTGGATCTGGATGATCTGGAGGCCAAGATTGCGGCCCATCAGCCCAAGGCCGTCATGGCTTCGCATATGCGTGGACATCTGTGCGACATGGAACGCCTGAGCGCCATCTGCGACAGGGCCGGGGTGCCGCTGATCGAGGATTGCGCCCACACAATGGGGGCAAAATGGAATGGCCGGCGCAGTGGCTCCTTCGGGCTGGCGGGGGCCTTCAGTTCGCAGACCTACAAGCATCTGAATTCGGGCGAGGGCGGTTTTCTGGTCTCGGATGACGCTGATTTCATGGCCCGCGCGATCATCCTGTCGGGGTCTTACATGCTGTATGGTCGCCATGGTGCCGCGCCCTCGGAAGAGCATTTCCGACAGGCCCGACTGGACATGCCCAATACCTCGGCGCGGATGGACAATCTGCGCGCCGCGCTGCTGCGTCCGCAGCTGGCGCGGATCGAGGATGCGATCAACCGTTGGAATGACCGCTACCGCGTCACGGCCAATGTCCTGGCGACCTGCCCGCAGATCGTCTTGCCTCGGCGGCCTGCGCAGGAAGATTATGTGGGCAGTTCGATCCAGTTCCGTCTGCCCGGCATCTCGGCGCAAGGAGCCGAGGCCTTCATCGCCCGCGCGGCCGATCTGGGGGTTGAACTGAAATGGTTTGGCGCTGGCGATCCGGTCGGTTTTACCTCGGCCCACAGCAGCTGGCACTATGTCGAGCCGCAGTCGTTGCCACGCACCGATGACGTTCTGGCAGGATTGTTCGACATGCGCCTGCCCCTGACCTTCACGGTCGAGGATTGCCGCCAGATCGGCGAGATCATCGTCGCCTGCGCCGCCGAGCAGATGGCGGGTGACGCATCATGAGTGCGCCGCGTCGTATCGGGGTGTTGGGGGGCATGGGCCCCGAGGCTACGGTTCTGCTGATGTCGCGCGTGATCGCAGCCACGCCCGCAAAGGACGATGCCGATCATCTGCCGTTGATGGTTGACATGAACCCGCAGGTTCCCTCGCGCATTGCACGGCTGATCGAAGGCCGTGGCGAGGACCCCGGCCCGGTGCTGGCGAAGATGGCAGCGGGATTGCAGCAGGCCGGGGCGCAGGCTTTGGCGATGCCCTGCAATACCGCGCATCATTACGCTCCGGTCATTCGCGATGCGGTGACGATCCCGCTGCTGGATATGGTCGAGCTGTCGGTCGCGCAGGCCGTGGCGCAGGTTGGCCGCGGTGGACTGGTGGGAATTCTCGGATCGCCGGCCTTGCAGCAGGTGGGCGTCTTTGATCGGGCGTTGGCCCGCCATGATTGCAAGGCCGTCTATGCCAGCGATCAGGACGGGCTGTTGAGGGCGATCCGCCAGATCAAGCAATCCGGCCCCTCGGCCCAATCGCGGGCGGCACTGGCCGATGCGGCCGCTGATGTCGCGGCAAGGGGTGCAGCACTGCAACTGGTGGCCTGCACAGAGTTTTCGCTGATTGCCGATGCGGCGGCCAGTCGGGCCGCTGTCCTTGACACGCTGGATGTTCTGGTCGCGGCGATGGTGGAATTTGCCCGATGATATCCGGCCCGTGCCGGCATCGGGATTGCATGAATGTTCGATAGTCAAACGGAAGGATCTGACCATGGGCGTGACCCAGCTTAAAACCGCCTCGCACAGCAGCGTAAAGGATGCGCCTGATGTGGAACAGGCCGTTCGTGCCATCCTGGCCGATATCGAGCTGAATGGCGACGATGCCGCGCGCAAATATGCCGAACGCTTCGATGGCTACTCGGGCAATCTGATCCTGACGCGGGACGAGATCGACGCGGCCTCGGCCTCACTGGACATGCAGTTGAAGGACGATATTCGCTACGCCTATGATAATGTGCGCAATTTCGCCGAGGCGCAGAAGGCCACGATCGGCGATTTCGAGGTGGAACTGCGCCCGGGTCTGTTCGCTGGTCAGCGCGCCATCCCCTGCAATACGGCAGGGTGCTATGTGCCGGGCGGGCGCTATGCCCATATTGCCTCGGCCCTTATGACGGTCACCACCGCCAAGGTCGCGGGGGTCAGCAATATCATTGCCTGCTCGCCGCCGCAAAAGGGCACAGGGGTCCACCCGGCGATCATCTATACCGCCGATCTTTGCGGCGCCGACCGCATCCTTGCCATGGGCGGGGTGCAGGGCGTCGCCGCCATGGCGAACGGCCTGTTCGGCCTGCCGAAGGCAGATATCCTTGTCGGTCCCGGCAATCAGTTCGTGGCCGAGGCCAAGCGGATTCTGTTCGGGCGCGTCGGCATCGACATGTTCGCCGGGCCGACGGACAGCCTGATCATCGCCGACGGGACCGCTGATCCCGAGTTCGTTGCCTGGGATCTGGTCGGTCAGGCCGAACATGGCTACAACTCGCCCGTCTGGCTGGTTACCGATGATCGGGCACTGGCGGAACAGGTCATGGCGCGTGTGCCCGAACTGATCGCGACCCTGCCGGAACTGAACGCCCGGAATGCCGCGGCGGCATGGCGCGACTATGCCGAGGTTTTCCTGTGCGATGACCGCGAGGATATGGCTGCCCTGTCCGACAGGATGGCCCCGGAACATCTGCATGTGCAGGCCGCTGACCGCGACTGGTGGCTGAGGCGGCTGACCTGTTATGGCAGCCTGTTCCTGGGCGAGGAAACCACCGTCGCTTTCGGCGACAAGGCCTCGGGCACCAACCATGTTCTGCCGACCTCGGGCGCGGCGCGCTATACCGGCGGGCTGTCCGTGCACAAATACATGAAGCTGGTAACCTGGCAGCGGGCCTTGCCTGATGCGGTCGTGCCGCTGGCCGAGGCGACTGCCCGGATTTCGCGGATGGAGGGGATGGAGGGCCATGCCCGCACCGCCGATATCCGGCTGGAGAAGTATCGCAAATCTGCATGATCAGCAGCACCTAGGGCTGGCACGGCGTCCCATTGCGCCGCGCCGGTTCCCGGCCTAGCGCAACGCCCGCGCTCGTGCGGGCGTAATGCCATATTCGCGGGCATAGAGGCGCGAAAACACCGTGCTGTTGGAGAAACCAAGGCTGATCGCGATATCGGTGATGCTCATGCTGCTTTGTTCAACCAGCGCCCGCCCGCGTTTCAGCCTCATCGAGCGATAAAAGGTCTTGGGGCTGCATCCCGCTGCCTTGTGAAAACGGCGTTCGAGCTGACGAATGGAAAAGCCGGACAGTTCTGCCAGTTGTCTGATGCTGAGTGGCGTTTCCAGATTGTTTTCCATCAGTTCAATGACCCGCTCCAGTCGCGCATGGCGAAACGGGGTGATGTCGTTTTCGCTGCGCGGCTGATCCATGTCGGGCGCGCGGATCGCATGCATCACCAGAACCTGGCTGACCGAATGCGCCAGTCCGATCGAACGCGGTGCGACGATCGTGTTCAAAACGACATCGGCAGTGGCCATCATGCCCGCGGCGCTGATGATCCGGTTGCTGCGCGAATAAAGCGGCAACGACAGATGCGGGGCCATGGTCACATCACGCAGTATCTGGTGATTTTCCCAGTGGGTGGTGACATCGCGATTGTCGGGATCCAGCTTTTTCCATTCAGAGGAAGCATCCGACAGCAGGATCACCTCGCTGCCCCGCCGCTCGACCCCGCGTATCCATGTCTGCAGCTTCTTGAAGTTGCGCCCTACGCCGTTTCCGCCCAGCACCACGACATGATCGGGTCGTGGTTGGTTGGCATCCGGCAGCGTTTCGACGCGCGCCATCATGCCGCCCAGACCTTCGACAAGTTCCTGATCGCAGGAACTGCACAGCCGGACATCGAAAATAGCGGCCTTGCTGAGCCGATTGGCGATGCGCAGCACATCCTGCGCCAGCCCAAGCTCGGTTGGAACAAAACCCGGTTCCACCAGAATCATGACACTGACGCCGCGCGCCTTGTTGTCATCCGCAGGCGTAGAATGGTCCTCAGAGGGCAGGGGGCGGCTCATGGCTGGGCCTCTCAGCGGCGGGGTCTTTCGGGCAGGTTAGCCCGGCCGTTATACTTTGCAATATCTCGTCGCTTCGTAGTGGCCTTGCCCCCTTCCGGTTGATGACAGTCTGTCTGATCAGACCTCGATCGAGATCTTGCCCAGGGGCTGCGAACAGCAGGCCAGAATGTAGCCGGCCTCGATGTCCTCGGGCGTGATCCCACCGTTGTGAACCATATGCACCTCGCCCGAGAGCTTTCTGATCTTGCAACTGCCGCAAATGCCGAAGGTGCAGCCCGATGGGATGGGCAGACCCGCGCTGCGTGCCGCCAGCAGAACCGTTTCTTCCGGCTCACAACGATAGTGCCGCCCTGACGTGGCGAAATGGATTTCGGGCAGGTCATCGGCAGGCAAGTCCGCTACGGGCGGCGCGGAGGATTGATCGGGCGGCGCGCCAAAGCTCTCTTCGTGATAGCCCGCCATGTCATAGCCAAAGCCGGATAGCGCATCGCGGACCGATTGCATGAAGGGCTGCGGGCCGCAGCAATAGACGGTGCGTTCCAGAAAGTCCGGAGCCATCAGCCCAAGCATCAACTGGTTGAAGCGGCCCTGATATCCCGTCCAGGGGCGATAGGGATCAGGTTCCTCGACCACGAATTTCAGATCCAGCCCCGGCTCTCGACAGGCCATTTCCTCCAGCCGCTGACGAAAGATGATTTCGGAGGGGCGGCGGGCACAATTGATAAAGACGACATCCAGCCTGCGCCCCGCATCCCAGAGATCGGTGGTCATGGACATCATTGGCGTGACGCCCGACCCCGCCGAGATGAAAAGCAGCTTTTCGACCTTGCCGCTATCCAGCGTGAACTGTCCGGCCGGGCCACGGGCATTGATCTGCATGCCGGGTTTCAGATTTTCCATCATCCAGCGGGTGCCGATGCTGTCGGGTTGCGCCTTGGCGGTGATCGTGATCAGGCGCGGACGCGAGGGCGATGAGGAGATCGTATAGGTGCGATACAGGGTTTCATCAGGCACCGGCAGTTCCAGCGTCAGGAACTGGCCCGCGCGGAAGTTGAAAGGACGGCCCGAGGGAGCGCGAAAGGAAAAGCTGGATGTGCCGGGAATTTCGGGGACCACCGACACGCATTCCAGCGGCTCGTCATCGGTCCAATAGACATCGGCGGTGATGGTCGAAATCTGATTCATCGCGAGTTTCCTTGGCCTTGGGCGGGAAGGGATGCCCGGCACCATTGATCTGCAAATCAGGCCGGTGCCGGACAGAAGGCGCGTAGCCGCTATTCGGCGGCGGACAGCATGGCGGGCAGGCGTTCCGTCAGCTTGCTGCAATACCAGTCGACAAAGGCATCGACGCTGGCCTCATGCACGGCCGAATAGGGGCCGGGCGCGAAGGCAGGAGAATTCACGCCGAGCTGGTTGTCCTCGACCACGCGGCGGTCCTCGTCATTCGTGGCCTCCCAGACTTCTGTCAGATGCTTGAGGTCGTAATCCACACCTTCTTCTGCATCCTTGCGGACCAGCCAGCAGGTCAACAATTCGGTCTCGGTCGGGCTGACGGGGGTGACGCGGAAGGTCAGGCAATGGTCGGGCAGGAAATAGGCCCATGTGCTGGGATAATGGAATTTGTTGCACACGCCGGCATGATCAAGCGTGACATTGCCCAGACGCTTGTTGGGCACCGCGAAGGCCCCATCCATGGTAAAGCTCTTGGTTCCCGGCACCAGTGGCATCCGGGACATCCGATACTGCCCGTCTTCAGGCACCATGAATGACGCCGGCAGGCCCGCAGCCTCGCATTCGGCGAAATGCCGGGCAATATAATCGGGTATGTCGCCATTGCCCAGATAGGACACCCGCGGGTCTTCGGGGAAGGTCCGGATCAGGCTGGGGTGGTTGGCCGAGCAGTGATAGCATTCGCGATTGTTTTCCCAGACCAACTTCCAGTTGCCATTTTCGATGATGCGCGATTCATGGGCAACCTTGGCATTTTCCAGGTCATGGGGCAGCAGATAAGGACGGATCACATCGGCGAAACTGTCGAAATCCGGCGCCTCCTTGGCCAGACAGATATAGACCAGACCGGCAAGATTTCGACAATGTACCTGATGCAGGCCATGGTCCGCCGGGTTGAAATCCGGCCCCATGTCGCGTGCCCACAGCAGCGAGCCGTCAAGATCATAGGTCCATTGGTGATAGGGGCAGACCAGCTTGGGCGTCGTGCCCTTTGCGGCCTTGCAGATGATCGAACCGCGATGACGGCAGGTGTTGTGGAAGGCGCGAATTTCGCCATCCGCGCCGCGCACGACGACAACCTGATATTCACCGATCTTGTAGGTGATGTAGTTGCCCGGTTTGGGCAATTCGCAGGCCGGGGTGACGAACAGCCATTCCCGGTAGTGAAAAGCCTCAAGGTCCTCGCGAAAGATCTGCGCGTCGGTGTAGAACTCTCTTTCAAGACTGTAACCCGGCTTGCGACGGGCAAGCAGTTGCTGCGTCATCTGGCACATGGGGCTCTCCGGCCGCGCAGGGCGGCATTGGGGCGGTGCGGCGCTAGGCCGTCATCGCGGGTGAAACATGTGCAAGTTCGGGGTTGCGGACGTGTTGGCCCTTGCCGTCGCATTCAGACATGTCGGGCAGGTTTTCAAGGCGATTGGCGTCCGAAACATCCAGAACTTACAAGACCTTGTATAACCTGCGGCAAGAATTCCCGATCATCTCGAAAACGACAAACTTCGTCTTGAAATGGTCATTCGTTCCGGCTGCCAAGGCGAGATCGGGGATATTCAATGCGGAAGTGCCTGCAAATGTTGAAGACGGCATTGACCCAAGCGATCGGCAGTTCCATGATTATGTACCGCATGTTCTGAATTTCTGAACCCTGGCAGTAACATTTGACCGCTCGGGCATGGCTTCGCATGCTGAATCCGGCGGTCTGCAGCCGCGTAGGTTCTGTTGCCCCTGCAAGGGCGTCAGTTGAAGCGAACCGCGCCGAGCGATCCCTCGGCATGGATATATGTCCCGCCTGTTGTCGGGGACGGGTTCCCCGATCCTCGGGTGACGGGGTTTCACCCTGCAAGGGCTTGTGCGGTCAAGCGACCGCCGCCGGAACAAAAGAACCACAAGAACATGAAACTGCTGACAGCAGCCAACAAGGAGCCCCAAATGAACCGTGCTTTCGGACTTGCAACCTTTTCCGCCTTTGCCCTGGCCACCGCCTCCGGCGCCTTTGCCCAGACCCCGCTGACCGTCGCCTATTTCCTGGAATGGCCGATGCCCTTCCAATATGGAAAGGTCGAAGGCATCTATGACGAGAAGCTGGGTGTTCCGGTCAACTGGGTGGCCTTTGATACCGGCACGGCCATGTCTGCGGCAATGGCGGCGGGGGATGTGCAGATCGCCCTCAGCCAGGGCGTGCCGCCCTTCATCTCGGCTGCATCGGCCGGACAGGATTTGCGTGTTGTCGGGGTTGCCGCCTCTTATCCCGAGAATGAGAACTGCGTCGTCGCCGCGCGGCTTGAGATCGACAAGGACAGCGTCTCTGAACTCGAAGGAACACGGGTGGCGCTGCCGGTCGGCTCTGGCGCGCATTACGGCTTTCTTCAACAGATGCAATATTTCGGCGTGGATACGGGAACCATGACGATCGTCGATATGGCGCCGGCCGAAGGCGCGGTGGCCTTTGAGCAGGGCGATGTCGACATGGCCTGTGGCTGGGGCGGCGGGCTTACGCGGATGAAGGAGCATGGCAATGTCCTGCTGTCGGGCGCGGAAAAGGAACAGATCGGCGTTCTTTCTTCGGATCTGATCACGACCACCTCGGAATTTGCCATTGATCAGGCCGAGTTGCTGGCCAATTTCATGGCCGTTACCGAAGAGATGAACGCAATGTGGATCGCGGGCGACCACCGTGACGTGATGTTGCCGGTCATCGCCAAGGACGCGGGCATGGACGAGGGCAATGCCGCCGCGGTGATCGACAATTTCCAGTTCCCGACTGCAGAAGAACAGCTGTCCGAAACCTGGCTGGGTGGAGGCGTCGCCACATATCTTGATGGGGTTGCGCAGCTTTTCCATGAGCTGGGCCGCTTGCCCACTGTCCTGCCCACCTATGCCGGGCTGATCGACCCGCAACCGCTGCAAGAGGTGGTGCAGTAAACCCCCGACGACCTGTGAATCGCCGTCGGGCTGCACCTGTTGGCAAGGCCCGGCGGTTTCCCGAGGGCAAGTCGCCTGCCGCGTTGGCGGACCGGTCAGGCCAGCAATTCCCGGGCCATCAGCGCGGCTCCGGACAAGAAGGTCATGGTAATCAGAAGCCGCCTGAACGTATCGTCCTTCAAGCGTCTGAACACTGCGATCCCAATCTGGGCGGCTACCAGTGCAATGGGCAATGAAATCGCCAGAAGCCACATCGTCTGGGCGTCATATTTTCCCGCGAACAGCAGCATGATGCAGGCCAGGCCCAGGACAACCACGTTGAAGGGCTGCAGAACCGCCCGTGTTTCTGCCTTGGGCCAGGGCCGAACCGAGCACCACATCGTGGGAAGCGCCCCGGACAGGGACGCCGCCCCGCCAAGCACGCCGCCCAGGAAGCCGACGGCGATATCCGTCAGCGGCGTCGGGCGTTCGAATTTCGGCAGTTTTCGCCTCAGGCTGAAATACCCGCCATAGACCAGCAGCATGATGGCCACGACCATCTTCAGCGCCTCTGGCTGGATCGAGGACAGGATCATGATGCCCAAGGGGATGCCGGGGATCGCGGGCACAAGAAAGCGCGCCAGACGACGCGGATTGTCAAAGATCGCTTGCCGAACGATCCACAGTCCCTGCAGCCCGGTGACCGTGGACAGAACGACAATGATGGCGACGGCTTGCTCGGCAGGCATGAACTGCAACCAGAATCCCAAGGCAAACAAGGCGGTGCCAAAGCCGGCCAGCCCGTTGATGAATCCCCCGGCAGCCGCGCCGGCAACGAAGAGCGGCCAGTTCATGCGACACCGCCAGGCGTGATATGACCGATTTCGACGGCGCGCAGCAGGACGCGCTCCAACTCATCAATCATCCGGCCCCGGGCCGTGTCCTTGCGCGCGATCAACCCAAGCGAGCGCACCGGTGCGTTGGCCCCCAGTGACAGCCGTTTCAACGGCATGGGATGATAGTTCGAAACGGCAAGCCGGGGCATGATGGACACGCCCAGATTGCAAAATACCAAACTGGATATGGCTTCGGTTCCTTCAAGTTCCATCGCGTCCTTGACGCGGATTCCGGTTTCCAGCAACCAGTTCTCGATCATGCCGCCGGTGACACCGTTGCGTGACACCCGGATGAACGGCTTGGTGGCCAGCAATTCGAAAGGATCGTCGCTTTCGACCTGTGTCGATGCGACCAGTTGGAAAGGCTCTTTGGCGATTTCCTCCCAATCGACCGTCAAGGGCAGAAGATTGGGCTTGGCGATGACTGCGGCGTCCAGTTCGTTGCGTTCGACCTGCGTAATCAGAACCGGCGTCAGGGCCGGATGAACCTGCACGTGAAGATCGGGATAATCGGCCTTGAGCATGGCGATTGTCGATGGGATCAGCCCGGTCATATGCGTGGGCAAGGCTCCGATCTTCAGCACGCCGCGCAATCCGTCATCGCCCAGAACGCTTGGCACGATATCGTCATAGGCGCGCACGACCTCGCGCGCCTTTTCAAGAATGGCGCGACCGACGGGCGTGAATTCAGGCGTGCGTTTCGAACGGTCGAATATCGCCACGCCCCATTCTTCTTCAAGCGCCTTCATCTGCTGGGACACGGCGGCATGGGTGACAAAGACCGCACTGGCGGCGCCGCTGAAGGTGCCATGTTCGGCAACCGCAATCAGCGTCTTCAGAATTCGAATCGACACGCGTCTGCCTCGCCGGATTTAATGTAAAAAATTCTTACATTAAGTGAAAGATCTAGCCTATGGATTAAATCCTTCTAACCAAATACGCAGATAAGGTCAAAGATAATTGCAGGTGTTGTCCGTGCCTTACGATCTGTCGCCAATCCGGTCAATTTGTCAGAAAGCCAACCTGCCAGCCGGCTGGCATGATGCCCAAGGCGTGGCGTCAGATGATCTGCGCAAGGCGCGGGCCGCGTTCGGGATTGCAGTTCGCGCCATCTGCCTGCCTGAAGGAGAGGAATGACATGCGTGGGGCAGATCTGCTTGTGAAATCACTGGCAAAAACGGGCATAACCCGGATTTTCTCGCTTTCTGGAAACCAGATCATGCCGGTCTATGATGCCTGTCAGGAAGCGGGGATCGAGATCGTGCACACGCGGCATGAGGCCGCGGCGGTCTATATGGCCGAAGCCTATGCGCAACTGACCGGCCGGATCGGGGTGGCGATGGTGACGGCAGGCGCAGGAGCGGCAAATGCGGTCGGGGCGCTGTTGGTGGCGAGCGAAAGCGAAACACCGTTGCTGCTGCTGACCGGGGACAGCCCGGTCGCTCAGGACGGGATGGGGGCATTTCAGGAAATGCCGCAGGTGGCGATGATCGGACCGCTGACGAAACTGTCGCAGCGACCGGTCCGGGCGGCGCAACTTGGCCAGGCCGTCGCGCAAGCCATGCGTGTGGCGCAATCGGGGCGGCCCGGGCCGGTTCATATTTCGCTGGCATTCGATGTCGTGAATGAACGTATAGAGAGCGTCGAGTTGCCCAACGCCACTGCCTTTCAGCGTGTGCCTATGTATCCCCGCGACGGCGATGTGCAGAGCATCGTTCAGGCGGTATCAACTGCCAGACGTCCCGTGGTGATTTGCGGACCACAGATGAATGATACGCGCTTTGACGGGCTGAACGACCTGGCCGAGGCGCTGGATGCGCCGGTAATTCCCATGGAGAGTCCGCGAGGTCTCAAGGATCCGGCCCTTGGCGATATCAGCACCATTCTCGGGCAGGCCGATCTGATCGTTAACCTGGGCAAGCGGGTGGATTTCACTCTGGCCTTCGGCAAGGCCGAATCCTTCCATCCGGAAATACGCTGGATCGATGTGCAGCCCTGTGAGGCCGAGCGTGGCCGCGCCCATCGCAATCTTGGCAACCGCCTGTCACTCAGCATCGCCGCGGATGCCCGTGACATGGCGCGCGCCCTCATCGCCAGAGGGGCGGCGGGATCAAGCCATTCAGATTGGCGGGCCAGAGTGGAAACATTGCTCTCCACGCGGTTCTGCCCAGGTGGCGTGACGGGCAAGATTACCTCGGCCCAGCTTTGCGCGGCGGTTCAGCGACAGATCGAGCAGGTCTCGGATTCCATCGTTGTTTGCGACGGTGGTGAATTCGGGCAATGGGCGCAGGCCGTGACCAAGGGGAATGCACGCGTGATCAATGGGATATCGGGGGCGATCGGCGGTGGAATTTGTTATGGACTTGCGGCGCGTCTGGCGCGCCCGAATGCAACCGTCTTCTCGCTGATGGGGGATGGCACGGTTGGATTTCATTTTGCCGAGTTCGAGACCGCAGCCCGCGAAGGGGTTCCCTGTGTCGTGGTCATTGGCAACGACATGCGCTGGAATGCCGAACATCAGATCCAGATGCGCGATTACGGCAGCGACCGCCTGATCGGCTGTCAGCTCAGCAGCGCGCGCTATGATCTGGCTGCCGCCGCTCTTGGTGGACATGGCGAATATGTGACCGAGCTGGAGCAGCTTGATGGCGCGCTGACACGCGCGGTGCAAAGCGGCAAGCCGGCCTGTGTCAACGTGATGATCGAGGGACTGCCTGCCCCATCCGGTGCGGCGCATTGATCGCAACGGGCGTATTGTCCGGGGGATGAAATCGAAGGAATATGCCTCGGTGGGCATGAAAAAGGCCAACTGATGGATCCGGGTATTTTCCACCCTCCGATTGCGCATCTGCGAATGAACCGCGACGAATGGCCTGGCGATCTTGTGGTCAAGGGCGTGCTGAACCCTGACGACGCGAGGTGGCCGGTGGCTTCTGGCGTGGATGCCACCTGCGTTTCAAACCATTCGGCCCCGCAATTCGAGGCCGGATCTGGCACCATCGACCAGTTGCCGCAGATCCGCAAGGCGGGTGGTGACGATACGCCGCTGAAGATCTGCGGGCATGGCCCATTCCAAGAATGAGCAGGGCGGTCGGAAAAATTGCCAGCCCGGGATCAGTTTCGGGGCAGATGCGTGATGAAATCCACGAAACTGCGCATGGCTGCCGTCATCAGCTTGCCGGTCGGATAGACAAGGTGAATGGGAATGCCCGGCAAGCGGTAATCGCTCATCAGCGGGACCAATGTTCCCTCTGCCAGGTCGTCGGCCACCGCGAATTTCGGCAACAGAGTCACGCCGCGGCCGCTCAGCGCCATCTTGTGAAGCATTTCCGAGTTGTTTGCTGCAAAGACCGGCTGCACGCGTTGAAAGATGACCTGTCCGTCGCGCCGCATGGGCCATGTTCCGGTGCCGCGCAGGTTGGTATAATGCAGACAATCATGCTGCAGGAGATCCGCAGGCGCCTGCGGAATGCCGCGATTGTTGACATAATCAGGCGAGGCCACCAGCAGGATTTCCGCCTCGTCCAGTTTTCGCGCATGCAGGGTTGAATCTTCGAGATTGCCAATGCGGATCACCGCGTCAAAACTGTCGCTGACCAGATTCGCAAGGCCATCATCCAGAACCAGTTCCAACTGAATTTCCGGGAATTCCTGGGTAAAGTGCAGAATATGGGGTTGCAGCACCTTCAGCGTATAGCCCACGGGCGCACCGATCTTCAGCACGCCGGAAGGATGGTCGCTGGCCACGCGCACCGCCTCATTGGCCTCATCCATCAGGCGCAATGCCTCGCGCAGGCGCCGACTGTATTCCAGACCAATGGCTGTCGGACTGACCGAGCGAGTCGTTCGTGTCAGAAGCCGCGTCCCCAGATCATGTTCAAGATCGGTGATGTATTTGCTGCAGATGCTGCGCGAAATACCCATGCGTCTGGCGGCAGCCGAAAAGCTGCCTTCATCAATAATGGCGATGAAGGTACGCAGAACAGTGGTTTCCATGAAGGCGTCAGATCCGTTGTCTCGTGATCCTGGCGTACATGCGCCAAAAACGCCAAAAGGAAAACCGCCCAAATTCGGCGGCTCCTTCACAGACCTGTTACTTGTCTCGTGTCAGGAGACGCTTGCCATGGATGCAAGCGTCTCTGACAGGGCGATCAACGCTCGTAGTGGGTCATGGCCCATTCGCTCGACGGGAAGTTGGTCACGGTCAGTTTTTCGTCAGCCGACAGGCCCGCGCGGTGCAGTTCAACTGCGGTCAGGACCGAACCTGCGCGGACTGTAACGGTTTCTTCAGCTTGAACGGGTTGGACAGTTGCTTCGGGACGTTCGTGGTCCGAAGTGGCAGCCGAGGCAGCGCCCGAGACCAGGGTCAGTGCAGCAAGAGCAAAAGCAAAACGTTTCATATCAGTCGTCCTTGGTTTGTTTGTTCCGGCGCTTTATTGCGCTTTCGTGACGCTGAGATAGTCCGCTTGATCGCCAGTGATTAGGCATCAATTTTCGCTTTCTCTGTTCGATATTCTCGAACAATGGATCTGAAGTCGTGAAACCGCGCCGCCAGGCGGGAATTTTCGCCGAGTTCGTCGCCCTGAGGCGAGGAAATCCACGAATCTCTGTATAAAAAACAGCCATAAAACAAAAGGATACGAACAATCTTTCGCGAAGATGTGACATCCGGGGCTGGCTGTCCTATCATTCAGGCAAGCAGTTAAGCTTTCGACCGCATCAACGCGGTCAATCATGGGTCGGATCGACACATGGTCCGAAAAACGACAAAGGGGAGTTCCATGACAGCAATGAAATCCGCACTCGCGGTTCTGGGCCTGATGGTTGCGGCACCTGCCGCTTATGCCGCCGAAGATTGTGGCGACGTCACATTGGCCGAGATGAATTGGGCTTCGGCGGGTTTGGCCGCCTGGGTCGACAAGATCATTCTTGAAGAGGGCTATGGATGCGATGTTGCCCTGGTGACGGGTGATACCGTTCCAACATTTACCTCGATGAACGAAAAGGCCGAGCCTGACATCGCCCCGGAACTATGGGTCAATGCGGTCAAGGTGCCGCTGGATGCCGCAGTCGCCGAAGGGCGCATCGTGATCGCCTCGGAAATTTTGACCGATGGCGGTGTCGAAGGTTTCTGGATCCCCACGAAGCTGGCCGAAGAACATGGCATCAAGACGATCCATGATGCGCTTGAGCATCCCGAACTGTTCCCTGGTGCCGAGGATTCCAGCAAGGGTGCCTTTTTCAATTGTCCGTCAGGCTGGGCTTGCCAGATCATCACTCAGAACCAGTTCATCGCACTGGATGCCGAGGAGAAAGGCTTCGAACTGATCGATTCGGGTTCGGCCGCAGGGCTGGACGGTTCGATCGCGCGGGCCTTCAACCGGGATGAAGGCTGGCTGGGTTACTACTGGTCGCCGACGGCGATCCTGGGCAAATACGACATGACCAAGCTGGATCTCGGAGTCGAGCACGACAAGGAGTCCTGGGACAACTGCACGGTCGTGAACAACTGCCCCGATCCCAAGCTGAACGAATGGTCGCGTTCGGACGTGTTCACCGCGGTGACCAAGGAGTTCGCCGACAACAACCCGGTTACGATGGACTATCTGGGCAAGCGTGCCTGGTCCAATGCCACGGTCAACGAACTGCTGGCCTGGATGGGCGACAATCAGGCCACGAATGAAGACGGTGCCTATTACTTCCTCGAGAACTATCCCGAGGTCTGGAGCGCATGGCTCTCGGAAGATGTGGCGGCCAAAGTTCAGGACGCTCTCTGAACGTGGACATCAGGCGGGGCGCATGATGCGCCCCGTCCTTCCATCAGATGTCCGGCCTCGGATGAGGTCTAAAGAAAAGTAGAAGAATAATGGATTTTGTCGATTTTCCTGCCATGGGTCGGGCCGACTTGCGTGGCCTGCGGATTACCATCGATACCGCCTTTCGCGAGTTCACCCGGGCCTATGGCGAAACGCTCGAGAACCTGTTCCATCCCATCCAGGTCCTGTTGATCTTTATCGAGAACCTGCTGATCAACACGCCATGGATCATCGTTCTTGCCGCATTGGCCCTGATGATCTGGGGGCTAAGCCGAAGTTGGCAGATTGTGCTGGGCACTGTCATCTCGCTCTGCCTGATCGGCTATTTCGGCATGTGGGAAGATACGATGCGCACCATTGCGATGGTTGCGGTCTGTACCTTGATTGCCGTGGTGATCGGTATCCCCTCGGGGATCCTGATGGCGCGTTCTGATCGTGCAAATTCGATCATCACCCCGATCCTGGACATGATGCAGACGATGCCGAGCTTCGTCTATCTGATCCCGGTCGTGATGATCTTTGGTCTGGGCAAGGTGCCTGGCGTGATCGCGGTCGTGATCTATGCCGTGCCGCCGATCATCCGTCTGACCAATCTTGGCATCAGGCAGGTGCCTGCCGATGTGCTTGAGGCCGCCGATGCCTTTGGTTCGAACGGGCGGCAAAAGCTGAAGGATGTGCAATTGCCACTGGCGCTGCCCACGATCATGGCGGGGGTCAACCAGACCATCATGATGAGCCTTGCGATGGTTGTCGTGGCGTCGATGATCGGTGTGCGCGGTTTGGGTCAGCCAGTGCTGCAGGCCATCAACAACCAGTATTTCACCCTTGGGGTGATGAACGGATTGGCCATCGTCGCGATTGCGATCATCTTTGACCGGGCCACCCAGGCCTATGGCAAACGGCTGCAAAAACATCTGGAGGCCGTGCATGGCTGAGGCAATTCACGATATTCAGATCAATCACCTTTACAAGATCTTTGGTCCCAATGGCGCAAGCCATGTCGACAAGGTGAAAGCCGGGATGACCAAGGACGAGTTGAAGGCCAAATACAACCATGTGCTGGGGCTGGACGACATCAATCTGACCATTCCGGCCGGGCGGATTCAGGTTGTCATGGGGCTGTCGGGGTCGGGGAAATCGACCCTGATCCGCCATATCAACCGGTTGATCGAACCGACCGCCGGGGAGGTGGTCTTTGACGGTCAGGATATCGTCCAGATGTCCGAGCGCGAATTGCTGCAATTCCGGCGTGAAAAGACCGGCATGGTGTTTCAGAAGTTCGCACTGTTTCCTCATCGCACGGTGCTCGAGAACACGATCTATGGTCTCAAGCTGCGTGGGGTCAGCGACAAGGAAGCGATCGAGCGCGGCCGGCGCTGGATCAGCCGGGTGGGTCTTGACGGTTTCGAGGAAAGCTATCCCAACCAGCTTTCGGGCGGGATGCAGCAGCGTGTCGGTCTGGCCCGTGCGCTGACCAATGACCCTGAAATCCTGTTGATGGACGAGGCCTTCTCGGCGCTGGATCCCTTGATCCGGACCGACATGCAATCGGTCCTGCTTGATCTGCAGGCCGAGTTGCGCAAGACGATCATCTTCATCACCCATGACCTGGACGAGGCGCTGCGCCTTGGTGACAAGATCGCCATCCTGCGCGATGGCCGCATCATCCAGCAGGGCACGGGTGAACAGATCGTTCTGCGCCCGGCGGATGACTATATCAGCAGCTTCGTGCGCGATGTGAAGCGCGGCAATGTGATCACCGTGCGCACCATCCTGCGCAAGGGGCAGCGCGCGGAAACGCCGGTGACCGTTCCGGTCACAACCCTTCTGGAAGAGGCGGCTCGGGCGATGACGAATGCCGAGACCAATCGCGCCAATGTCGTCGACAGCCAGGGCCAGCATATCGGGATGGTGACCCTGTCCAAGACCGTGGCAGAGATGATCGCGCCGGATGACAGCGAAGAGGTCAACCCGGACGCATTGACCGCCTGACCGGCGTTCTTTTCGGACTTATCAATTCTGGCGGCGGCGCTATGATCAGCGCGCGCCGCCATTTCAGTCAGGGAACAGCCCATGAAAACCATTTATGTTCTCAACGGACCCAATCTGAACCTTCTGGGACAGCGCCAGCCCGAAATCTATGGGCATGAGACCCTGGCAGATGTCGAAACCATGTGCCGCGCCGCCGCCGAAGACAAGGCGCAAATCCGTTTTCTCCAAACCAACTGGGAAGGCCAGTTGGTTGACTGGATCCAGGAAGCACGCGGCGAGGCCTGCGGCATCGTCATCAATCCCGCCGCCCTGACGCATAGTTCGGTGGCGGTACTGGACGCGCTGAACATGTTCGACGGTCCGGTGATCGAGGTTCATATCAGTCAGATCCACAAGCGAGAGCCGTTCCGCCATTTTTCCTACGTATCCCAGCGTGCGGATGGGGTCGTGGCCGGATTCGGGGTCGAGGGCTATCCGGCCGCGGTCAGACGGGTTCTATCACTAACCGGTTAACTGGGGCCCGGCGGGGTGGATGCCCTTGAATTTACATGGCATCAATCTGGTGGAACCGGAACCTTCTTCGGTCCGCGCCGTTTTGTGACGCATATGTCAGACAGGAGAATTGCAATGCCCCGTCTCGTTACCGCACTCATCGCCTCACTTGCCCTTGCGGGGCCGGCACTGGCCGATATCGAGGAAATCCCTGCCGAGGGTTCGGTCTCGCAGGTGGCCGACCGTCTGGAAAGCGCAATCACCGATGCCGGTGCCAAGGTCTTTCTGCGGGTGGATCACGCCGCAGGTGCCAAGTCTGTCGACATGGCGCTGGATGACTCGGAAGTGGTGATTTTCGGCAATCCCAAGCTGGGCAGCCAGCCGATGCAGGATGACATTCGCGCCGGTCTTTATCTGCCGCTGAAAATGCTGGTCTTCAGCAAGGAAGGCACCACCCATATCGCATGGGAAGAACCGGAAGAGATGTTTGACGATCTCGATATCGATGAGGATGCGGCCTATCTGACCAAGATGGAGAACGCGATGAAGATGTTCGCGCAAAAGGCCGCCGCCGCAGAATAGGGCGGGCGCTATCAGCCATCATCCGGTATTGAACCGCGCCCGGTATGGTCGGGCGCGGTTTTCTTGTCAGCGCAGTTCTGCCGTGGCGCGGGCAATGCGACCCAGGGCCTCGGTCAGTTCCGATTGCGATGTCGCATAGGATATGCGGAAATAGGGTGACTGGCCGAAAGCCGACCCCGGCACGACGGCAACATCGGCATGATCAAGCAGCCAGCGGCAATAGCTCGTATCGCTGTCAATCAGTGTCCCGTCCGGGGCCGTCCGACCAATGACGCCCGCACAGTTCGCAAAGGTATAAAATGCGCCTTCCGGGATGCGGCAGGACAGCCCGTCGATGTCATTCAGCGCTGCGACGACCAGGTCACGCCGTTTCTGGAACGACGCGGCACGTTCGGCCAGAAGGTCCTGCGGACCTTCCAGAGCGGCAATGGCCGCGGCCTGGCTGATCGAACTGGGACAGGATGTCGACTGGCTCTGCACGGCGGCCATGGTCTTGATCAGCGCGGCCGGACCCGCCGCATAGCCGATCCGCCAGCCGGTCATGGCATAGGCCTTGCTGACCCCGTTGATCGTCAGGCAACGCTCGCGCAGTTCGGGGCAGGCGTTCAGTGGGCTGACAAAGTGGCGCCCATCATAGAGGATATGTTCATACATGTCGTCGGCCATCAACCAGACATGCGGATGCCGCTGCAGAACGGCACTCAATTCACGATAGTCCTCGGCGGAATAGATGGCGCCCGTCGGATTGGAAGGCGAGTTCAGCAACAGCCAGCGTGTGCGTGGCGTGATTGCGGCCTCCAGCTGCGCTGCATTCAGACGGAACCCGGCGCTGTCATCGCAGGGCAGGGTGACAGCTGTGCCGCCTGCGATCCGCACGATGTCCAAGTAGCTGGTCCAGCAAGGGGTCGGGATGATGACCTCATCGCCCTGATTCAAGCTGGCCATCATGGCATTGAACAGGATCTGCTTGGCACCCGATGCCACGGTGATCTCATCTGCCGCGAAATGCAGGTCATTGTCGCGACTGAACTTGGTGATCACCGCCTGTTTCATCGCGGGCGATCCGTCCAGAGCGGTATATTTCGTCTCGCCCCGATCCATGGCCGCAGTGGCCGCCCGCTTGACATGCTCTGGTGTGTCGAAATCCGGCTCTCCGGCCCCCAGGATGATGACGGGCCGGCCCGCGCGTTTCAGTTGCGCGGCCCTTGCCCCGATTTCAAGGATCAGAGAAACGCCGATTCCCCGCATCCGGTGGGCCGGCATGAAGCCGGCCTCGATCTGGTTCATATGTGTCATCGGATCATCAGATGTCGAAGACGACACCCTGTGCCAGCGGCAAATCGCGCGAATAGTTCACGGTGTTCGTGGCGCGGCGCATATAGCCCTTCCATGCGTCCGAGCCGCTTTCACGCCCGCCGCCAGTTTCCTTTTCGCCGCCAAATGCGCCACCGATTTCAGCCCCGGAGGTGCCGATATTGACATTGGCAATGCCGCAATCCGAGCCGCGCGAGGACAGGAAGGTTTCCATTTCGCGCAGATCCGTCGTGAAGATCGCCGAAGACAGACCTGCGCCGACGGCATTATGTGCCTCCAGCATCTGATCGAAATCGCTGAACTTCATGACGTAAAGGATCGGCGCAAAGGTTTCCTCGGTGACCGGCCCGCATTGATCGGGCATTTCCACAAGGGCAGGGCGGGCGTAATAGGCATCCGGTTCCCCGGCATCATAGCGCCCGCCGCCATGAACGGTGCCGCCTGCTTCCTTGGCGGCTTCGAGCGCGGATTCCATGGCGTCGAAGGCCTGCTTGTCTACCAGCGGGCCGACCAGTGCCTTCGTGGTCAGCGGATTGCCGATGGTCACCGAGTCATAGGCCTGGATCAGGCGCGGAACCAGCGCATCATAGACCGATTCATGCACGAAGAGGCGTCTTGTGGTGGTGCAACGCTGTCCCGCCGTGCCCATGGCTCCGAATGCGACGGCGCGAAGGGCCATGTCGAGATCGGCCGAGGCACAGACGACGCCGGCGTTGTTGCCGCCCAGTTCCAGGATCGAGCGACCAAAGCGCTCGGCAACCTTGGGCCCGACGATCCGACCCATGCGGGTGGAGCCAGTGGCCGAGATCAGCGGTACCTTCTTGCTTTCGACCAGCGCTGCGCCAACGTCGGCCGCGCCGATCAGAACCTGAGACAGGTTTTCCGGCGCATCGCCAAAGCGGGCCAATGCGCGATCAAGAATGGCCTGGCAGGCCAGAGCGGTCAGGGGGGTTTTCTCCGACGGCTTCCAGACCACGCTATTGCCGCAGACCAGCGCCAGGGCGGTGTTCCAGGACCATACGGCCACCGGGAAGTTGAAAGCGCTGATGACGCCCACGACACCAAGGGGATGCCAGGTCTCCATCATCCGGTGGCCGGGGCGTTCGGTGGCGATGGTCAGGCCATAAAGCTGGCGCGACAGGCCGGTTGCAAAGTCGCAGATGTCGATCATTTCCTGCACTTCGCCCAGACCTTCGGATTCGATCTTTCCGGCTTCGATCGACACCAGCCGACCCAGTGCGGCCTTGTGCTGGCGCAATTCGTCGCCCAGCAGGCGCACCAGCTCCCCGCGACGCGGGGCGGGGACGTCACGCCATGCGCGATAGGCGGCATCGGCGCGGTCGATGGCAGCGGCGGTCGATGCGGCATCATCCGCGGCAAGCGAGGCGATCTGCTGCCCGTTGACCGGGCTGAAGCTGGCCATGGTGCCGGCATCCAGAATTGCGGCGTCCAGTCCCAGAGAGGTCAGGATATTCGCGGCTTCGGCCTTCAGATCCATCGTGATTGCATCTTTCATCGTTTCAGTTCCCTTTCTTGTCGTTGCGTGCCTTCAGGCAATTTCGCGTTCATGTCCTTGCAAGACCTTCAGGCAGCGCGCCAAGGAGCTATCCTGGATGTCCTGATACAGCTGGAACTCATCTTGCACCGGCGCCCCCAGAGCCTCTTGAAAGCGGGTCTGGTTCGGGCTGGCCTCGAATTCCTGTCCGGCCTCATCTCCAAGGTTCGATTGAAAGATTCCGGCCGCGCTGACGGGCAGGAAGTCCTCGTAGACGATTGGATCGGCGCGCAGATAGCCAGCGGCCATCAATGTGTCCGGATCCCCGGCAAAGACCTTGCCCGACAGGTTCTGGGCCTTTTCCGTGACCGAATATTCGAAATAGCCCAACTGTTGGCTGCGGATGCTGTCCAGATCATCGGGGAATGCGGCAAAGACCTCGTTCAGGGTCGCGACATATTCCGCGGCATTGCTGCCATCGGCCCTGGGTTGCACGCGGTTGCGGGTCTCGGTCAGCAGACGGTCGTAGAGTGCCTTGCCCTTGGGCGTCAAAGCCTGGCCACGCGCCTCGATCTCGCCAAAGCGTGCCGTATGGTGGCCCTGCTCTCCGGCAAAGTTGACGGCCTCTTCCAGCGCCTTGAACGAGGTCTGGCGCAGAAGGATCGGGCATTTGCGCCGCGGCGGCCCTTCGATGACGGCCTTGGGGGAGATACCTCGTTCGGGCATCATTTTCTGGACAGCGTCAATGTCCAGCGTGCGCGGCGTCAGGTGATTGATATGGGGGCCGCGGAAAGACACGACATCGGCAATCAGGCGATGTGCGTCATGCAGGCGTTGATACAGTGCGCGGTCCACCAGGGCGTCGGCATGCCAGCGGAATGTTTCCAGCGCTTCATTGACGAAATCGGCGGCTTCTTCTTCGGTCAGGCCACCCTGCTTTTCGCTGCGCTCGATCAGGACCAGACATCTGTCGGTAAAGATCTTGCGCGACTCCAGCAGCCGCGCTGCCTCGGCCCGCAGATCTTCATCCGCGATCAGGTCAAGACGCAGCAAGGAGGTGAAGACCCGAAACGGGTTGCGACGCAGGGCCTCTTCGCCAATGGGGCGGAAGGCCGTCGAATGCACGGGGACTCCGGCTTCGGTCAGGTCGTAATAGCCGACGGGATGCATGCCCATGACGGCAAACAGCCGCCGGATCGTGGACAACTCTTCTGCGGTTCCGACGCGGATGGCGCCATGGCGTTCTTCCGAGACCCGCGCCAGTTGTCCGGTCCAGCGCATGTTCCCTGCCAGAATGGGATCTGCGTCGAGCACACGCTGGTTGACGTCCGAGACAAGGCTCATCAGCGTGCCATAGGCCGGAACTTCATTGCGATACATATAGGACATCGCCGCGGAAAACCGGGCTCTGATCGTGTCGGGATGGGCAAATTTCGGATCGGTCATGGTGCCTCCGTTCTGACCCGTGTTGGGTTTTGATGGGGGAAAGCTAGCCCGGTCAGACGGTCATGAAAAACGATGGTTCGTGGCTTTGTCATTCCATAATGGAATGTGTTTTTAGCCAAGCTGTCATTCAAATGATCGGGGCCGATTGCCGTCGCAAGGCGCGCGGCTTGATCGTGACGCCAATACCAATGGTTTCAGGAGTGACCGGATCGCTACGAGGCCCGGCCCCTGTTAGACCTGATGATCGCGGCGTGCGCTGACCGGTTTGGCGGCATTCTTCGTTCGAGGGTTGCGCCAGGTTGGCTGGCGCCGAGCCTCATGTTTGGTTGCCCCCTTCGATGCAAGACTTTTTTGACCTTCTGAACATGTGATCGGGTGTGTATCTGTTTCAGGCCTTTCAGGTGCGACCGTGACATGCCGCTGGCCGGTCCTCTGATTGCGGTATCGTGAATCGGGAAAGCGAGCCGTCCGTCCAGGGTCATGGTTCTCTCCGAGGTCAACCGATGACCGCTATGCCACCGTGCAATCAGGGCTGCGCAGCATTCGCCGCCTGGCGAGCGATCCGCCCGTCGCGCCCTTGCGTCGCGAAATGCCCGACATGCCGGAGAATATCTCTGACACATTCCAGGTTCTGGTCGACTGGCATGAACGTTTGCGGCAGCGCCATCGCCAGCCAATCTGACGCAGCCCCCTAACGGAGAGTTCCGCAAGAGAGGCCGCCGACCCAGCCAGTTCACTCTGCCATCACGGGGACTAGAAATCGATCTTGAGTTGTTGCGCTGCCGGGACATTGGCCAATGTCTCATCCACCATTCGCAGGGCTTCGTAGTCGATCAGCATCATCGTGAAGGCGGCTCCGCCCTGCTGCGCCATGCTTTCGGGTTCGAATGCCAGCACATGCCCGCAGGACGAAGCCTGCTCGGCATAATCCACCGGCATATCGGCGATGGCCCAATTCCACGCCGCGGGCCGCTGCGACAGGTCGAAAGAGATGTCAGCATCATCAAGTGATCGCCATCTGCTCACATCCACGCGACGAGAGAAATGCGGTCGGCAAATCACCTGTGCTGCTCCAGGGGCACCGTCGAACCAATACATGCGGGCTCCCTCGGGCAAATCATCCTGCATCGCGGGCGTGCCATATTTCTCGGTCAGAGATTGCAGGATCGCCTCGAAGGGCAGATCACCGCGCGGCAACTGAAACCGGCGCAGAATGGCCAGAACCGGTCCCTCTGGTCCCGGCGCTGCCAGGGTGATGGCTTCGGTGCCCTCTGCGCCGACATACATCCGCTGGTACAGGGTCGAGCGGACCTGATCCGGGTCTGGTTCGCTTCTGGGCCGTTCCAGCACGGCAAGAATACCACCACGCTCGCGCAGCGCGGCCTCGGCCACGGGCAGGGTCATGCCGGTGCGAAGTCCAAGCAGGTCCCAGTCGCTTTGCGCAACCGCAAGTTCCGGCAATTCGGGCCAGCCGTCATCCGGCAAGGGCGCAGTGGCGGTTGGCGAAATGCTGCTTGCCGCCAAGGCAGCCTGCGACGCCGCAGTTCTGGTGGAAACGGGTGCTGCCGCCGCCGTTCTTGCAGGCGCGCTTTCCATGGCTTCGACCTCGGGCACCGGGTCAAACTCCAGCCGCGCAATGGCTGCATCCCGGTCGAGCGCAGGCGAAACCTTCATTTTCTGCGATGCCGAACCTTGCGGAACAAACAGAAGCAACTCGCGTATATGGGCCTGTGCTGCAAGCTGATCCGGCCCTTGCGGGGCCAGCATGTCGACACGGGCATAGAAGGAAAGTGGACCTGATCCCCGTCGGGCGGCTTCTCGCGCGGCCTCGAAAGCGCGGGCCTCCTCGATGGACATGGGAATCGTCAAGGCACGCACATCTATTCGGGGCTGGACCCCGCGCATCAGGGCTTTTTCGGTGGCGCCCTGAACCGGCAGCACAAGTTGCACGCCGTTGACGGGCCATGCCTTGCCTTCCAGATCATAGGCTCCAAGCGTCATGCGCCCCGCGATCCAGGGTGCTTCCTCCTTGGCCTGCCTGGCCTGTTGAACTTTTGTTCTGGCTGCGTCCAGGGCGTCAAGCCGGGCAAAGGTATCACCGCGATGCAGGTTTGCGCGATCCATGGCTGCGTTCAGATACTTGTCGATATCCTGACCTTGCAATTCGGCCGCCTTCGCAGCGAACCACCAGATTGTCGGCAGGAACACCCGCTCCCTCGGATCCACCTCGACCTCGGCAAGTTCAGGGCGCGCGACGACCTGTCTTGCGCCGCCGATCCCCGGTTCGGTGATCTCGAAGGCGACCGGCTGCACAACGGCAACGAGCGCGGGGTCCACGCTGCCCTCCATCAACATGGGTTCCGAAATGCGGGCCAACAGCGCCAGATCCTCGCCGTTGCGCGGCTGCGCAAGCGCGGGATCGATGGCTGCGCTTTCGACCAGGGCAAAAGGCGTGGGAAAGACCAGGACCAATTCGATGTCGGGCACACCCCTTTCACGCGAAGACAGTTGTGTCCAGGCGACATGTTCCAATGGCTGAGCGGTCAGAGCGGCAATCTGTTGCGCCACACCCTCGGACTGAAAGAAATTGGCGATGGAGAGGCGCGCAGGCTCTTGGCTGGTGGCCCAGGCAGGCAGGCGAACCATGATGCCATCGCTGGACGACGCATGAGTGGTCAATGCCGCACCAAGATCCGTTGCGTCCAGTTTTGGCGCGCGCTCCAACAGGCGAAAGGCCGGACCTGCCTGCCGCAGGTCAACCGCCTCGGGTGGTCGATTGCCGGTCGGAGCTTCGAATTGCAGGACAAGCTTTTCCGGCGCGCCGCTCCAGCGCAATTCGACGGGGCCGGTCCGACGCAGCGTTCGAATTGTCTGCATCACCCCATCAGGTCCCATCCGCCCATTCGGGTGTCGCTTCAATGACAGCTCGACGTCGAAAACAAGCATCAGCGGCATCTGGCGGCGTTGTCCCCGCGCATCGCGACCGTTGTACCGTCGCGCGAGGTCTTCGACCCGCGCGGGGTCCATTTTCGACTGTTGCGGCACGGCCGAGGCCAGATCGGTCTCTGCTGTGTTGAACTGGCAGCTGTTTGCGATCATCGATGCCCAGTCGACCATGCCCGTATCGAAATCGAACGCACGATCGATCGGGCCAAGCGCACAGAATGCGCGCGCCCGAAGCGGCAGATCGAACTGTTCCGCCATGGCAGTTCGGGTGATGATTCTTGCCGCGGCCTGCTGGAAGCGCCGGCGATCGAATTCGGTCGTCAGATTTCTCATGGCGCAGCCGTAACGTGATGACCGCGCGTTCTTGAAACAGGGGTCGTTCGTGATATCACTCACACCCGAGGTGGACAAAGCCAGCCTGACGATCTCGTCCTGTGCGGCGCGCGGTATCTGGTCAAAGTAGCGCTGCAGCGCGGTCTCTCCCTTCGCAAGCCCTGCCTCCAGATCTTCCGAACCCACCAACCATTCCGTATAGGTCAGACGACGCTCCAGTTCCTGTTTGTGATCGCGATAGCTGATGCTGCTTTGTTGGGGCACGATCAGCGCGCCCAAGTGGTCGTCGCTGTAAAGGATACGCCCATCCACGGTGACAAGACCGCCTTGCGCGGCGACCGTCATCGTGGCTTCGTTTTCGGAATGATGGACGGGAATGTCCGTTGTCGCTGTGGGCATGGCGGGAAGGTCGGGAACCTCTCCGCCCAAGACCGCAACGCGTTCGCTCATCGACGCCTGAAGGCAGGTCATGTCACCCTGACAGCTATCCCGCTCGGCAATCCACCGGCGCTGCTCAGAGAGGCTGGCCTCGGAATTGTCGACCCGCCGCCGCGCAGTCCATGCATCACCAAGCGCACGGTCCAGCGCCGCCAGCGCAGGATTGACGCATATCGCCCGCTCGGTCGCGGTGCCGGCCTGGGCGCAGTCAAAGCTTGGCCCGGGAGCGCGCGCCAAGGCAGTCAGCGTCTCCCATTCCGAGCGGGTCAACGCACCCGTGGCGCGATGCCCGAGGCTTCGCTGGAAGGCCAGGATCGCATCACGTGTCTGGCGACCGGGCTGACCGTCAACCGGGCCCGCGTCGAAGCCCCTGGCGTTCAGCGCTGCCTGGATACCTGCGGCATTCTCAGCAATATCGGCTGGCGGCAACAACATATCGCCCGGATCGCCACCCTGCGGTGCCATGTCCTGCGCGACATCGACGGTGATATGGCTGACCGATCCGGCACGCCCCCAGATACCGACCTCAAGCAGGGCCCCTCCAGAGCGCAGCACCTGCGAGGCCGCCGGGCTGACAGACCCGCGCGAAAGAAACCTGCTCATCGCCGCACGGAGATTGCGCGAAGAAAAGGTTGCATCCATCGTGTCGCCAGCCTGCCTGTGCCCAAAGCGATGCACATTGGCACGGTCCTGGGCAAGGATCGCGCCCGGGTCCGTAAGCGCGGCACCCGCGGAATTGCGGCGATCCACCGGGGCGATCTCGGCGCGATAGGTTTCCAGAAGCGCCTGCGCCCCTGCATTCGCGGGCAAGATTGCAATCAGCGCCCCCGCTGCTGCTGCCTTCAACCGATCAGTCATCACCTGTCTCCCTGCGCCATCCGCCCGTAAAGGATCAACTCGGGGCGAAACTCGAAATGCATGCCGTCGAAATGGTGCCACTTGCCGCCCCAGATGAAGCCTGATCGCTCCATCGCCTCGACAAGACTCCACGGAACGCGGTTGTCGTAGTCGCCAACCGCGCCCTCGGACGCACCGGTCCAGCGCCAATAGCCACCAAGCGATGCGTTTATGTCGATCGCGATGCCCCAGGAATGCGGGCTCAATCGGTTGGTCCCGGAAATAGGTCGCCAGGCATAGCCACCTCCAACGGTTTCGAAGAAGGGGGCAAGCGCCGTCTTCTGCGGTTCCAGACTTGCGAAGGCAGAGCGGAGTTGACAGGCCACGCCATGCCGTGTCGTCACATGAAAACGCGCGTTGCCAAAGACAACCGTTTCCAGCGCAGCCTCCACTTGGGCACGGTCATTGCCGTAAAGCATCGCGAAAAATGCGCCATCGCGCACACGGCCCGGATCGAAGAAAGGCTTGGTGCGGCTGTCCAGATCGCGCGACAAGGGATAAACCGGGATGAACTGGTCGCCCATCGTTGGCGCTTCAAGGCGAGCGCGAGCTGCCCGGTCGGTGGGCCCCGATATCGTGAAAAGGCTGCCGTCCGGGCCAATCAAGCTGCCGGGGCCTTCACCCGGCATCAGATCGGGATAGGCCTGCAGGATCGCTGCGCGCCGATCTGGAGCGGAAAAATCGGCGGGCATGGGTTCGCTCAGGAAATCACGCGCCGGGCATTGCTGTGCGCCGGCACTGCTGCCAAGCAGGCCGAAGGCCAAAACGGCCACCGCAAGCACCGCGGCGGAACCTCGAAACATCGGCACCCCCCGTCCTGTGTCGGTTTCCCATGAGATCGGAGCGAACTGTAATTGTGCTCTTTATCCTTGCACTTTAATCGCAACGAATAAAGCTTCTCGTTCGCAACCTGGCTCACGGCCATGCAATGTGGCGGGTGGCGTGGCTGGCAAAGCCATCCATGAAGTTGTCCTGCTGACCAAGGGCGTTCGGTGCCACGAAGACCGCATTGAAGCCGCGATCCTGACCGACGCTGAGCAAGTAACGCCGGTTGCCATCTGGTACTTCCACCGTTCCGGACGTGAACCGCGCCGGGTTTTTCGGAGGCTCCAACTCGTGACTAGGCTGGAGCATCATGAACAAGACAACGAACAAATAATCACCAGACGTGCGCGAACGTGCGGTGGACCGTATCCGGCGGTGGTGGCAATTCTCTGGCGGCGCATTCCGGTCATAAGAATCTGGATCCGGTCACGCTGCGAGTTCAAGAGTGATCCGCTCGGACTTCCGTTGCGATGGGTCGGTAATCCTCCCCCACGATACGCCGCCCTCTCAGGCCGCATCACCCATTTTCAGCCATAGCTCCTTGAACTCCGCCCAATAGCGGCTTCGCTTCGCCATCTGGCTCGTTCCTTCGTCAGTCGCTACAGCTTGGCAACTGGTCCGAAATCTCGCGACCACCTCTTCGGGGGTGCCGCAGATTCAATCTATTGAAAGGCGAGGGTTTCAATGATCTTCCATTGTTGGATCGGAACATCCTTTGAGGAGTGAACCAGACTTATCCCCTTTGCACGCAGGATCGCGCCGCGGAGATCCTGAGCGAGCATGATTTGCTGCTTCAGCGCCCTGCGCTGCCGAGAATCTCCGTAGGCCAGGCTGACATGAGGCGTGTCGATGTTGCAGAGATCAACTTTCAGCTTCCTCGCGACCTCAATACGCATGTTCAAGAGAGCGCGGGGGATTTCGACAGACAGGTACAATGCCATGAAGAAGCTGTCCGAGGCACCGATATCACGCACGGGCATATCGAACTGCACTATCTTTTGCGCGAGCAGTTCCATCTGCTGCCTGATGGTGCTTGGGTCAACTTCGATGTCACCGACCAATGTCAGATGCGGCTTGAACACGGGGCTGGCGCATTCGTCAGCGATTTCCTGAATCTTGTTCTGCAGAAGCTTCTCGCCACGCTCGCAAAATTGCAGCCAAATGGAATAACCCAATGGAGCTTCCTTCTGTCAATTGTTCGCCCGATACCGACTGGCCGAAGCAGCAAAGGTCATCTTGGGATCAAAGAGGTCCGCTGAACCTGCTTGACCGTTTCACGCTGCAAGTCGTTGATTGCCGTTGAACTTCATGGCCGTGTCTCGCGCGATGTAAAGTTCGACATCCCCGCCTGCTTGCAGCGCTGATGCCTCGGCTGGCGGCAATTGGGCCACAATGTTCTGGCCGTGGAAGTTGCAATGGCAAAGCGCACTGGAGCCCAGATACTCGATCAGCTCCAGCCGAGACATGATTTTCAGATCGTCTTCGCCGGTCGGAGACAGCTTGATGTTTTCGGGGCGAACTCCATATGCTTCGTTTGCTTGAAGGTTGCCGATATCGCCATCGATAAAGTTCATCGAAGGTGATCCCAGAAAACCGGCAACAAAACGGGTTCTCGGATCCTCGTAAAGTTCGTGAGGCGTGCCGACCTGTTCGATATTCCCCTTGTCCAGAACGACGATGCGGTCGGCCAGCGTCATGGCTTCGGTCTGGTCATGGGTCACATAGATCGATGTCGCACCCAGATTGTCGTGCAGCTTCCTGATTTCCACCCGCATCTGCCCACGCAGTTTTGCATCAAGGTTCGACAGCGGTTCGTCGAACAGGAACAGACCAGTATCGCGAACCATTGCACGTGCCATTGCCACGCGCTGTCGCTGGCCGCCTGACAGCTGCGAGGGTTTGCGATCCAGGTATTGATCAAGCTGAACGATAGCCGAAACGCGCGCCACCCGTTCCTTGATCTCGTTTTTCGACAGGCCCTGTACCCTGAGCGCAAAGGCTAGATTATCAAAGACCGTCATATGCGGATAAAGAGCATAGTTCTGAAAGACCATTGCCAGCCCCCGCTCTTTGGGCGGAAGGTTGTTGACGCGCTTTCCTGCAATGGAGCAGTCGCCGCTGGTAATACCTTCGAGTCCCGCGATCATTCGCAGCAACGTGGATTTCCCCGATCCCGAAGGTCCGACCAGAACGACGAATTCACCTTTGGCAATCGAAAGTGAAATGCTCTTGATTACTTCTATCTTTCCGTAGGCTTTCCCGACATTGGACAGTTCGATCATGAAATTACCTCTCGGCTAGGGTTCTTAGCAGCGACGCCGCCGATTTGAGAAGAATTCGGAGTGGACCGCCGCAGCTTGAGGCGAACCGGCATGCGCTTGATCACGACTTCGCTTTCGGGGTCAGACAGGCGCACATTTAGACGCGATACGATCCACTCGGCTATTTCGGCTGGTGAGTGATGCAATGTTGTCAGGTCGTAGAAGGGCGAAGACGCCATATCGATGTCATCAAATCCGCAAACCTTCAGATCTTCGGGAATCCCGAGACCAAGTTGCACCGCGGCCTCTATGACGCCAAAGGCCAATACATCATTGGCACAGAAAATGGCTTCTGGTCTGTCGTCGGCGGACAATACGCCAAGCGACAGTTCCCGGGCGGTGTCCTTGGTGAACCTGAGGACGTCGCAGGCCACCCGCGGCCCGAGCCCGGCCTTGAAGCCGGCTTCGCGTTCGTCGTCAGAAAAAGTCTTGCGAACGTGACGCACGAAGGCTGCGCGTTTCAGGCCGGTTTTCCTGAAAAGCTCTCCGACCATGCGGGATCCAAGATGGTTGTCCGCGACGACGCAATCCACACCCGGTGCGTCAAGCGTCCTGCCATAGAGAATGACCGGCACGCCAAGCTGCACGAAACGTTCGGCGGAATCCTTGGACAGATGTCCAGCGGCGACGATCACCCCGTCAACCTGATAGTCCAGTGCAACCATCGCTGCCGGATCGTTTTCGCCATAATCTGCCGGCACCAGCAAAAGCCGTCGCCCGCTTTTCTGAAGGCCTTGAGAAAGTGATTCGACCAATTTTGCGTCAAAGGGATTGTGCAGACGCCCCACCACCAGGGCGACAAGATTCGTCCGCGAACTGGTAAGGCTGCGCGCCATGACGCTTGGCCGGTAATTCAGTTGCTGCGCCGCCTCTTTGACCCTCGAGGCGATCTCAAGTGACACGGACGGCTCCTTGGAAAACACGCGACTCACTGTTGCGGCGGAGACGCCGGCTAATGCGGCTACATCTTTGATGGTTGTGCGTTTCATACGGAACCTATGGCATTGTGAGAAACCGTTTTCAAGATAATTTATTGGCTAAAAATTGATTTTGAGAAAATTATTGCATGATTTGAGAAACCGTTTTATTAGGGCATCACAACGACCCTTTTCGGGTGGGAGGAGGAAGAATGACTTTCAAGGTGAAGGCGCTTGCCTGTGTGGCGGCGACGGCATTGGCTGCCGGGTCAAGCTCGGCTGCCGATCTTGTGATTGCCGGCCGTGACGGCGGTTATGCCCAGGCATTGAACATGGCGGTAGAGGCATATCAGGCCGCCAATCCGGGGATTGAGGTCAACCGGCTGGAATTGCCTTATGGCGGTTTGCTGGAAAAGGCCACGATCTCGATGCGTGAAAAGGCTGGAGCCTATGATGTCATCATGATGGATGACACCTGGGCGACCGAATTCATGTCCCGTGGCTGGCTGGCCGATCTGGATCAGTTGGGTGGCGGAATCGAAGAGGATTTCGTCCCCGCCACGGTAAGCGTATCGCGCTACCCGGCCGGGGATGGACCGCTCTATGCCATTCCGTTTGTCGGCAACGTCGAGATGTTCGCCTATCGCTCTGACTTGATCGAGCGCCCCGAAAGCTGGACGGATGTTGTTGCTGCGGCAAAGCAGGTTTCCCAAGCCGATGACGGCGTTTCCGGAGTCGTTTTCCGTGGCATCAAGGCAAATCCGATCGTAACAGGCTTTCTGCCGATCCTTTGGGCGCATGGCGCAAAAGTGGTTGCCGATGACGGCACATCCGCTCTCGACAGTCCCGAAGCGCTTGAAGCTCTGAACCTGTATCTCGAGTTGAAGAAATACGCACCGAAGGGTGTCGAAACCTACAATTCTTCCGAAGTGCGTGACGCGCTGCTGCAAGGCACGACGGCCATGTCCATCGAACTTTGGCCGTCGTGGGCGCCCTCTCTCGATGATCCGGAAAAATCCCGTGTACCAGGTGACATCGAAGTGATTGCGGCCCCTGGCCAGAATGTCGGCTCCAGCCCGATGCTGGGCTCCTGGTTGCTTGCGGTTCCCGCCGATGCGCCGCACCCGGAAAATGGCCGCGCATTCATCGACTTCATTACCTCTGCCGAATTCCAGAAGAAGCTCGCCTTGGAAATTGGCCAGCCGCCGACCCGCGCAAGCGTTTATACCGACGAAGAGGTCGTGTCGAAATATCGCTGGTATCCCAACCAACTGGCAGCACTGAAAGATGCCAAGCCGCGTCCCCGTATCAAGCAATGGAACAAGGTAGAGGCCATTCTTGGCGATTACCTGCAGCTTGCCCTGATCGGCGATCTCAGCCCTGAAGTCGCGCTTGAAGAAGCGGACGCGCAGATTGCCAAGGCCTTGCGTCGCTAACTGAATCGACAAGGCCGGGCGCGCGTTGCTGCACGACGGGCGCCCATTCTCAAGGAACGGTATCATGAACAGAAACAGTGGGGCGCTGGCCATAGCGCTTCTTTCCCCTGCCATCCTGCTATTTGTCGCGTTGACCATCTATCCCCTGATCCGGGTCTTTGCGCTGTCCCTGTTTGCAACCGACTACGGGTTCGAGGATGCAACCTATGTCGGTCTGGAAAACTACTCTGATTTGCTGGCGCATCGCTTCTTTCGCACGGCAGCATGGAACACCCTGGTTTTCGCCATTCTCGCAACTGTAAGCGAGGTAGGCATCGGCCTGATATTGGCGCTGATGGTAAACGGGAAACTGCCGGGCAGCCGGTTCGTCGTTCCCGCGTTGTTGATGCCCTATGTCCTGTCCACCATGGTGGTCACCGCGATCTGGCGGGCATGGTTCCACTATGATTTCGGCTATTTGAACAATCTGCTTCGTAGCGTGGATCTGCCCGCTGTCGAATGGTTGTTCGATCCCGACATTGCGATGCTTTCACTGGTTCTGGTGGATACATGGCAAACCGCTCCGTTGACTTTTCTGATCATTCTCGCAGGGCTGCAATCGGTACCCGGTGAAATCTATGAAGCCGCCGATGTCGATGGCGCTGGACCGCGGCATGTCTTCTTTGGGATAACCCTGCCACTCCTGATGCCCTATCTGTTCCTGGCGGCATTGTTGCGCAGCGTGGATGCCTTCAAGATCTTCGACAAGGTCTTCGCCCTTACCGGTGGCGGCCCGGGGCAGGCGACGGAAACCCTGTCGATGTATGTCTATCGACTGGGGTTCAAGTTCTATGACGTTGGCGCGGCCTCGGCCGCTGCAATCATCATGGTTGCAATCTCCGGTCTTCTGGCCCTGATTTACGCCTTCAAACTCGCTGGAAACAAATCATGATCCAGAAACGCCGTGATACCGTTCGCATCGCACTGGCCTATCTGACAACCGCGATCTTCCTGATGCCCATTCTGTGGATGATCTCTACCTCTCTCCGGCCTCCGATCGATTATGTATCCAATTCGATCTCGCTCATACCGTCGCAGGTCACGCTTGAGCATTATCGTGAGCTGATCCGTGGTGATTTGCTGGGCAAGGCCCTGAACAGCGCCATCGTCGCGGCCGGGACAACGATCCTGGCCTTGGGGGCTGCATTTCCCGCAGCCTATGCGTTGGTCCGGATCCGTTTTCCGGCGAAACTGGACCTCGTATTCCTGATGTTCGTCCTGCTGGTGAAGCTGACGCCCCCGATCTCTCTGGCCATTCCGCTGTATCAGGTGCTGCGCACATTGGGTCTTCTCGACGCGCTGCTGGGCCTGATCATCGTCTATCAGGTCTATGCGCTGCCTTTTGCGATCTGGATGCTGCTGGGATTCGTGCGCGATGTTCCCGTAGAGTATGAGGAAGCCGCCCTGGTCGATGGTGCCTCTCTGATGCGGCGTTTGCGCTCCATTGTGCTGCCCGTCATGACGCCGGGCCTGATCGCCACGTCCGTGTTTCTCGTCATCCTCAGCTGGAATGAATTTGCCTATGCGCTCTTGTTCATTCAATCGCCCGACAATTTCACGCTGCCGACATTCATTGCGACGCTCATCACCGAAGACGAAACCTTTTGGGGCAAGCTGTCGGCTGTCGGATTGATGGCGTCCCTGCCGATCCTGCTGATGGTGGGGTTCGTGCAAAAAGGGCTGACTCGTGGTTTCGGCGGGGGTATCAAGTAATGTCGGGAAAGATGAACAACCGCTTGGAATGGGCGCAGGCTGTCGCCGTCGAAGCAGGGCAGCTTGCCGTGCGAATGCGGACATCGCGTCCTGACAGATTTGCGCAGCGCAAATCCCATCAGGATTTCGTCACTGCGGCAGATCTTGCGGTCGAAGATCTGATCCGGCAGCGCATCGGTGAACGCTACCCCGAGGATGCGATCCTGGGTGAGGAAAAGGGGGCTACCGGTGCGGGGGGATCCGTCTGGATCATCGACCCGATCGACGGCACCAGCAACTTCATGCGCGGCTTGCCGGACTGGGCTGTTTCGATCGGATACTGCCGCGACGCCAGAATCGAATGCGCGGTTGTCTACGCGCCTGATATGGATCTTCTCGGGGCAGCGCAGGCCGGTTGCGGGGCTGCAGTGAACTCTCGGGAAGCCAGGGTTTCGGATTGCCGGCATGTCGAAGAAGCGCTGGTCCTGCTTGGTCGTTCTGCCCGCGATGGTGGCGATGCCTATCCGCAACAGGTTCAAAATCTCATCGACATCGGAATGGAGTATCGCCGGAATGGATCAGCGGCATACAGCCTGCTCACTCTGGCGGCCGGACGTGTTGATGCATTTTTCGAGGCCCATCTGAACCCTTGGGATGCAGTCGCCGGGATCCTTCTGGTCGAAGAGGCAGGCGGCAGTGTGGACTATCCTCCCTATGCAGAGTTCATCGACCGGGGTGGTCCGGTGCTCGCTTCGAACTCCAAGCTGCATGAGGCCACGCGAGCAGCAATCAGCAAATCACGCAACGGCGGAACAGGCCAGGGTTAACCCATTGATAACTTGAACATCATGGCAGCCATGCTGTTTTCCCATGTTGTTTGAAGGGTTTGGATCAGCTACAAGCGATGCTGATCGGGCAATGCCTGACTTATGCATGATATCGGCGGCGATATCGCAGCCAACCGCTCGCGCAGCCGATTGACAAGCATTGCGCTTGTTGTGGACAAAGCCCTTCACGGTCGTCCTGACGCACAGGGAAAATGCGTTGGGGCGCCCCGAACAGCCGCATTAAACTTATCCAAAAATCGAATAAAAATGAAGGGTGAATAAATATTAGATATTCAAGATTCGCCATGAATTCAAACTGAAATAAATCGAATCTGGCTCCGCAATTCGCATTGTCGGAACTTTCGACGAGATAGAAATTATTGTCTGATGATTTATATGTTTGAATGCCCCACGACTTATTTTGCTAGTCTCCTCTAATGGCGCAATAAACACTTGATTTCATCATGTATCTTTCATGCCGGCATCGATCACAGGGAAATTGCCCACAAATTCCTGATGCCGCGCCCTGGGCGATCAGCTTGCGCATCGTTTGGACAAATATAATATGTTTCACAGAGAAATGGCCCGGACTGCAGGCCATTTCATCTGAAAACCAGGAGGCGTCATGGAGCCGACGATACTGTTGATAGATCTGCTTGCGGCGGGCGCCTTGCTCGTATGGGGCCTGAAACAACTGAAATCCGGCGTGCTGTCCGGGCTTGGGGCGTCGCTGCGCAGCCTGCTCGCCGCAGGAACCAGAACGCGCTTTCATGCAGCACTGTCCGGTCTCGTCGTGACGATCTCCATGCAGTCGAGTACCGCCACCGCGCTGATTGCCTCGACATTTGCCGATCGCGGGATGATCCGCGGCAAGATGGCCCAGGCTGTCATGCTGGGCGCCAACCTGGGAACCGCCTTGGCAGCGGTGATCCTGTCGATGGATATCCACTGGCTGGCATCGGTATTCGTGCTGACGGGCGTCGTTGCCATGAGCCGCGGCAAGACGTCACGCGGTCAAGGAATGGGCAAGGCCGTCTTCGGGCTGGGGATCATGTTGCTGGCCTTGCATATGATGTCTGGCGTGACCGAACCGCTTCGCGATTCCGTGCTGTTTGCAAATATCGTTGCCGGACTGGCTGCAGCGCCAATCTTTGCGCTCATCTTTGCGATCGGATTGGCGGCTGCTGCGACTTCCAGCCTTGCCGCCGTCGTCTTTATTGCCTTTCTTTCCCAGACCGGCCAGGTGCCGCCATCGCTTGTCGTCGTCTTCGTGGCCGGGGCAAATATCGGGGGGGCTATTCCGCCCGTTCTGGCGGCGATGCAAGAGGGCCTTGCAGCACGTCGATTGACGGTGGCCAACCTGGCTGTGCGCGCCTTTGGTGGAATCGTGATGTCGCTGTTTGCCGCTGATGTTGTCCTGTGGAGCGCGGCATTGGATGGGCCGTTGCCTCTTGGGCTCGAGGTCCATCTTCTGTTCAACCTTGCCCTGTTGCTTGTGTTCCTGCCCTGGGTCGGGGGCCTCGAAAAGCTGGTCAAGCGCTTGGTGCCTGCGCCCGAAAGCGGGACCGGAGAGATAGGCTATCTGGACGAGGCCAGCCTTGCGACGCCCGCCTTGGCCCTTGCGGGGGCATCGCGCGAGGCATTGCGTATGGGCGATGAGGTCTGTGAAATGCTCGAGGTCAACCTTGATGCCTTGCTGCACAACCGTGCCGAGACCCCAGACAAGATTGCAAGGCTTGACGATTCAATCGACTTCCGGCTGCGGGCGATCAAGCTGTTCCTGCTGCGCCTGCGGAAACTGGATCTCTCTGAATCCGAGACGCGCCGATGTGATGAAATCCTGTCCTATGCGATCAACCTCGAGCATGTCGGAGATATTGTCGAGAGCCACTTGTGCGTTGCTGCGGAAAAACTCAACGAGCGTCAGGTCAGTTTTTCCCCTGAAGGGTTGAAGGAAATCAGATCCATATATCAGGAAACGGTTGAAAACCTTCAGCTGGCGCAATCGGTGTTTCTGTCGCGCGATCCAAAGCTGGCAATGCAACTGATGGCTGCGAAGGTCGAGATCCGTAAGATGGAACAGGATTCCAGCCTGCATCATCTGGCGCGGATCGAAGATCGCAAGCCCGAAGCGCTGGAAACCTCGTCGATACATCTCGACATTCTGCGCGATCTGAAACGCATCAACGCTCATCTTGCCACGCCGGCCTATTCGGTGCTCGATGAGATCGGGGCGTTGCGTGAAAGCCGCGTGCGTCGCTTGTCGAAATTCAACGGGGGGCGTTCGTCCTCGCGATCTGTCGGAGGGGCGGCGTCGAAATCTGCCGCCAAGTAGAGGTTTGATAGTAGCCGCGCCATTGGGATCGCCTGGCTGATCATGGGGTGATGATCTAGGGGCAGCCCGAAAAATTGCTCTGAGCGGGCCGCCGCGGTATGAAGCAGAGGGCATTTGTCCACTTGTAGTGTGACAATGGTGTAGATGGGTTTCTTTGATCTTTCAAAATGCTACGCGAACCTGGATGCCAAGAATGACCCGTTGTTCATGGTTGATGTCGTCGTGCCTTGGGAAGAATTCCGCCCGCTGCCGGAACGGGCATGGCGCAAGTCGCGGGCCCGGCGCAAGCCGATGGACGCCGTGATGATATTCAAGGCGCTGGCTCGGGCGGGCACGGTGGAGTTCCTTTCGTCTGCGGTCATCTGGTGAGGCAGGGCCATATCGCGCGGGGCGGCCATCCTGCCGGTGCCGCAGAACCACAATACGCACGAAGAAAACAAGGCGATCAAGATTGGTGAGGCATCCGAGGAACAGACAGCTGCGGCCTATCGGTTCGTGAAGACGGAGGCATAGTTGCGCGCGTGGATGCTGAAGAACCACATCCACCGCAAGGGCAAACGCGGCCAGCCACTGACCGGACAAGCCAAGGGCAACAATCGGACGAAATCCTCGGCGCCGCTGGAGCCGATTTTCAACATTGTTCGGGGCATTCCCCGCTGTTCTGATCCGCAGGGGTAGCGCCTGCAATATGCCCCGCGTTTGGCCGTCATCAGGCCGAAGAATCACGGTACGCGTTTCAAACCCGATCATGGGGTGGAACAGGCTACAGACTACTGTTCAGCGCTTGGCGAGGGTCCCGTTTTCTGTTCTGTACCCCTTAGCGGCCGAGCTGATAGGGATACAGAATATGCTGACGAATATTGATCAGATCGAACTGACAGAGTTTCGACGTGATCTGCACCGCCATCCCGAATTGTCCGGGGAAGAGGTGCAGACTGCCGCAAGAATTGTCGCAGCGCTGAAACCGATGTCTCCAACCCGTATCCTGACCGGACTTGGCGGTCATGGTGTGGCAGCAATCTTTGACAGCGGCAAGGAAGGTCCGACGGTTCTGTTTCGTGCCGAGCTTGACGCCTTGCCGATTCAGGAAAGAAACGATGATATCGCGTGGCAGTCGCTGACACCGGGGAAAAGCCATGTCTGCGGTCATGACGGTCATATGACCATGTTGCTTGGACTGGGGCGCATGATTTCGCGCCAGCCCGTCGCGCGAGGCCGTGTCGTTCTGATGTTCCAGCCCGCCGAGGAAGACGGCAGCGGCGCAAAAGCCGTGGTTTCCGATCCGGCATATCAGGACATCAAGGCGGATTGGGCCTTTGCCATCCATGTCAAACCCGGCAGCCCGTTCGGATTTGTCTCTACCTGTGCCGGGCTGATCAATTGCGCCTCGCTGGGGCTGAAGATCAAGCTTGTCGGCAGGACCGCTCATGCCGCCACTCCAGAGGATGGCATTTCACCCGCGCAGGCCGTGGCCAGACTGATCCCTGCATTGGATGCGCTTGGACAGGGAGATGGGGGGCCGCAGAATGAGAATTTCAGACTGGTGACGATCACCCATGTGAATATTGGTGAGCCATCATTCGGCGTCGCCCCGGGTGAGGGCGAGATTTACGCCACTTTGCGGACAGCGAGTGACGAAGGCATGGCAAGCCTTGAAGCTGCGGCCCGCCACTTGGCCCGTTCCGTCGCTGCGGAGTTCGGCCTCGCTGCAGATTTTGAGGTCTGCGACAATTTCGCGGCCTCTGTGAATGATCGGGACGCTTGTCGCGTGGCAACTCAAGCGATTGATTCCCTGAATGTCCCTTATGGCCGTGCCGGTGTTCCCATGCGCGCATCAGAGGATTTCGGCGTATTCGGCTGGAACGCCCGGGCCGCAATGTTGTTTTTGGGGCCGGGCGAGGACCATGCGGCATTGCATAATCCGGACTATGATTTTCCCGATGATCTCATCCCCATCGGATGCGCAATCTTTGAACGTATCGCGCGGGATATACTGGGGTCAGCATAGCTCGGCTGATCAGGCCCCGAACCTCCGGCCGATATTGGCGGGAGTTTCCCGACTGGATGGTCGCGTTGCCATCGACAACAACGCTGCTGAAAGGGGAATGCGCCCCATCGGCATCGGTCGGAAAAACTGGCTTTTCACCGGAGCTGACACCGGTGGGGAAACACTGGCCCGCGCCATGACGCTGATCGAAGCCGCCAAGATGAACAGGCTCGATGAATTGCTTCCATGGAATTGGAGCACTGAACACCGCAACGCTGCTGCGGCTTAGCCCGCTGTGCCAATAGGGTGGTTACGGAAATTTCGGCGCGGAGAGTTTCTTTTCCCATGCGCTGGAAAGTTTGCAGCCATGAGCGAGAATGCGCTGCAAGAGCAAATATGTCTATTAGAAAAATCCATTTTTGATCGTGTACTTACCGGAGGTTCTTCGGGTAATGTCTCGGCTCGCGCCGAGGATGGCGGGTTGCTGATCAGCCCGACCGGCACCAACTTCGGCCTGTTCGACGCCACGGGCCGCCGGATCGGGGGCGATCCGTCGACCAAGGAGATGCTGCTGCACTGCACCTTTTTACGACACGCGGTCCACGGTGGAGGGCAAGCCTTTCGCTATGTTTGAATAACTTTGAATAAGGTGGAGTGGTAAGCTTTCCTGATCGAAAGGCAGTCAATTAGATGTACATCACTCTCCGCTGGTATGAACTCCCAGCGTGCGAGACCTGGCGTACTAGCGTCACCGGCGATCTCACGAATATCGAAGAATGAAAATCCCGCTGATGAAGCGGCTTCTCGAAGAATATCATTTGCAAGACAATTGATCTTTGCATGAGATTCTACGGAGATTTCGGAATCTGATATATTACGCCAAACTTTCGCGCGTTCGTCCTCCGTCGTCATTCGTGCTGTGAGGCGGCGATAAACATAGTTCCGAAGCTGCGTCTCGTTCCTTAACGTCGATGGGTTGAGCCCCTTGAAGACGATAGACTTGTCAGACAGCACATGTCGGACTTTATTTACGTACGCGCGGTAGACTTCGTGCAAATCCTCTTCTGGGGAGGATGCGGATCCGGTAACATACTTCCTGAAGTAATATCCAACTTCGGCATCAACTTGTCCGTAGTTTAGGCAAATGAAATTGGGATCATGGGTCGTGAAATCCTTCATGAATTTCTTATATGCAAATCGAGATTTCTCACCTGCTGAAAACCCTTTAGCTGATGCGGCAACGTAGTCGAATACATGTAACTTTGGGGAGGTTGAAGTTATGGCACCTGTCCAAGAAAGCATATTGCTTCTCTTAAAGAACCGAGTGTGTGAGTCGCCGTAGCAGAATATTTCCATTATATTTCATCCTAGTCATAGTGAAGGAAATACAATCCAGTAGCATCTGAAGGGTTCGTGGCAGTTGCTCGAAGGTCACCGCCGCGATGTATGAGATGACCCGAACCCCACGTGGCAAGCAAATCGCATGAAATCTCTCCTCAGGCTGGAACGGATAGCGCCGCCGTCGCTCGGGCACAACCCAACATGCTGGTTTTGTGGTTGCCGCCCGCAATCAAGAAGTTTCCGAACCTGTTGAAGCATGATCGAGTGCGTCCTTCTGCCAGGCCTTGATGTGGGGCACGTTCAAAGGCAGCGGGCAGGTATGGCGATCAGCGGATCAGTTCACCTCATGGCAAATATTGTTCGAAAGAGACGGGAACTGAACTGCGGCAAGAGCATTTGCCGAATCGTCTCCGCTGAACTCTCAATGAAGCAAGTTGTTCATCGTGAAAGCAGATGGACCTCCTGTGCTGTCCTGTATGGCCCGATTGGCGCAATCTTGGCGATTCATGAGTTGCACCGCTCGCCGTAAAATGGTGTTGTCCGCTCGCGATACGGGGTTACCAAGAAGAAAGCGAAGCGACATGAAAAAGGCATTGATTACGGGCATCACCGGGCAGGATGGCTCTTACCTTGCCGAATTTTTGCTTGAAAAGGGATATGAAGTCCACGGCATCAAGCGACGCGCGTCTTCCTTCAATACGCAGCGGATCGACCATATTTTCCAGGACATGCACAACGAACAGTCCCGGCTGCGCCTGCATTATGGTGACCTCAGTGACTCGTCCAACCTGACCCGGTTGTTGGCACAGATCGAACCGGATGAGGTTTACAACCTGGGCGCGCAATCACATGTTGCCGTCAGTTTCGAGGCGCCGGAATACACGGCCGATGTCGATGCGATTGGCACCCTGCGGATGCTTGAGGCAATTCGCTTTCTGAAGCTGGAAAAGAAGACACGTTTCTATCAGGCTTCGACATCCGAGCTTTACGGCCTGGTACAGGAAACACCGCAGCGTGAGACAACGCCCTTCCACCCGCGTTCGCCCTATGCCGTGGCGAAGATGTATGCCTATTGGATCACGGTCAATTACCGTGAAGCCTATGGCATGTTTGCCTGCAACGGCATCTTGTTCAACCATGAAAGCCCACGCCGCGGCGAGACTTTCGTGACGCGCAAGATCACGCGCGGGCTTGCCAATATCGCGCAGGGGCTGGAACCCTGTCTGTATATGGGCAACCTTGATGCGCTGCGTGACTGGGGCCACGCCAAGGATTATGTCCGCATGCAGTGGATGATGCTGCAGTGCGACACGCCCGAGGATTTCGTCATTGCGACCGGGAAACAATATTCGGTCCGCGAGTTCATCACCTGGGCGGCCGAGGATCTGGGCATTGAACTGGAGTTCCGTGGCAGTGGAATCGACGAGATCGCCGTTGTCGCGTCGGTGAGTGGAGACAAGGCCCCGGCGCTGTCCCCCGGTGATGTCATCCTGCGGATCGACCCGCGCTATTTCCGCCCCGCCGAGGTCGAGACGCTGCTGGGCGACCCGACCAAGGCACGTGAGCGCTTGGGCTGGGAGCCGCAGATCACGGCAAGGGAAATGTGTGCTGAAATGGTGGCTGCGGATCTGATTACCGCCAAGCGTCAAGCCTTGCTGACCGAGCATGGAATGGCGCTTGCCGTTTCAGTCGAGGATCACGGCTGAGTTGCTACGGCCCCAGGAAGGAAACAAGGACGCCATGTCCCAGAATACGCAAAAGCCGGTTTTGCTTGTCACCGGTGCCAATGGCATGGTCGGGCAGAATATTCTTGCCCATCCAAAGGCGGCCGAGTGGCAGATTCAGGCCCCCGGCTCGGCCGAACTGGATCTGCGCGATCGCGCCGCCGTTGATGACTGGATGCGTGATCATCGCCCGGATGCGATTGTCCATGCTGCCGGGGTTGTCGGCGGAATCCATGCCAATATGGCCGAGCCGGTCCGCTTTCTGGCGGACAATACGCTGATTGGCGTCAATGTGGTGACCGCTGCACTGGCCGCAGGCATTCCGACCCTGATCAATCTGGGGTCAAGCTGCATCTACCCCAAGGATATTGGCAGCGGGTTGCGTGAAGATTGCATCCTGACAGGTCCGCTGGAGCCGACCAATGAAGGATATGCACTGGCCAAGATCACGACGATGCGTCTGTGCGAATATGCCATGCGCGAAAATCCCGATCTGAACTACAAGACCCTGATCCCCTGCAATCTCTATGGGCGCTGGGACAAGTTCGATCCGCGACATTCGCATCTGGTGCCCGCGATCATTCACAAGGTGCACAGTGCAAAGCAGCAGGGATTGTCCGCGGTCGAGATCTGGGGCGATGGCACCGCGCGGCGTGAATTCATGTATGCCGGTGATCTGGCCGATGCCGTCCTGCGGGCGCTGGCCGATCCGGCATCCTTGCCCGACACATTGAATATCGGGCTGGGGCATGACCATTCGATCAATGATTACTATGCCATCATCGCCAAGGTCATCGGCTGGGACGGGCAGTTCACCCATGACCTGACACGCCCTGTCGGGATGAAACAGAAACTTCTGGATATCAGCGCCCAGACCGATTGGGGCTGGTCGGCACCAACCTCTCTGGAGGACGGTATCCGCGCCACATATGACTTTTACCTGCAGGAGCATTCGCAATGACCGTTCGTTTCCCCTTGGCCACATCCTCATGGGACGACGCCGAGCTTGCAGCGCTTCAGCGGGTGATCGCTTCGGATCGGTATTCGATGGGACAGGAAGTCGCGCGTTTCGAGCGCGAATTTGCCGCCTATACCGGCAGCCGCTTTGCCGTCATGGTCAATTCGGGGTCCTCGGCCAATCTCGTCATGGTCGCGGCGCTGCGCTATACGCAAAACAAGGAACTGCGCCTTGAACCCGGTGACGAGGTCATCGTGCCCGCGGTGTCATGGTCCACGACCTTCTATCCGTTGCACCAATACGGGCTGAAGATGAAGTTCGTCGATATCGATCTCGATACGCTGAATTATGATCTGAAGGCGCTGGAAGAGGCGGTGACCGACCGCACGCGCGCCATCATGGCGGTGAATCTGTTGGGCAACCCCAATGACTTCGACCGTATCCGTGCGATCATCGGGGAACGCGATATCGTTCTGATCGAAGACAATTGTGAATCCATGGGCGCGACTTTCCAGGGCCGTCAGGCCGGCACTTTCGGGGTAATGGGCACCTACTCCAGCTTCTTCTCGCACCATATCTCGACCATGGAAGGCGGATTGGTCGTGACCGATGATGAAGAACTGTATCACGTTCTTCTGGCCCTGCGCGCCCATGGCTGGACGCGCAATCTGCCCAAGAACAACCATGTGACGGGCGAGAAAAGCGACGATCCCTTCGAGGAAAGTTTCCGCTTTGTCCTGCCGGGCTACAACCTGCGCCCGCTGGAGATGTCGGGTGCGCTGGGACTGGAGCAGCTGAAGAAACTGCCGGAACTGATCAAGGGGCGTCAGGCCAATGGCCAGCGTTTCGTCGAGGCCATGCGAGACCACCCGGTCTTTCGCGTCCAGCAAGAGACCGGCAACAGCAGCTGGTTCGGTTTCGCGCTGATCATTCGCCCTGAACCGGGGCTGACGCGTCGACAGGTCATTGATCGTTTCGATGAGCTGGGTTTCGAAACGCGACCTATTGTCAGTGGCAATTTCACCAAGAACCCGGTTCTGCAGATGATGGATCACAGCCTGCACGGTCAGATGACCAATGCCGACAATATCGACCGCAATGGCTTCTTCATCGGCAATCATCATTATGATTTCAGCGAGGCCATCGACACGGTCAAGGCCTTTCGCGCCTGAGCGACGGCAGGGGGCCCGGAGCAACGGACATGGAAAAGGCCGCAGCGGGTGATCGCTGCGGCCTTGATCTTTCGGGATGCGCTTACCAGCTGGTCAGCACGGCCCCCTGATACTTGTCCTCGATGAAGGCTTTGACCTCGTCGCTGTGATAGGCGGCGAGCAGATCCTTGACCCAGGGCTGGTCTTCATCACCCTTGCGAACAACGATGATGTTCACATAGGGGCTGTCGGCCTTTTCCATCGCGATGGAGTCGTCCTTGGGGCTCAGCCCCGAAGCCAGGGCGTAATTGGTATTGATGATGGCGATATCTGCATCGGCGAGGGCGCGGGGCAGTTGTGCCGCATCAAGTTCCAGGAAGGACAGGTCATGGGGGTTCTCGGTCACGTCCAGCGGGCTGGGCACCAGGCCGGTATCCTCGGCCAGCGTGATCAGGCCCAGATCCTGAAGCAGCAGCAGTGCGCGTCCGCCATTGGTGGGATCGTTCGGGATGGCGACCTGGGCACCTTCTGGCAGATCGGCCATGTCGGTGATCTTGTCGGAATAGATTCCCATCGGCGTGGTGATCGTCGTGCCGACCTCGACCAGTTCAAAACCGCGATCCTTCATCTGGTTTTCCAGATAGGGCCGGTGCTGGAAGCTGTTGGCCTCAAGGTCGCCGTCGGCGACGGCCTGATTGGGAACGACGTAATCCGAAAATTCGATGACTTCGATGTTCAGCCCGCGGGGTTTGGCGATCTTGGCGACCTCTTCCATGATCTCGGCATGTTCGCCCGGCGAAACACCAACCTTGATATCTTCGGCCAGCGCCGAAGTCGCCGAGAGGGCGAATACGGAAATCAGAGTTGCAATGCGCAGCATCGGATGGCTCCTTTCTTGTCTGCGTTGAAATCAGTTGCCGCGATTGCGCGACGCACGTTTGTCGACACGGGCGGCAATCCACTCACCGGCGGATTGCACCAGTTGCACCATGACGATCAAGATGATGACGACGGCCAGCATCACATCGGGCATGAAGCGCTGATAGCCATAGCGAATGCCCAGATCGCCAAGGCCTTCGCCGCCGACCGCCCCGACCATCGCGGAATAACCGATCAGGCTGACGACAGCTAGCGTGAGGCCCAGCATGATGCCGGGCAGGGCTTCGCGGATCAGAACCTTGCGGATGATCTGCAAAGGCGTCGCCCCCATGGCGCGCGAGGCCTCGATCAATCCCGAATCCACCTCGCGGATCGCGTTCTCGACCAGTCGGGCGATGAAGGGCGTTGCCGCAATCGTCAGCGGCACGATGGCGGCATTGGTTCCGATCGAGGTCCCCACCAGCGCACGCGTGAAGGGGATGATTGCAACGACCAGAATGATGAAGGGGACCGAACGCGCGGCGTTGACGATCAGCCCAAGGACCTTGTTGATCAGCGGGGCCGACAGCAATTCGCCACGTTGCGAGGTGGCCAGAAACACCCCCAGCGGCAGGCCGAACAGGGTGCCAAGGATGGTCGAGATCAGCACCATGTAGCCGGTTTGCAATGTGGCTTCGATCAGCAGGGAAATCACGTTAGCGGACATAGCCCAGCACCTCCGTCAGCAGGCCGTGGCGTTCAAGATAGGCGCGCGCTTCGGCACCGCGCGCCGCATTCAGGGAAATCAGCAGGTTGCCGAAGGGATGCGTGCCGATTTCCTCGATGGCACCGGCAAGAATATTGACATCAATGCCCAGATCCGTGCCAAGACGCGCCAGCATCGGATCGGTCGCATGGCGACCCGCGAAGGTGACGCGAATGACTTCCTGTTCATCCGCGCCCGACGGCGCATCCTGAATCCGCCCTGACAGAAACGCCGGCAGCTTGACACCGGTAACACCGGACAGGAACGAACGTGTCGTGGGATGGGCCGAACGAACAAACACATCATATGTGGGGCCGGCCTCGACGATCCGCCCGCCATCAATCACTGCCATCTGACTGGCAATATCGCGCACGACCCCCATTTCGTGGGTAATCAGCACGATGGTCAGGCCAAGATCGCGATTGATGTCGCGCAGCAGCGTCAGGACAGTCTGGGTGGTTTCCGGGTCGAGCGCCGAAGTCGCCTCATCCGACAGCAGCACCTTGGGCCGCGTGGCAAGTGCCCGCGCAATGCCGACCCGTTGCTTCTGGCCGCCGGAAAGTTCGGCCGGATAGCGGTCGCGATGGGTTTCTAAGCCGACGCGCTGGATCAACTCGCTGACGCGCGGGCGGATTTCCGATGTCTGAACACCGGCGATTTCCAGCGGCAGCGCAATATTGTCAAAGACGGTTCGCTGCGCCATCAGGTTGAAATGCTGGAAGATCATCCCGACATCGCGCCGGATGGCCCGCAATTTTGCGCCCTTGGCGCGCCCGACATCCTGGCCATCGACCGTGACGGTTCCGCTGGTCGGCCGTTCCAGCCCGTTCACCATGCGCAGCAGTGTCGATTTGCCGGCCCCGGATCGACCGATGATACCGCAGATCGCACCGGCTTCGACGTCCAGCGACACATCTTGCAGTGCGGTGACAGTGGTGCCGTCTGCGCCGGCAAAGGATTTTCCGACGCGCTCGAAATGAATGGAGGCACCGGTTGTTGCAGTCCGAGTCATTGTCCAAATAACCTGCTGAGATCCCGCGGGGATTGCCCCATTCGCCCATGCAGCGCAAGATGACCACCCCCAGCGGCATCAAAATCGTGAAATCGGGAAATCATTCCGGCAGTTTTTGCCCCGTTGCAGCAATTGTTCGGCTTTTCGAGGGCTTCTCCGAACGGGGATTGCCATGATTGCACACGGCTTTTCTTTCTCTGATGAATGGGTGTATCCCGCATTGTGCAAGAGACCATCACGATCGCGCCCCTGCAATGGGCGCGCCAGAAGACACAAGGGGATATCGCATGACCGAGGATTGTAGACCCAAGGCATGCTGCGGCAGCACCCGCGCGGAAATGGGCGGCGCCAGCCAGCATCGAGATGCGGAATTCCTGCGTCTGGCACAGGCGGTCCAACCTGCCGCTCCCGAGGTGACGGCGCAGTTGCGCGAACGCCTGAAGCCCATTCCCGGCGGTATCTATGAGATGGGCGCGCGCAAATCGACCTATCCCGCCGATCTGGACAGCCCGCGGCGCAAGGTCAAGCTGCGCCCCTTTCTGATGTCGCCCTTCAGTGTCACCAATGCCGATTACGCGCGGTTCGTCGAAGCCACCGGCTATCGCACAGTGGCCGAGCAGGAGGGCTGGACCTTTGTCTTTCACCTGTTGCTTCCCGATCCCTCGGCATGGCCCGAAAGCCCTCCGGGGCTGCATTGGTGGCGGCGGGTCGACGGAGCCTGCTGGTCCGCCCCTGAAGGTCCGGGCACGGATATATCCGGGCGTGAAGATCACCCGGTCACCCATGTCGCATGGTATGACGCGCTGGCCTATTGCAACTGGTCTGGGCTGCGCTTGCCCACGGAAGCCGAATGGGAACGCGCGGCGCGTGGTGGCCTGGCCAAGCGCAAATTCCCCTGGGGGGACGAGATGAAGCCCGGCGGTGAATTTGCCATGAACACCTTTCAGGGCGAATTCCCGATGCGCAATACCGGCGAAGATGGCTGGATCGGCACCGCACCGGTTGATGCCTTCCGCCCGAATGGCTATGGCATGTACAATATGACCGGCAATGTCTGGGAATGGGTCGCTGATCTCTTCGGGCCGCGGCCACCGGCAGGGCGCTTGCCCGACTTCGATCCGCGCGGGGCCGACAGCGGCTATGCCCGTGTCCAGCGTGGCGGATCCTATCTGTGCCACGCCAGCTATTGTGATCGCTATCACGTGCATTCGCGGACGCGGAACGATCCCGACAGTTCGACCGGCAACTGCGGATTCCGCGTCGCCAGCGACATTCCCGATGGGGATTGAGCCGATTCCGGCGTCACCTGTTGCGGAAAATCGGAAGAATCCGGCCTGACGCGGCCCGCACGTGCGATCGGGAAACGCATGGATGTCGTTGCGATCACTCAATTTGACGCATTCGTTCTATTTCTCGATGTTGCTTGTCGCAATATTGCGCAGAACGGGGCGGGGTTTGCGCCGTCCTGCCGCGCAGGGGCACCGTGACAGCCGGCATGGGGCACGCAAAAGAAACGGGTACAAAAGGAATCAACGATGTCCGCATTTCCTGAAAGGGCCAAGGTCGTTATCGTCGGTCTGGGCGGTATTGTCGGCGCGTCCGTCGCGCATCATCTGATTGAACGCGGTTGGGATGATATCGTCGGAATCGACAAGTCCGGGATCCCGACCGATATCGGCTCGACAGCCCATGCATCGGATTTCTGCTATTGCACCAGCCATGATCTGCTGTCGACATGGTGCACCATGTATTCCGTCGATTTCTATGAAAAGATGGGTCATTATTCGCGTATCGGCGGGTTGGAAGTGGCCCGTGTCGGCGATGATGAACGCATGGCCGAACTGAAGCGACGCGTCGACTCCGGTCGCGCATTCGGCACCAATGTGAAGATCATCTCGGCCGCCGAGGCCAAGGAAAAGTTCCCGCTCCTCGAGGAAGACCAGATTCAGGGGGCCATGTGGGATCCCGATGCTGGTCTGGTCGTGCCCCGCTCGCAGACCGTGGCCGGCAAGCTGGTCGACAACGCGGTCAAGACCGGCAGGCTGAAGGCGTTTGCCAATACGCCCGCCCTGGAGCTGCTGCAGGAAAATGGCCGGGTCACCGGTGTAAGGACATCGCGTGGCACGATCCATGCGGATCACGTCGTGGTCTGTGCGGGTCTGTGGGGGCGGCTGATTGCGGAACTGGCCGGAGAGGATTTGCCGGTCATGCCGGTTGACCATCCGCTGACCTTCTTTGGCCCCTATGACGAATTCGCCGGCACCGGGCTGGAAATCGGCCGCCCGCTGCTGCGCGATCAGGGCAATTCGGCCTATCTGCGCGACACTGGCGACCCGAAAAGCACCGAGGGCGGGCAGATCGAATGGGGCTATTATTACGAAAAGAACCCGCGTCTGGTTCACCCGCGCGAGATTCTTGAAAAGGACCAGGCGCGCCTGTCGCCCTCGCAACGTGACCTTGAACTTGATGACGTGATCGAGCCTCTGGAACGCGCGATGGAGCTGACGCCCATTCTGGCGGAACTGGGCTTCAATGAAAGCCATTCCTTCAACGGGCTGCTGCAGACCACCACCGATGGTGCGCCATCGATGGGCGAAAGCCGCAAGTTGCGGGGCCTGTGGTATGCCGTGGCCATCTGGGTCAAGGATGGGCCGGGCATGGGCAAGCTGTTGGCCGACTGGATGACCGATGGCCGTACGCATATCGATCACGCGGGCATTGATTACGCGCGCTTCAATGATTTCCAGCTGAACGAAGACTATATCTATGGCCGTTGCGAGGAAACGGCGGCCAAGATCTATAATCCGCCGGTTCATCCGCGCGAACCCTTTGGCAATGCTCGTGGCATCCGCCGTTCGCCCTTCTATGAACGTGAGGTCGAGCTTGGCGGTCACTTCATGGAACTGGGCGGCTGGGAGCGTGCGCATGGATATGCGGCCAACAATCACCTGCTGGAGAAATATGCCGATCAGGTGCCGCTGCGCGAGAATGAATGGGACAGCCGGCATTTCTGGCGGGTCTCGAATGCCGAGCAGCTGGAAATGAGCGCCGATTGCGGCATCATCAACCTGTCGCATTTCCACATGACCGATATCTCCGGGCCGGATCATCTGGCGCTGATGGAATGGCTATGTGCTGCCAAGATTGGCGGGGATGGCAATATCGGCAAGGGCATCTATACCCATATGCTGGACGACGAGGGCATGGTGCGCGCCGATTTCACCGTGTTCCGCATGGAGGACCGCTGTCGCCTGGTGAACGGTGCCGACGCCGGCCCGCGTGATCTGCAGTATATGCGTCGCGTCGCGCAGGACAGAGGGCTGGACGTCACCATCCGTGATGTCAGCGAAGATTACACGACCATCGGTATCTGGGGGCCCAATGCCCGCAAGAACCTGCAAAAGGTGGTCGAAGATCCCGAGGCGCTTTCGGTCGAGAATTTCCCCTTTGCCGCAATCAGGCAGATCAGGATTGCCGGCAAAACGGTCACGGCCTTCCGCATTTCCTATGTCGGTGAACAGGGCTGGGAATTGCACATGGCCTATGAGGACGGGTTGGCGGTCTGGGATGCGCTGCGCGAGACGGGCGTGATCGCGGTCGGGGTGGAAACCTATGCCAACTCCCGGCGGCTGGAAAAATCCCTGCGCCTTCAGAATGCCGATCTGCACACGCAATATAACCTCTATGAGGCGGATCTGGCGCGACCCAAGGTGAAAGAGGCCGATTTCCGGGGCAAGGCGAAACATCTGGAATATCGCGCCCGCGAGCATCAGCCAGCCATGCTGTGCACGCTGGTCATGACCGACAATACCGACAGCCAGGGCGTCGCACGCTATCCGGTGGGAACGCTGCCGGTCATGGATCCCGAGACGGGGGAAACCCTGATCGACGAACTGGGACGGCGGTCCTACACCAGTTCGATCGCCTACGGGCCCAGCATCGGCAAGAATATCGCGCTGGCCTATCTGCCATGGGACTATTGCCAGGTGGGTCGCAAGCTGAACCTGTCCTATTTCGACGAGATCTATCCCGCCGAGGTCGCGGGGGTCGGCTATGCCCCGCTTTACGATCCGCAAAACCTGAAGCCGCGCAGCTGACGGGGATTCAGGCGGACTGAAACAGGGTGGCCCGCACAACTTTGTACGGGCCATTCTTCATTCTTTGCTCCTGATTTACAGGTCAATTTCGAAGCGTTTGATGAAGTCCGTATCGGGCTCGATTCCCAACCCCGGCCCGGTCGGGACGGCGACAAGACCGTTGCCTCTTCTGACCTGTCCCTGAATGTCGAGCGGATCACACAGCAGTTCGTCGCGGAACCTGTTGTCGGTCGTGTCGAATTCCAGCATCGGCTCCCACGGAAACAGCCCTCCGGGTAGTGTGGGCATGGCCGCCAGAAGATGCAGATTGGTGGCCACGGCCACGGCCGAGCCCCAGACATGATTGATGACCGGCGTGAAATGCGCGTGGCACAGGGCAAGAATGCGCAGATATTCGCTGATGCCGCCGACTGCGCAGACTTCGGGCTGGGCGATATCGAGACCTCGATTTTCAAGAATGTGTCGCCATCCCCAGCGGTTGAATTCAGCCTCACCGCCGGAAATATTGACCCTCAGCCCTGCGCGCAACTCGCGATAGCCATCCAGATCCTCGGGCGCGACAGGCTCTTCGAACCAATAGACGTCCAGTTCTTCCAGCGCGCGTCCGACATGGAAAGCATCGGGCGTCGTGTAGCAATGGTTCGCATCGACCATGAAGCGAAAACCCTCGCCAACCCCTTCGCGCACTGCCTGGGCCAGGCGGATATCATCACGAGGACCAAGGCCGACCTTCATCTTGGTTGCGGCAAATCCCATTTCGCGAATGGCGGCGGCTTCGTCGCGAAAACGTGCGACGTGATCATCCGTGCTTTCGCGCTTGAGCATCATGCCATAGCCATAGGCAGCCACCTTGCTGCGATGGGCGCCGCCGATCAGCTTGTGCAGCGGCAGTCCTACGATCTTGCCGGCAATGTCCCACAGCGCGATATCGACGCCCGACAGCGATTGCATCGGCATGCCTTTCTGACCGTGGTCGCGCATCAGGTTATAGACCTTGTGCCAGATGACATCCCGATCCAGCGGGTCATCGCCCAGGATCATGGGCTGGATCACCTTTTCCACGATGCCCTTGTTGGCGATGGCGATATTGCCGGGCCCGAAACATTCGCCCCATCCGGTGACGCCCTCATCTGTTCGCACCTCGACCAGATGGGCGGTGCGTTTGTGATAATATTGCTGGGAATAGCCCAGTTCCGAAGGCAGGTCATATTGCAGCACATGGCTGATGACTTGGGTGATCTTCATGCCATGTCTCCTGATGCCGAGACCGAGGGCAGGGCGCGCGTCACGCGCTTCAGCACAAGGTAGTCATGCAAGGCGAGAGCCGAGCAGTCATGCCCGATCCCCGATTGCCCGATGCCGCCATGGGGCAGGTCGATGTCATATTTGACGCCGTTGATCTGGATTTCTCCATATCGCAGCAAGCTGGCGTAATGTTCGGCGCGGGCGAGATCGCGGGTAAAGACATAGGCCGTCAGCCCGCCTTCCTCGCCATCATTGGCCATTTCCGCCAGAGGTGTATCATCGTCGAAGGGGATGATCGAAATGATCGGGCCAAAGCTTTCCTGGCGATAGACCTTCATCCTGTCATCGACATCTGCCAGGACTGTCGGTGCCAGATAGTGACCCCGGCTCAGGCTGGCGGGGCGGTCGCCACCTGCAAGAAGACGCGCGCCTTTCTCTACCGCGTCATCAACGAGGGTCTTGTTTCTCAGGAACGCCTTGCGATTGATCAGGGGGCCGGTGGTGATATCGGCTTCCCGGTCCCAGCCCACAGTCGCCCCCTTGGCATGCGCCACGGCCTTGGCAGTGAAACTGTCCAGAACCCTGCGATGTACAAAGACCCGGTTGGGCGATACGCAGATCTGTCCGGCGTTGCTGAACTTCACACCGCAGAGGGTAGCAACGGCCTGATCGACATCGGCATCATCGAAGACAAGGGCAGGGGCGTTTCCGCCCAGTTCCATCGAGTATTTCTTGATGCTGGTTGACCCCGTTCGCATGATGTGCCGGCCTGTCTCGGTCGAGCCGATCAGTGTCAGCACTGCGGGGATGGTCGAGGCCGACAGCATATCCGCGTCCTCATGGCTTGCGGTTGCGATGATCTGGACCACGCCTTTGGGCAGGCCGATGCGATGGCACAATTCGCCCACCGCATATGCCGAGATCGGTGTGTCGTTCGAGGGTCGTATGATGATCGGACAGCCCGCCGCCATGGCCGGGCCAATCTTGAAAGCCAGGTTCAGAAGCGGAAAATTCCATGCCAGAAAGGCCACTGCAACGCCTGCCGGTTCATGAACCATCCGGTGACAATGCGTGCCGGGCCGATCCGCCAGCCCGTAGTCATGGAGGCGCGCGATCTCCTCGGCATAGAACGCCAGAGAGTTCTTGAGGCTGTCGAAATCCTCTTGGGTCGAGGCCCACGACTTGCCCATTTCTTGGTGAATGCACAGGCGCAGGTAGTCTTCGTTCGCGATGACTTCGGCGCGCAGCTTTCGCATCCAGGCTTGCCGCTCGGCAATGGATGTTCGTGACCATGTCGGAAAGGCGTCGCGGGCGCAGTTCAGGGCCTGCCTCACCTCATCCCCGGCGGCAGTCGCCACCGTGACGACATGCTGTTCGGTGGCAGGGTTTTCCACCGGCAGCGTGGTCGCAGCCTCGCGCAATTCGCCACAGAGATACATTCTGGTCGGAAATTTCATGGTTTTCCTCAATCGAACAAGGTTGCGATATTGGTCTTGATCCGGTCGCCGATATACAGCGCCAGCGCCTGAATCGTGGATGTCGGGTTCACGGCGCCCGCGGTCACGAAGATCGATCCATCGACGATGAACAGATTCCTGACGTCATGGCTGCGCCCCCAGCTGTTGACGACCGAGCTATCCGGGTCATTGCCCATGCGGCATGTGCCCAGTTGGTGCCATCCGGCACGCCACCAGACCTCGTCCTCACTCTTGGACAGGATTTGCCGCGCTCCGGCAGCCAGCAGCACCTCGGTGGCACGGGCCTTGCCGTGTTCCAGCATCCTGCGGCTGTTCTCACCCAGCCGATAGGTGATTTTCGGGGCAGGGATGCCGTCGCTGTCGGTCAGCTCCGGGTCCAGCGTGACACGGTTTTCCTCTTCAGGCAGATCCTCGGCCACGACGGTCAGACTGGCGAGGTTGGGATAGATATTGTCCATGATGTCGCGATGGGCGTCCCCCCAGGGAATGGGCCGATCAATGCCATATCCGCCAAGGGCAAATGTCATCGGCGTCGTCGAGCGCCCCGAATGCAGACCATATCCGCGCAGAAACCCGCGCGAGGCGTCGCTTTCATAGAACTGCTGGCTGAGGATCGCACAGGCCATTGGCCCCTCATGGCCCTTCATCGGCCGGTCAAACACGCCCGAGACACCGGTAAGGGGATGGAACATCAGATTCCTGCCAACCAGGCCCGACCGGTTTGCCAGGCCGTCAGGGAATTGGGCCGAGGTTGAATTCAGCAAGAGACGCGGGGTGCCGATGCCATTGCAGGCGAGGATGACAAGTTCGGCCTCTTGGCGATGCAATTGCCCGTCCGCGCCGTGATACAGGACGCCAGTAGCAAGTCCGCTGACAGGGTCAATCAGGATCTCGCGCACCCGTGACTCGGTGCGCAATTCGACTCCGGCACGTTCCAGCATCGGCCAAAAGGTGAAATTCGTGCCACCCTTGGCGCCCGCCGCGCAGCCAAGATCGCATGTTCCGGCGTTCACGCATTTCTGACGACCATCGTGATCCTTGCTGAGAATGGCGACATCCGAGGGCCACCAGTGCCATCCCAGGGCGTTGAACCCCTTTGCAAGGGTTTGCCCCAACGTTCCAATTGGTATCGGTGGCAGCTCGGGTGCGTAATCGGGGTAGGCCGGATTGCCCGGCAGGCCCGAGACGCCGGTGTTGCGGTCATTCATTGCAAAGAATGGCTCCAGCGTGGTGTAATCCACAGGCCAGTCCTCGCCAACGCCGTCCAGGGTGCGGCTGCGGAAATCCGAAGGTTTCATGCGTGGCCAATGGCCCAGGAAGTTGACGGTCGAGCCACCGACTCCGTTCCAGTTCACCGGTGCGATACAACTGTCATCGACATTGATCGGGTAATCCTGCGGATTTTTCCTGACATTGGGATCGCAGGAAAAATCACCATAGCGCGCCAATTCATAGTCGTCGCGGCGGCTGGGAAACTCCGAATGCGGCAGATGCCTTCCCTGTTCCAGACAAAGAATGCGCATCCGTGTTTCCAGCAGCGACCAGGCGATTGCCGCCCCGGACGCGCCCGCCCCGATGATCAGGACATCCACCGGCTCACATGTCATCCCGTGTCTCCTCTGCCGCGTCATTCCCGCGATAGATCGGGCCGCGTGCACGCACCGGCGCGGTCAGTTCGTCCAGCAGGGCAGGGTCCTCGGGAGAGATCTCGTAGCCGCGTGGGTGAACGGGATGGGCGGCTACCCCGAAGAGTGGTCGCAGTCGGGGCTGGCTGTAATAGCCCATATAGGTCAGTCGCAGGAATCGCGTGAAGATGGCGGGCTGCGCAGTCTCGATCTGTTGCAGGATGCGAATTCGGCCTGCATGCGCAAGGTCACGAAAATCGCCGGCCATATGTTCGGCGGCAGCAATGATTGCCAAGACGACAGTCGTCGGATCAGGGTCATAGGGTGCGGCACGTTCAAAAAAACTTGCGACGCCCGCCGCTGCCGCACCGGGCACAAGTCCATCCGCAGAGGGGGGGATCACCTCGTCAAGGATCAGATCAAGAATTTCGGCCTGATGCCCGGTCAACATCTCGTCTCTCCTTTATCGGCTCGAGGCATCGGCTGGGCGGGACACGGCATCAATTGCCACGGCAAGCAACAGGATCGCGCCCGAGAACATCAGCTTGTCGGCAGAGCTTGCGCCGGACAGGTCCAGCCCATTGCCAAGCGAACCGATGACCAATGCACCAAGTATGGCGTTCCAGACCGAACCGCGCCCGCCAAACAGCGATGTGCCTCCGATGACCGCCGCGCCAATGCTTTCGAGCAGCAGGCTTCCTCCGGCAAAGGCGGTGTAAGAGACCGATCCATAGCGTGAAGCCCCGAATATTCCGCCGATGGCCGCCATCAGTCCGACGATGCCAAAGGCCGCGACGCGAATGCGGTTGACCTTCATGCCGACGCGACGGGCGCTTTCGGTGTTGCCGCCGACCGCAAAGATCGACCGACCAAAAGGGGTTGATGTGGTGATCCAGCCGAGCAGGGCGGTGATTGCCACCAGAAGGACAATCATCAGCGGAACCGAACGATAGCTGTTCAGTGTCAGCACGGCAGCAAAGGTGATGACGGCGAAGAAACCGACCTGTCCCCAAAGAGCCAGGCTGCTGTCCAGTTCCAGCCCGCGCTGCCGCCGCTGTGCCTGGCGGCGCAGGGCGGCCAGCATGACCAGGACAACCAGTCCGACGGCCATCGCCAAGCCCAACATGTCGGGGATCAGAATGCGGGCAATTGCGCGGATGAAGGGATCATCGACATTCAGGTTGCCGGTCGGCAGGATCTTTTGCATCAGGCCCTGATAGCCCAGCAACCCCGCCAGGGTGACCACAAAGGAAGGTATGCCCACATAGGCGATCAACAGGCCCTGTGCCGCCCCCATCACCACACCGACGGCCATGACCATCAGACAGGCCAGCCAGCCTGGAACGCCCGCAAGAACCAGCACGCCCAGCAAGGCCGCACATACCCCGGCAGTGGCTGCCGCAGACAGATCGATATCGCCCAGCAGCAATACGATCGTGATGCCCACCGCAAGCGTGGCGATTACCGCAGATTGCATGAACAGGTTGTAGATGTTGCGGGGGCTGAGAAAGATCAGTCGCAGGCTGTCTGCATCCGGGTCGGACCAATATTCCAGCAAAGGCGCTGCAAGACCGAAATAGCCCCAGATCGCGGCCAGCGCCAGCAGCACCGGCACGAAGGCCCCGAACCGGGTCTGGCGCATGATCCGCATGCGATCGGCCAGCGAAAGACGGAGTTCATGCTGCATGTGTCTGGCCCTCGTCCAGGCCCCGGGTCATCGCCACGACGATTTCATCCGGGGTGGTCTCTGCCGTGCGCCATGTTCCCACATTGGCACCGTGACGCAGGATGCAGATGCGGTCCGCGACCTCGAAAATGTCGCGCATGTTGTGCGAGATATAGACAACGGCATGATTGGTATCGCGCAGACGGCGCACCACATTCAGAACCTGCCGGGTTTGTGCAACGCCCAGTGCCGCGGTCGGTTCGTCCAGCATCACGACTGAACTTTCCGCCCCGACAGCGCGGGCAATCGCGATGGCCTGCCGTTGTCCGCCGGACAGTCCGCCAACCAGAGCGCGAACCGATTTCAGCGTCCGCACCTCCAGACGGTCGATGGCCTTCTGCGCCTTGACCTCCATTTCCATTTCATCAATGGGGCGCAGAAAGCGGGGCAGAAAACCCCAGCCTGGCTTGACCGGTTCGGCCCCCAGGGAAAGATTGGCCGCGACGTCCAGATTTTCGCATAGTGCCAGATCCTGATAGACGATCTGGATACCCAGATCCGCTGCATCGGTCGGGCCGCCAACAAGGACCTGCTCTCCGTCCAGCCAGAATTCGCCTTCATCGGCCAGATAGGCTCCGGCCAGAACCTTCATCAGGGTTGATTTCCCGGCCCCGTTGTCCCCCACGAGGGCCATGACCTCGCCGCGCGCGACCTCGAAATCGACACCACGCAGGGCGTGAAGCCCGCCAAAACGTTTGTGAATCCCGGTGACCCGCAGGTGAGGGGGCGGGGTCCTGGACCCCGCCGTCAGATTGTCAGTTGTCATATCGCGCAATCACTTGCAGAAATCGGTCGAAGCGGCTTCGCCCTGGCAAACCATATCCTTGGTGATCGAGGGGTCATGTTCGATCACATAGGCCACACCTTCGGGACCCACGGCGGAATAGCTGTCGACGGGCACGAAGTTGACCTCGGCACCGACGCCGTTCGTGACCGTCCGGGTGGCCAGATCGCTATAGTCCTGATCGTTCATCAGGCGCACGGCGACCTCGGCCGCTGCTGCGGCCATTTCATGCAGCGGGCGCCAGCCACATTGGGTCTGCTTGCCCAGCAGCATCAGTTGCTGCGCCTGCACCGTGCAGTCCAGTCCCGAGACCGGAACCTTGCCCGCCATGCCCTGTTCTTCCATCGCCGCGATGGCGGCACCGGCGTTTCCGTCATTTGACGAGACAACGCCCTGCACGTTGTTGTTGAGCTGCGTCAAGGCCTGATCCATCGACCGGCGCGCGATGGCCGGATCCCAGCCCTGCGTCCAGTTTTCATAGCCAAGAACCCGCTCTCCCGAAGCGAACAGAGGTTCCAGAACCGACATCTGCCCTTCGGCGATGACAGCGGCATTGGGATCCGTCGGAGAGCCTTTCAGCATCACCAGCGTATCGCCCTTGGCTGTATTGTCGACGACATGCTGGGCCTGGGCCGCACCGGTGGCATACATGTCGGCCTGCACCCAGAACTTGGTGTTCTCCGAATTGATCATCCGGTCATATGCGATCGTCGGGACACCTTCTTCGGCAGCCGTGTCGGCGATGATTGCCGAGCTTTCGCCATCGATCGGAATGACCACCAGCACATCAGCGCCCTGGGTCAGGGCCTGTTCGGCCTGCCGTTGTTGCACCGAAGTATCATTTCCGGCGTTGAACACCTCGACCTTGGTGTCGGGGGCAATCTCTTTCATCTTGGCCACGAAAGCGGCGGCATCCTGCTGTTCCCAGCGTGGGTTCACGTTTTCCGGCAATAGAAACGCAACCATTCCCTCTGCCTGCGCCCCGATTGCCCCGGCAATCGTGAAGGCCGCCGTGCTGGCCGCCAGCAGATGCATCTTGTTCAATGAAAACATGTTCTCTCCTCCCAAAAGTGACGTTTTCAAACGCCTTGATTCTGGCGGGTTGGTGCCATGAGGCATCGGCCGCGGCCGCGCGTGCCGCGTTACCTGCCCGCCGCCAGACGGGCATGTGTTCGGTCGGGTAAGGTCAGGGGGCGGTCATGCCGCCCTGACATTCAAAGCCATCGATGACCTGCGCCAGCCGGCTGCTGGTATCGTCGAGATGCCGCTCCATGGCACGCTCGGCTTCCTCTGGGTTGCGCGAGGTGATGGCCTGCAGCAAGTTCTGGTGGAACGGGATCGAGCTTTTGTTCTGTCGCGGATCGGCATTTGTCAGCCGGATTGAACTGAGTAGTGCCGAAAAGATCACCCCCTCCATTGCTCGCAAGAACTCGTTATTGGCAGCCCGCAGAATTGCGCGATGGAACAAGGCATCTGCGATCACGAAATCCTCGATGGAACGGCTGTCCTCCTCCATCTTGCGCTGTGCCGCGGAAATCTCCTCCAGTTGGGCATCAGAGCCGTGTCGGGCCGCCCAGGCTGCTGCCTTCGGTTCCACAATGCGGCGCATATCCATCAGTTGGCTGAGGAATTCCGGCTTTGGGGTCGAGGCCAGATGCCAGGCGAGGACGTCATCATCCAGCAGTGCCCATTGATTCCTGCGGCGCACCCTTGTGCCATCGCCGCGCCGTACCTCCAGCAGGCCTTTCCCGACAAGCAATTTGACCGCTTCGCGAACCACGGATTTGCTGACCCCGAAACGTGTCGCAAGCTTGGTTTCATCTTCGATCAACTCGCCCTCGGGCAGATGCCCTCCGACGATCCTGCGGCCCATCTCTCGGCACAGCTGAGTGGCAAGGCTGGGGGACAAGGACGGTGAGTCCTTCAGGTCATAGTAAAGAATTTCATTCATGTCGGTGAAATTGAAACATCAGATGTTTAGAGTCAACTGACTTTTGTGCAAACCTGCGCCACGAGGCCAGAATCGCGGATCCGCAACTGACGAATTGGCCAGCATATGAGGTCATGCAATCCAGTCCCATAAGATGGATTGCCGGTTTGATCGATGTGCGCACAAAGTTGAAATGTCTCACTTTTCTGTCGATCAAGCAGGATTGGAGTGCGGCCGTGGGATTGATGATCATGAGCAAGCGCGAACTGAACAGCATTGAAGTCCTGAGCCAAGTGACACGCGGCGCGATGACAGCCGTCACGGCTGCCAATGTGTTGGGCCTAGCGAGTTTCGAGTTCCAGCCTTCGGTATTGCGTCGGCCGTTCGGGACGTAGACCGTCGCCTGCTTGCCCCCACGCTGCGGTTTAGGCGGCGCCTTGTCCTGTTCTGCCTTGATATGCTCCAGCACCGCGCTGAGATGCTTGTTCTTGGTGATCGCCGCGTGCGACGCGCTGGTGCTTGTCGAAGACGGAGTTCCGCCCTCGCCGCCACAAGATGACCGCCTCGGCATACTGTCAGAACCTCGCCACCGCGTTCGAGCGCTGGAACGACTGCGAAAACAGCATGGCCGCGTGAAAGGCGCCGCATGTCGGTTGCGGATTCTTGTAGCCGGATTGGTGTCAGCGACAAGACTCTTGCAAAGCTTGAGCGGGGCGATGGTGGCGTCCGGCTTGAGACATTTGCCATGGCGCTTCTGGCTCTGGGAATGCTGGATCGGTTGGCCGAGATCGCAGACCCATCTTTGGATTCCACCGGCATCGGACTGGACCGGGAGAAACTCCCAAAACGCATCCGGGAGCGAGGGCACAAGGACAAGAAGACCGTCCCCGTCAACCAAAGTGACGCGTCACAGGGGCCGACGGTGCTGGATGATGACGAAGGGACAGCATTTTGATGCCTGAGGCCTTTGTTGTTCTTGGGGGTGCCTGTATCCCCGTCGGTCGTTTGATTTTTGAAATCGATGGACGTCGGTCTCACTCCACTTTCATCTATGATGAAAGATGGCTTGAAACCCGATAGGATTTGATCTCGCTCCGGATATCCCGCGCAGTCGTGCGCCTTTCCATTTTTCGGCAGAAGGACGAGAAAGCCGTCGTCGAGATGTTCTGGCGGGGCCCTTTACGGACACATCACCTGATAGCTGGGGGCGTAAGCTCATACGCAGGGTGCATGGCGAGGGGCCGACAGAATTTGATTATCTGGTTGCCGCAGATGACAGGGCCCGCCAGGGGGCTTTGCGGTTCTTGAATGAAAAGGGTGAGGTGTTCCACCCGGATCAGTCCCCTGTGCCGCGCCTGGCAAATATTGAAGAGCTTCGTGCGATCGCCGCACGGTATGAGCGGGATCCGGATGGGGCTGAAGCTGAAGCGCGAGATCTTGTCGGTGCTGCGGGGTCGCTTGGTGGTGCGCGCCCCAAAGCCAATGTCATGGATGGCCAGGAGCTTTGGATCGCCAAATTCACCTCAATCGATGATACATGGCCCGTTGAGCGGTTGGAAATCGCGACTCTCAAGATGGCGCGCGCGGTAGGTATTCGAACACCGGAGGTCCGACTTGAACTGGCAGCCAGCAGGCATCCTGTGGGGCTCATCAGACGCTTTGATCGCCGCAAAGGTGGTCGTCTGCCCTATGTGTCAGCCCGAACGGCTCTGGGGAAAAAGGAACTGCTCACGGTTATTACACCGACATTGCAGATGCTCTTCGTCAAATGTCTGTTCTTCCTGACATGGACATTCCGGAGCTTTGGCGGCGTCTGTTGTTCACCGTGCTGATCACAAACACCGATGATCACCTGAAAAATCATGGATTGCTCTATGTGCGCGACAACCGTTGGCGCCTGTCACCGATGTTTGACGTAAACCCGCAGTCACGCAGGCAACCCACATTGGAAACGGGGATCAGCGACATTCATGGCTTTGAGCCTTCCGTGGAAGCGGTGATAGATGCCGCGCCCTTCTTTGGTATTGAGGCAGCTGATGCCAGGACTATGGCTAGGGAAATGGCCAATACGGTAGCCGAGATCTGGGGCGAAACGCGCCGCCAGCATGGCATTACCGGGGCCGCGCATAGAAGATGCGCGCCAGCCTTTGAACATGAGAGGATGGAGGCGGCCCTCGGATTGTAAGCTGATCCGGTAAGGCGAACCATCTCAACATGGATGCCGGACGCCGCCACAGTGGACGTGATAGAACGTGGAATCGCCAGGTTGTTGCCCGGGGTCGAAGGTGGCTGTGCGCTGCCGAGAGCTTCTTGGGCTTCATAGACATCACGTCGATCCGGCTCTGGCTGCGTCATTTGTCAACATGACCTAACGAACTGGATTCGCGCAATGAATCCTCATCACTGATATGTGCAACAAGGTCGAGTGTCCCAAATCATTGTCCTATCCCGCCCACCTGAGGAATAGAGGAAAAGTGGAGCTGCGGACAACTTCCCCGACATAGGGGGCAACGACGCCGTTCCAATGTCGAATTGCTCGACATCTCTATATTCCTTGCATGCATACATTTAAACATATATATGTTGATATGTTCTATGGATTCGCGGTGGTTTTCCCATCGCCTTGTGATGAGCATGAGCTCGGCGGGCTCTCGGCATTCCGGGCAGGTGAATTGACACGTTGCCGCGAATGCCAATGCACCTTCCGGCACATTCATCCGTCGCGGATAGCCTCGGAGGAGGGGTGAGGAGTTGCAATACAGTTCAGGCAGCGCCCCTGCGCTGGCCCCGTGCTGCGCGGGGTCGACAGACAGCAGGTTCGCAGGGCGATGACCGAAAAAGGCGTTCTGAAATATGTAGCCCTGCCGCGCGAGTGGTTTGCCGCCGTCAACCCGATCAGCCTGCGTGCCGATATGCTTGCCGCGCTGACGGGGGCCGCGATCGCACTGCCGCAAGGTGTGGCCTTTGCGGTCATCGCGGGTCTGCCACCCGAATACGGGCTGTATACTGCAATGCTGACTCCCATCATTGCTGCCATGTGGGGGGCTTCGATGGTGATGGTCTCGGGTCCGGCAACCGCCATTTCGGCGGTGCTGTTCGCGTCGCTGTCGCAACTGGCCCCGCCGGGCACGCCGCTCTACATTCAGCTTGCCCTGACCATGACCATCGTGGCCGGGCTGGCGCAGCTGTTGGCGGGGGTGTGCCGTCTGGGAGGGTTGATTGCCTTCATCTCGCATTCGGTCATGGTGGGATTCACCGCTGCAGCTGCCCTGCTGATCGGGGCATCCCAACTGGGCGATGCCTTCGGGTTGGCTGTCGAGGGTGGGGGCGGCGTGATCGAACGCCTTGATCGGGTGATCGCGCAGTCGAGCCAGGCAAACCCGCTTGCGCTGGTGATCGCCCTGACCACGTTGCTCACCTTGATCCTGATGCGATGGATCAGCCCGCGTTTGCCATCCTATCTGATCGCGCTGATCGTCGGCTCGATCCTGGGCGAGTTGACCGGTGCGGCCGATTACGGTGTCGAGATGTTTCAGAAACTCCCCGCGATCGTTCCGGCCTTTGCAGTGCCCGACGTCACGATCTCCCAGATCCTGCAAGTGCTGCCGGGCGCGGTTTCGGTGGCCTTCGTGGGCCTGCTGGAAGCCATCGGCATCGGCCGGTCCTTCGCGATGCGCCGACAGGAGCGCTACGACTCCAACCAGGAAATCATCGGACAGGGGCTGTCCAATTTTCTGGCCGGCTTCGTGCAGGGGCATGCCGGATCCGGCTCATTCACACGATCGGCGTTGAATGTGGAAAGCGGGGCCCAGACGCCGATGGCCGCGATCCTTGCGGCGCCCCTCTTGTTCGTGCTGCTGTTCTTGCTGGCGCCCTATGTCGATCATATCCCGAAGCCTGCCATGGCGGGGATCATCATCTATGTCGCCTGGCGCCTGTTCAGCTTTGCCGAGATCCGCCACATCCTGACCAGCAGCCGTAGTGAAACGCTGATCTTCACGCTGACTTTCCTGTCGGGCGTGGCGACTCAGCTGGAAAACGCGATCTTCGTCGGCGTCGTCACCTCACTGGCGGTCTTTCTTCATCGCAGCGCGCGGCCGCATGTCGCGGCAATATCACCGATTGTCTATCGCGGCCGCAGGTTGCTGCGTGGCGTCGAATATCACGATCTGGACCAGTGCCCTCAAATCAGCGTCCTGAGGTTGGAAGGCGCACTGTTTTTCGGATCTATCGAGCACGTCGAAGCCGCGTTCCGGCGGTCCGAGGCCATGTATCCCGGTCGGAATTTCAGGATCCTTGCACTGAAGGGCATGGGCAAGATCGACCTTGCCGGGGTCGACCTGCTGGTTTCGGAATACCTGCGTGCACGCAAGGCGCGGGGCGATCTGCATATCGTCATCGCCTACAAGGAAACCCTGGTGGCGCTGCGTCGCATGAAGCTGTTCGCCGTCGTGGACAAGGCAAACATCCATCCCAACAAAGCCGAGGCAATCGCTGCCGTCATGGACCGGGTCGACCCGAATATCTGTGCGACCTGCCGGATCCGCGCCTTCGTTGAATGTGCGGGCAAACCGGCACCTCCGGGGATCAATTCAGACAGCAAGCCCCCGGTCGTCGATGCGCTTGGCACCCGCGGAATGAGATTTCGCGAATAAGGTGGCCGATTGGCACCGTCATTCCAGAAAAGATGAAAGGACAAGACCCCATGAACGATTATCCCGTTCTGAAGATGTTGATCGATGGCGCATGGCGTGACGGTGCCACTGGCGCGACCCAAGAGGTCATCAATCCCGCCACCGAAGAGGTGCTGGCGTATCTGCCCGCCGCCGCGCCCGACGATCTGGATGCGGCGCTGGCTTCCGCGCAGCGAGGATTTGAAACATGGCGTGCCATGTCCCCCTATGCGCGGGCGGCGATCATGACTGGGGCCGCGGGGCTGATCCGCGAACGCGCCGAGGGTATCGCCACGGCCGTCACTCTGGAAAACGGCAAGCCGCTGGCCGAGGCGCGGATGGAGGTCGGCACCGTCGTCGACATTCTCGAATTCAGTGCCGAAGAGGGCAAGCGCCTGCATGGCCGCATCGTCGAAGGCCGCGCCGCCGGCGTTCGCCATCACGTCGTGAAGGAGCCGGTCGGCGTCTGTCTTGCGATCACGCCATGGAACTTCCCGATCAACACTGTCGCAAAGAAGATCGGCGCGGCTCTGGGGGCGGGATGTTCGGTCATTCTGAAGGCGTCGAACGAAACGCCTGCCTCGGCCATCCTTCTTGTTCAGGCCCTGATCGATGCTGGTCTGCCCGCCGGTGTGGTCAATGTGGTGTTCGGCCCCTCTGCACAGGTGACCTCGCATCTGATGGCGTCGAACATCCTGCGCAAGGTCTCGCTGACCGGCTCTGTCCCCGTGGGCAAGCAACTGGCCGTTCTGGCGGCCGAACGGATGCAGCGGCTGACGATGGAGCTGGGCGGTCACGCGCCGGTGGTGGTCTTTGACGACGTGGATATCGGCAAGGCGGTCGATCTGCTGGTGCCGGGCAAGTTCCGCAATGCCGGGCAGATCTGTATATCGCCCACCCGGTTTTTCGTGCAGGATGCGATCTATTCGGATTTCGTCGATGCCTTCACTGAACGCACAGCGGCCATCAAGCTGGGCAGTGGCATGGCGAGCGATACGATGATGGGGCCTTTGGCCAATTCTCGCAGACTGGCCGCCATGGACAGCTTTGTCGATGACGCCCGGGCGCGGGGCGCAACCATCACCACAGGTGGTCAGCGTGTCGGCAACAAGGGGTATTTCTATGCCCCGACCGTGATCAAGGATGCCCCCGACGATTGTCTGGTAATGACCGAAGAGCCCTTTGGCCCCATGGCGCCGATGACACGGTTCGGTTCAATCGACGAAGTGGCGTCCCGCGCCAATGCGCTGGAGCAGGGGCTGGCGTCCTATGCGGTGACGAATTCCCTGGACCGCGCCACCCGTATTTCCGACGCGCTGCAGGCAGGCATGGTCGGAATCAACACGGTCGGCGTGGCGATACCCGAAACGCCTTTCGGGGGCGTCAAGGAAAGTGGTTATGGCGTCGAGGGTGGGCCGGAAAGCCTGGACCATTATGTCGTTCCGAAATCCATTGCGCTGAAACCGATTCTTTGATTCTTGCGCCCGCCGCCCCGTGCGGCGGGCCTGCTGCTGCGCGCTGGCATGACGTTTGTCTTCATCATACTATCAAATTATTATTGATATAAACGTCTATATGTTTTAATGTAATAGGTGAGCAGCGAGACCTTTGGCCGATTTTGCCAATACTTACAAAATTGTGGGTACTTGAGTTTACGAAGGTGAAGCCGGAATGTCTCGCGCAAAGGAACGCAATCGCGTGCCGCCCCGCATGGTTGGGTCATCGCCCAGCCAAGTCAGGCTGCCCGTGATCGCTACGGAGGAACGGAATGTCAGAAGCAAAGCAACTTGCCGGAAAAACAGCGGTCGTCACCGGCGCGGGTCGTGGAGTTGGCCGCTCGATTGCGCTGGCCTTTGCCAAGGCGGGGGGCGATCTGGCAATCTGTTCGCGCACCCTGGCCGAGCTGGAGGCGGTGAAGGCCGAGACCGAGGCGCTTGGCGTGCGCTGCACCATCGCGGCGGTCGATCTGTCGGATCAGGACGCCACGCAGAAATTCTGTGCTGCCGTTCTGCAGGATTTCGGCAAGGTCGACATCCTGGTGAACAATGCCGGGGCAGAAATGGAGACCGGGCGCATCGAAAGCTCGGACCCGACCAATTGGTGGAAAACGCTGGAGATCAATGTCCGCGGCCCCTACATGGTGACACGCTTCCTGTTGGAGGGGTTGTCGGAAGGTGCCAAGATCATCAATGTCTCTTCGGGCATGGGGATGCGCGCGGGCAATAGCAACAGCTCTTACCACGTCTCAAAGGCCGCAATGAACATGCTGACCGATGCGCTGGCCAATGAACTCTGGCCGCGCAAGATCGACGTGAACAACCTGATTCCCGGCCCGGTCGCGACCAGCATGCTGAACAAGGACAAGCCCGGTGAACGGCGCACCGCCCCCGAAGAGGTGCTGGAGCGGTTCTCGGAAGGCCTGCCGCCAGGATTCCCGGAATGGGAGCGGCTAAAACACCCCGACGAAGTGGGTGATCTGGCACTCTACATGGCTACACGACCCATTGGCGGCCCGACGGGGCAGAGCTTCTCGCTTGCGCGTCGCCCGCTTTGATCAATCTTCACGCGGTCAGTTGAGGATACCCTGCCGGTCTTCGGTCAGGGTCGAGGCCGCGCGACTGTCGGGAGGGGGCAGGCGATGAGAAAACTAATTGCGATCCTAAACTGGACCAATGTCAATATCTGCGCCGGCCTGCGCTGGCTGACGATCCTGCTGATGGCAGCGATCACGCTGAATGTCTTTGCGGGCGTCTTCTGGCGCTATGTCATGAACAGTTCGCTGCCCTGGTATGAAGAGGCAGGCAAATACATGATGTTCTGGCTGGTCTTTGTCGCCGCGCCGATCGTTCTGAAAAACCGTGGGCAGATTGCGCTGGACATCATTCCCAACCTTCTGCCACCGCGCATTCGCAACTTGAACTACCTGATCATCTACCTGGTGGTCTTTGGGTTGATGTGTGTCTTTGTCTGGCAGGGCTCCAGCATCGCATGGGTCGCGCGCAAACAGCAGCCGTCATCCTTCGAACTTTCGTTCTTCTGGATCTACTTCGCCATCCCCTTTGGGGGCGCGGTCATGGCGCTGATTTCGCTGGAATTTTCACTAAGCGCATTGCTGGGAATATTTCGTCCCGACGAGGTCGATCTGGAACCGGGCAGCATGATCGACAACTCACTGTCCTGACGGCGATGGCTGCAGCGCAAAGAAATCCGAAAAACCCGCATCGGGATATTCGGGAGGAGATATGAGATGCCATTGACGTTTTTCTGGGTCTTTCTTGTTCTGATGGTTTCGGGGATCCCGATCGTCTTCGCCCTGGCGGCGGGCCCTCTGGCGGGCTTTCTGCTGGCCGATCAGGCCGCGTTCATGAAAATGCTGCCGCAGCGGATGTTCGGCGGGATCGCGCAGTTTCCGATCCTTGCGATTCCACTGTTCATCCTGGCGGGCGAGGTGATGAACGTATCGGGCATCACCCAAAGCCTCGTCAAATTCGCCAATGTCCTGATCGGGCATGTGCGGGCCGGTCTGGCGCAGGCCAATATCGTCGCATCGATCATGTTCGCGGGTCTGTCGGGTTCGGCCGTGGCCGATACCTCGGCACTGGGGTCGATCTTCATCCCGGCGATGGAGAAGGACGGCTATTCCCGCGCTTTCTCGGCGGCGGTGACGGCGGCCAGTTCGGTCATCGGGCCGATCATCCCGCCCTCGATCATCATGGTGATCTATGCATATGTGATGAATGTGTCCGTCGCGGCGCTGTTTCTTGCCGGGATCGTGCCGGGCGTTCTGATTGGCGTCGGACTGATGGTCGTGACCGCGATCATCGGCAAGAAGCGCAATTATCCCAAGGCCCATCGCCGCGCGACGACGGGCGAGATCTGGGCCGCGTTCAAACCCGCCGCGCTTCCGTTGATGACGCCGGTTATCATCATGGGTGGGATCATATCGGGCATCGTCACCCCGACCGAGGCCGCCGGTGCTGCCGTGCTTTACGCGCTGATCCTGTCGATGCTGATTACCCGCACGGTGAAACCCCGCGATCTGGTGGGCATTCTCTATCGTACCGGTCTGGTGTCTTCGTCGATCCTTCTGATCGTCGGTTCCGCGACCATCTTTGGCTGGGCGGCGACCGTATCCGGCGTGCCCCAGGCTCTGGGCCGCTTCCTGTTCACCATCACCGAAAACCCGTTCCTGCTGCTGTTGCTGATCAATGTGCTGCTGCTGGTCATCGGGATGTTTCTGGATGCCGTTCCGGCGATCCTGATCCTTGGACCGATATTTGCACCCGCACTGGCGCAGGTCGGGGTCGATCCGGTCCACTTTGCGATCATCATGTGCGTCAATGTGACCGTGGGCCTGGTGACCCCTCCTATGGGAATGATCCTGTTCGTCGCCTCGGGGCTGACGCGGACGGGGATCGAGGTCATCTCGAAGGAGCTGTGGCCCTATCTGGCGGTGCATTTCTTCGTGATCGTACTGATCTCGATGATCCCCGCGTTGACGCTGACCATTCCACGTCTTTTCGGCTTCTTGTGAGCCACAACATACGGATCAATATGGGAGGATCCACCATGACCGTCACCATCAGACCAGGCCCGCTGGCCGTCGGACTTTGCAGCGTGCTTGCCATCACGTCCTCGGCTCAGGCTGCCGAATTCACGATGAAGATCGCCCATGTCTCGGCAACCACGCAACCGCTGTCGACCTGCGCCGAAGTCATGAAATCCTATGTCGAGCGCTATTCCAACGGCCGGATTGAAGTGCAGCACTACCCCGCCGGACAGCTGGGCACCTTTCGCGAGAATGTCGAGGCGGTGCAGCTGGGCACGCTGGAAATGACGCTGACCTCGGGCGGCGGAATCGCCAACTTCTTTGGCCCGATCCAGGCTTTCGATATCCCCTATCTGTTCGCCGACGATCAGGTGATGGACAAGGTCATGGCCGACCGCGAACTGACCGAGCGCCTGCGTGCCGATGTCCTGGAAGCAACGGGCACGGTCCGTCTGATGGGCATGACCGGCGGTGTCGGCTGGCGTGATTTCTTCGCCAATGTGCCGGTCAAGACCGCCGCCGATCTGGAAGGGGTCAAGATGCGGACCGTGGAATCCCCGGTGGCGATGGAATTTGCCAGCGCGCTTGGCATGAACCCCACGCCGGTGCCATGGCCGGAACTGTATACATCGCTGGCGACCGGCGTCGTCAACGGCACGAAGAACGCGCTGTCGGATGTGGTGGATACGTCGCTGAACGATTACGTCAAACACGCCGTCGCAGATCACCACACACATAACCTGATCTTCTGGTGGATGTCGGACCCCTGGCTGAAGTCACTGCCCGAGGATCTGCAGGTGGTCGTCGCCGATGGTTTCCATGAGTTGAGCAAGACCTGCAACGGTCTTCCCGGTGCGCTCTATCTCGAGAAATACGAGAAATTCGTCGAATCCGGCGGCGAGGTGCATATCCCCACCGAAGAAGAAAAGGCCAGCTTCCTGCCCGGCCAGCAGCCGGTGATCGACTGGTTCGTCGATAAATATGGCAGCGAATATTATGATCTGGTACGGGCCGCTGTGGACCGTGCCGAGGCGGAAATCGCCGCCGAACGCAGCAGCTTTACCGGCGAGTGAGACTTTGGCCCGCCGGTCCGGTCATCCGGGCAGGCGGCGCATCACGAGGCCGGAGCGTTGTCTACGGCCTCGCTCAGCTTGCGTTTCTTGAAGGCCATGCCCCATTCGCGCATCACCGAAAGGACCGGCTCCAGTGACCGACCGAATTCTGTCAGCTCGTATTCCACGCGGGGCGGCACCTCGGCATAGACATGGCGTCGGATCACGCCATCGGCCTCCAATTCGCGCAGTTGCAGGGTGATCATGCGCTGGGTGGCATTTGGCATGTTGCGGCACAGTTCGCCAAAGCGCAGGCGGCTCACCAGCAGGTTGCACAGGATCACAGGCTTCCAGCGGCCGCCGATCACGCTGAGGGTTGCCTCGACATTGCTGCCGGTTCGCCAGTCATATTTTCGCGCCATCGGGTCCGCCTTCTGCCTGATCTCCGGTCTGCCGGACTAGGTCAGAACTGCGAATCCGTCAATTCAACGTCCGGTGATGGTCCAGACACAGACCGACCATCCGGGCGTCAACCTTGCCAGCAAAAGGGAAGCTTCATGAACAGGTTGGACAACAAGGTCGCCATCATCACCGGCGGCGCAAACGGACAGGGGGCCGTCGAGGCAGAGCTTTTCATCAAGGCGGGCGCGAAGGTCGTCATCACCGATATCAACGCCGAGGCCGGGCAGGCGACCGCCGCGCGGCTGGGCAGGGATTGCACCTTTCTGCCCCATGATGTCAGCCTAGAGCAGGACTGGGCGCGCGTCGTCGAGACCACCTTGCAGCTCCATGGCCGGATCGACGTCCTGGTGAACAATGCCGGGATATTTCGCGTGCTTACGCTGGAGGAAACAGATCTGTCAGTCTGGAACCAGTCCGTCGCGATCAACCAGACAGGCGTTTTCCTTGGCATGCGTGCCGTGGCCCCTGCCATGAAAGAGAGGCAAGCAGGCAGCATCGTCAATATCTCGTCGATCGCGGGGCTGACCTCGGCCAAGGCGCATGCCTATTGTGCAACGAAATGGGCGGTGCGCGGCATGACCAGATCGGCCGCGGTCGAACTGGGCCCCAGCAATATCCGCGTCAATTCGGTGCACCCCGGCTTTATCGACACGCCGATGCTGGACGGTCATGGCGTGCCGCGCGAAGAACTGGTGGCCAAGGTGCCGATGGGCCGCACCGCCGATGTGATCGAGGTCGCGCGGATGGTCCTGTTCCTGGCGTCAGAGGATTCCAGCTATTGCAGCGGACATGAATTTGTCGTCGACGGAGCAATCAAGGCCTGATGGTCCTGCCGTCGGCGGGTTGCCGACGGAAAGGCCCTTGCAAACCTGCAACACGGATCTGACCAACAGGCAAGGGGGCCGAACAATCGGCCCCCCTCTCCATGCGTGGTCTGGATCAGTTCAGGCGAATTGCCGTTCCAGAGCCGTCTCGTTGACGCCAAGTCCGGGCAGATCGGGCAGGGTGACCCAACCCTCCTGCAGGTCCGGTGCAAAGACTTCGTCGCGAAAATCGTTCTCATTCGCATCGCATTCCAGCAGGCCAGCTCCGCCCGCTGCGGCCAGCAGATGCGCCGAGGCCGCCAGCGCAATACCTCCACCCAGAGAATGCGGGCAATAGGTCAGCCCCGCCCGCACAAGGCTGCGTGCGACCGGCAGGCATTCGGAAAAGCCGCCCCATTTGGCGATGTCAGGCTGGACGAAATCCAGCCATTTTCCGTCGGTGACCCGATCATATTCCGCGCGGGTCAGAAAATTCTCGCCGCCCGCAATCGGGACCGCTGTGCCCGCCTTCAGCGCGTCCCAGACGGTGATGTCGGTATCGACGGGCATGGGCTCTTCGATCCAGCGCGGTTTGTAGCCCTCGATCCAGCGCAGCGCCTCCGCAGCCTGATCGGGTGACCAACCCTGATTGGCGTCCAGCATGAACCCCTCACCGGGGCGCAGATCGGCGGCAAGCGCGGAGACATTGGTTCGGTCGGTCTGATCGCCAAAGCCGACCTTCAGCTTGAAATTGCGATGTCCCGCCTTGCGGGCGCGGGTGACGGTATCCAGCACCCCGACCGGATTGATGCCGCTGGCATAGGCGGGAATCCGGTCAGTCTCTGCGCCAAGCAGCTTGTAGAGTGGAAGGCCTGCCCGTTTGGCGACCATGTCCCAGATCGCGATATCGACACCCGCGATGGCTTGGGCGATCGGGCCCGGCTCTCCGGTTTGCAGGCGCAGGATATGCAGCTTGGCATTCATTGCGGCATAGCAAGTCTGAGGTTCCGGGAATTCCTGCCCAATGATGCGCGGCCCGACTTCGGTTTCGACCAGCTTGGCGCGGTGCTCCGCCCCGCAGACGGGAAAATTGCACCAGACCTCGCCATAGCCTTGAACGCCCGAGGCATCGGTCACGCGGACCAGCAGGGTGGGGCGGTCATGCATGATCCCGAACGAGGTCCGCACCGGGGTCGATACCGGAGTGCGGACAAGGCGCACCTCGACCGCCGTCAGCTCAACTTGCAGTTCAGTATTGGTTAAATCGGTCATCCTATACACTTTCTGCCGCCCGTCTGGCGGGCATCATCGAGGATCATGTCGCTGGCCTTCTCGGCGACCATCACCGCCGGAGCGTTGGTGTTCCCCGACACGATCTCCGGCATGATCGAGCAATCGACGACGCGAAGCCCCTGGATGCCATGCACCCGCAGGCGTTCATCGACGACGGAGGTCTGGTCCTTGCCCATCTTGCAGGTGCCTGCAGGGTGATAAACGGTGGTCGAATTCCCGCGCACCCAGTCCAGTGCCGCGTCGTAATCGTCCAGGTCCAAATCCTGCGGCGGACGGAATTCCTCGATGATCTCCGATGCCAGCGCTGCCTGCCGGGCGATCCTGCGGGAGATGCGCACCCCCTCGACAGTGCGGCGGCAGTCATCCTCGGTCGCCAGATAGTTTGGCTGAATCTTTGGCGCGGCCAGCGGATCGGGGCCGGCCAACGTGATCTCGCCCTTGCTGCTCGGGCGCAGCACGCAGACCGTGGCAGTGAATGCCGAAAAGGGATGCACGCCCTCGGCGGGGCTGTCGGCCGACCATGGGTTGATGTGGAACTGGATATCGGGCGTCTCTTCATCGGGCGAACTGCGCAGGAAGCCTGCGACCATGCTGGCGCCCATTGTCATCGGGCCGTTCCGCTTCAACCCGTATCGCGCCGCCGTCTTCATCTTGGCGACAAGGCTGCGCACCTCGTCATTGACGGTCTTGTTGCGGGTCTTGAAGGTCGTGCGGGCCTGCAGATGGTCCTGCAGGTTCTTGCCGACGCCCGGCAGGTGATGGTGGGGCCGGACGCCAGCCTTGCGCAGTTCCGCGTCATCGCCGATTCCCGACAGCATCAGGATCTGGGGCGAGCCGACAGCACCCGATGACAGGATCACCTCGCGGCGTGCCGTCAGCGTTTGGACCTGCCCCGCCCGATCAGTGATTTCAACACCGACGGCGCGCTTGCCCTCGAGCACGATCTTGTGCACCTGGGCGCGGGTCAGAATGTTCAGATTGGGGCGGCGCCGGATCGGTTGCAGATAGGCGACGGCGGCACTGCAACGACGCCCGTTGCGGACGGTCAGCTGGTAATAGCCGACACCTTCCTGCGTGATGCCGTTGATGTCGTCATTCGCCCGATAGCCCGCCTGTTGCGCCGCTGCGATCCAGGCGTCACAGATCGGATGGGTATAGCGCGGGTCGGACACCGCCAGTGGCCCATCGCCACCATGCAGCGCATCACCGCCACGTTCGTTGCCCTCGGCGCGCTTGAAATAGGGCAGAACATCGTCCCAGCCCCAGCCGATATTGCCCATCTGCCGCCAGCGGTCGTAATCCTGTGCCTGCCCGCGCACATACAGCAGACCGTTCAGCGCCGAGGATCCGCCCAGCACCTTGCCGCGCGGCCAGTTGATGACCTTGCGCTTCAGGCCCGGCACGGGCTCGGTCTTGTAGCACCAGTCATAGCCGGGGTTGTTCATGGTCTTGAAATATCCTGCAGGCACGTGAATCCAGGGATAGCTGTCGCGCCCGCCCGCCTCTACCAACAGGACCTTGTTGTTGGGGTTCTGACTCAGACGATTGGCCAGAACGCAGCCCGAAGATCCCGCGCCGACGATGATGAAATCCGCTTCCATATGCTCTCCCCGAAGCTGATTGGAAAATGATGGGCCCCATGTCAGGCGGGGCCCGCCAATCTCAAAGCTGTTTCAGCCCAAGGATCTCGCGCGCCTCGGCGGGAGTCGCCATCGTGCCGCCAAGGGATTCGACGATGCCGATTCCCTTTTCGACCAGTTGCGCATTGCTTTTGCACAGCTCGCCCTTGTCGATATAGACCGTGTCCTCCATGCCGACGCGGACATGCCCGCCCATCAGATAGGACAGCGCCATCATGCGAAAGGCGTTCTTGCCGATGCCGAAGGCAGCCCATTCGCTGTTCTCGGGCAGTTGCGAGATCAGATAGGCAAGGGTCTGATAATTCGCCGCCGCGCCGAAATTGATGCCCATGACGAACTGAAACATGGCGGGTGATTTCAGGATGCCCTTGGCGATGAAATCCTTGGCCATGTTCAGGTCGCCTGAATCGAAGATTTCGATCTCGGGCTTGGTGCCGGCTTCATTTGCGATATCGGCCATCACCTTCAGCGTCGGGGGTGTGTTGATGACGGTCCAGGTCTTGTTGACCATGGTGTTGAAATCCAGCGTGCAGATTTCGGGTCGCAGCGCCTTTACATGTGCGGATCGCAGGCTGGGGTGACACAGCGTGGTGCCCGGCCCGGCAATGCTGGGGTCTTCTTCGCTGGGAACAAAGCGCTGGCCCTCGCCGGTGGTCAGGTTGATCACGATGTCAGATCCCGCGTCGCGGATGCGGCCCACAACTTCGCGGTAAAGGTTCAGATCCATCGAGCCTTTCGCGGTTTCCGGGTCGCGCACATGGATGTGCGCGATCGCGGCCCCGGCCTTGCCCGCGTCGATGGCGGCTTGCGCGATGCCGACCGGAGTGACCGGCAGGTTCTCGTTCTGGGACGGCATGGTGCCATTTCCGGTCACGGCGCAGGTCATAATGGTTTTCTTGGCCAAGACGTTCGTCCTTTTCTTCGCCGCGCATGCGCCGGCGTCCTTGGTTGGGGTGGCGCAGATCCTGAAGATCTGCACAGCCTTCAAATTGTTGTTGTTATAAACTACTATATGTTTTAATGTTTGTCAAACGGGCAGACGGGCGAACCGCATGTTTTTGCCGCGCACCGCCCTCTGGCCCGGCTGGTTCCACTGCATTCCGAAAATGGGAGAAGACGATGACCAATCTAGTAGAAACCGGACGGACCGCCCTGGTCACCGGGGGGGCGTCCGGCATCGGCCTGGCCACGGTCACCAGGCTGGCGCGAATGGGAATCCGGGTGGCGATGAACCACCTTGAGGAAGACCCTCAGGGACCTGAACAGGTTCAGCGCCTGCGCGATCAAGGTCTGGACGTGATCTCGGCACCGGGCAATGTTTCGGAGCCGGGCGGTGCCGAAGACATGGTGCATGCCGCGGTAAAGGAACTGGGGCGGCTGGACTATCTGGTGAACAATGCCGGGATCTCGGGCACCCGTGACCCGATTCCACCGTCCGATCTGGACCAGATCAGCGAAGGCTTGTGGATGGCACTGCTGAACACAAATCTGATCGGGGTCTTTCGCTGTGCCAAGGCGGCGGCCCCTGCGTTGCGTGCGGCGGGCGGTGCCATCGTCAACACCGCCTCGACCGCCGGGATGGGCCTGCAGGGCAGCAGCACCCCCTATGCCGCCAGCAAGTCGGGCGTGGTGAGCGTGACGCGGTCGCTGGCGCGGGGACTGGCACCGGATGTGCGCGTGAATGCCGTCGCGCCGGGGCAGGTCGCGACCCCCTGGACCCAGAACTGGCCCGAAGAGCGCAAGCAGGCGGCGCTGAACAAGATGCTGATCAAGCGGCACGTTCAGGCCGAAGATGTCGCCCAGACCATCGTCTATTTGCTGACAGGCGCTCCGATGATCACCGGCCAGACGATTGTGATTGATGGCGGCATGACTGTGTCATGACGCCGCCGGTCATTGTCCGGTGAAGTCGATCCGGAACTCCAATGCATCACCGGGGTAGATCAGATCGGCGAAATAGATCAGCCGACCTTCTTGATCATTCACCTTTCGGACGACCTTGAACACCGGAGAGTTCACATCGACGTCCAGGCCCTCGGCCATTTCCAGATCGGCAGACGACAGTGCGACCGTCTGGGTGGCCGAGCCAAGGGCAATGCCAAGATCTTTCAGTGCAAGGACAATCAATTCCTTGTCGAACCGCTCGGGAGCAATTTCGTAAATGTCCTTGTTCAGATGCACATCCAGCATGCAGAAGGGCTTTCCGCCAACCTCATGCCGCCGTTTCAGGCGCTTGAAGCGGGTGCCATCGACGATGACATCGTCATCGAAACTGGTATCTGTGCTCAGCACGACCTCCAGGGGTTTGTCTCCACCCATCAGCTGTGACAGATCCGACTTGACCGAAAAGACCCGTCGCGGCTTGATCTCGACCTTCTTGACGAAGGTGCCACGGCCCGAGGCGCGTTCGATCAGCCCCTCTTCGTCCAGCGTGTTCATGGCTTGCCGCACCGTCAGGCTGGTCACGCCAAAGGTCTTGGCAAGCTCGACCAGCGACGGCAGCCTTTCTCCGGCCGTCAATTCACCGCTGAGGATCCTGTGTCGCAACAGCGACGCGACCTCGACGTGCAGGGGCACATTCGCCCGTCGCATGGATTGCAGGGACACCACCGCATACCTCGCTCAGTTCAGGAAAGATCAAAACCTATATATATATAGGTCCTTGTTTGCCACGACGGCAACCCCTGCGCAGCATATGTCTGATTCGGCCCGGGCGGCCCGCATGGATCTCAGGGGCGGGGCGCAGGATAGGATGGCGATACAATTCCATACCGATAGGCATCGGATCTTGCAGACGTCGTCATGGACACGTCCGGCCTCTAGGCCACCGGCAACATCTCCATGCGCCCGACGGAGGATATCGGACAGCGCGATATGCCCCGGTCGAGCCGATCAACGCGAAAAGACCAATGACTGAAACTGAAGGAAAAGAAATCGCATGAACAAGATTTACGCAAGTCCTGATACGGCCCTTGATGGTCTCTTGAAGGACGGGATGTTCATCTCGGCCGGAGGGTTCGGCCTTTGTGGCATCCCGGAATTGCTGATCGATGCCATTGTCGACAGCGGCGTGAAGGATCTGACGATCGCCAGCAACAACTGTGGTGTTGACGGTTTCGGACTGGGCAAGCTGCTGGACACCAAGCAGATCAAGAAGATGATCTCGTCCTATGTGGGTGAGAACGCCGAATTCATGCGCCAGTATCTTTCGGGCGAGCTGGAGCTGGAATTCAACCCCCAGGGCACTCTGGCCGAACGCATGCGCGCCGGCGGCTGCGGCATCCCCGGTTTCTACACCAAGACCGGCGTCGGCACGCAGATCGCCGAGGGCAAGGAAGTCAAGATCTTCGACGGCGAGGAATATATCCTTGAACGCGGGATCGTCGCCGATCTGGCCATCGTCAAGGCCTGGAAGGCCGATGAGACCGGCAACCTGGTGTTCCGCAAGACCGCGCGCAACTTCAACCCGCCCGCCGCGATGTCCGGCAAGGTCTGCGTGGTCGAGGTCGAAGAGATCGTCAAGCCCGGCAGCCTTGACCCCGACCACATCCATCTGCCCGGCATCTATGTGCATCGCATCATTCAGGGCGAGCATGAGAAGCGGATCGAGAAAGTCACCACCCGCAAGCGTGAGGAGGCCTGATATGGCATGGGATCGTGACCAGATGGCGGCCCGCGCCGCCGAGGAACTTGAAGACGGCATGTATGTGAACCTGGGCATCGGCATTCCGACGCTGGTGGCCAATTATACCGGCGACAAGGACATCACCCTGCAGTCGGAAAACGGCATGCTGGGCATGGGGCCCTTTCCCTATGAGGGCGAAGAGGATCCCGACCTGATCAATGCCGGCAAGCAGACCATCACCGAGCTGCCGCGCACCTCCTATTTCGACAGCGCCACCAGCTTTGGCATGATCCGCGGCGGCAAGATCGCGGCGGCGATCCTGGGCGCGATGGAAGTGGCCGAAAACGGTGATCTGGCGAACTGGATGATCCCGGGCAAGCTGGTCAAGGGCATGGGCGGCGCGATGGATCTGGTCGCGGGCGTCAAGCGCGTGATCGTGGTGATGGACCACACCAACAAGGCCGGCGAATCCAAGCTGCTGAAGGAATGCACCCTGCCGCTGACCGGCAAGGGCGTCGTCGATCGCATCATCACCAATCTGGGCGTCCTGGATGTCGTCGAGGGCGGCCTGAAGATCGTCGAACTGGCCGATGGCGTCACCGAGGAAGAATTGCGCAACGCAACAACGGCCACGATCGTCAACTGATCGCCGGAACAGTTCGAAAATATCGCCTGGCGGGACAGTTGCATGGGCCAGCAAGGGCCTGATTGCGCTGTTCTGCCATGTGCCGGCACGGCGAAAGCCGACAGGGCGCCGTCCGGTCAACCCGGATGCATCCGGCGATGCCAAGGATTGATGAAATATAAACATATATATGTTGAATATAATATTCCTGTGTCATGCTATCAAACCCCCGCGTCGACGGGCAGGACAAGGTGATCAATCGAAGCCTGGCTCGCCCCGACCTGTCGGCATTCATGCGCCTTGACCCGCATTCATCTGACCCAAACCTCGGAACAACCGAAAGGAAGCCGATCTGATGCCGCTATATTCCCTTGGACAGACAAGTCCCCGCACCGCCGGTCCCGATACATATTGGATCGCGCCGTCAGCCCATGTGATCGGCGATGTCAGCCTGGGCCGTGATGTCGGCATCTGGTTCGGCGCCGTGTTGCGCGGCGACAAGGAACCGCTGATCATCGGCGATGGCTCGAACATTCAAGAACATGCAATGGTTCATGCCGACCCCGGTTTCCCCGTCATCATCGGCACCCGCGTTACAGTAGGTCATCGCGCAATCGTTCATGGCTGCACGATCGGTGACGGCACGTTGATAGGCATGGGCTCGATTGTCTTGAACGGTGCAAGGATCGGGAAAAACTGCCTGATCGGCGCGGGGGCTCTGGTCACCGAAGGAAAGGAAATTCCCGACGGATCTCTGGTCATGGGCAGCCCGGCAAAGGTGATTCGTCCCTTGTCTCCCGGGGCCATGGAGGCTCTCAAGAAACCAGCCAGCAACTATGTCTCAAACTGGAAGCGCTTTGCGGAAGAATTGACCTTGATGGAGTGAATACGCACCGTAACATCATTGTTCGATGACCTTGTTGCGCAAATCGGGGTCTGAGCGGACGTCCTCTTGCTCGTGACAGACCTATCCTATACGGGCTTTGTGAGGTGGTGTTGCAAACTTTTCGCCGATCATGCCCCATATCGTGGTGAGCTATGAGGCGATCCGGGCATGGGTGGACAAATTCGGGTCGCAGATCGCGAAGCGGCGGCGGGCAGGCATTGAGAAGCGGTTTCTGGCGGCAGACTGGCATGTCACAAACCGTTGCAACCCGCCCGGAGAGCGTAAGCCTTGCATGCACCGCGCTCGTTTTCGAAACGGCAAATGGCTGTTCTCGGCCCGATTGTTCAGGCCTTTGTGGGAGCGATGTTCAAGTCCGGGCGCGATCTCGCGTCTGGCCGCACCGAAGGAGCGCAGCTTGGCCGTGACGATCCGTTCGGGCAGGCCGAACCGCTTGATCAGCGCTTTCAACAGACGCTTTGCGGCACGCTTGTCGCGCTTGGATTACAGGATTTCCTCCAGAACGAACCCCTCTTGGTCAACCGCGCACCAGAGCCAGGATTTCCGCCCCGAGATCATCGCCACAACTTCGTCGAGATGTCAGACATCCCCCGGAGGCACCTGCCGCCGGCGCAGGTTTCGGGCGATCTGCGGGGCGAATTTCGCCACCCAACGCCGGATCGTTTCGCAGGAAACATCAATGCCACGCTTCAGGAGAATTTCCTCGACTTCGCGCAAGGAGGGGCTGAAACGGACGTACAGCCAAACCCCGTGCGCGATGATCTCTGGTGGAAAACGGTGGCGCTTATCGCTGGTGATCATGCTCATGCGCAGCAACTGCGCAAAATCTCCAACGCTTCCAACGGGACCGTGTCAATGTGGCAATGCCCATGCTGAAAGGGCACTCGCCTAACTCAACCTCTACTAATCGTCCTTATCCAATCAAGAAAGACCCCCAGTCGCCGAAGGCCCGAGACGCGGGTAAGGTACAGCGCTGAGATATTCAAAGGGGAAACGTCGAGCTGGCCGGGAAACAGCTCAACCAAACGCCCGGCCTCGATGTCGTCTGCGATCATGAAATCGGAAAACCGCGCGATGCCCAGGCCGCCCAGCACCATTTGGCGCACGGCCTCTCCATTGCTCGCGGTTACGGCGGGGGGCACCGTCACGGGGGTGGGCAGACCAGCAAAGCGCAGCGTGTTGATATGATCTGGTGCCGCGAAGCGCACCTGCTCCAGCTGTGCAAGGTCGGCCGGCGTTTTGGGCCAGCCCTTGCGATCCAGATAGTCCGGAGAGGCCACCAGTTTCCAGGCCGCACGCCCCAAGTGGCGGTGCAACATGTCGCTGTCGGGTAGCTGGCCCAGCCGGATGGCAACATCCGCATGGCTTCCGATCAGATCCACCAGCGTATCGGTCATGTCGATGGACAACTGGATGTCGGGGTATTTCGCGCGGAACTCGGCAAGGCGCGGCGCAAGGACATGCAGGACATAGGGCACAGGCGCATTCACGCGCAAAGGTCCCGCGGGGGCCTGTCCACTGGTTGCGATCTCTTGCAGGGCTTCGCTGCGGTCCAGGATCTCGCGCGCCGCGGCCAGCACGGCAGCGCCTTCGGGCGTGATCTCGATGGAGCGCGTTGTGCGCCGCAGCAAAGTGACTTTCAACTGCTCTTCCAGCCGCGTGACGGACCGGCTGAGCGTCGAGGCCGACACCCCCCTGCGCCGGGCGGATTCGGCAAAACCGCCATCATCGACAATCCCGACAAAGGCAGCGAGATCTGCGATACGCGGCAATTCGTGCAGTTTCTGCAATGATCCATTCCAAACCTGTCTGTTCTCGCAAAAGATAGCGGCTGGCATATACGGCGTCGACATCAAATTCATGGAGAGAACCGATGCCACTTGCCTTATGGGCGCTGACCATCAGCGCTTTCGCCGTCGGAACAACCGAGTTCGTTATCGTCGGTCTGCTTCCCACCATCGCCGCCGATCTGGGCGTGTCGATCCCTTCGGCCGGCCTGCTGGTCAGCCTTTATGCCCTTGGCGTGACCATTGGTGCGCCGGTGCTGACGGCCATGGCCGACCGGATACCGCGCAAGACGCTCTTGCTGCTATTGCTGGGGCTGTTCATCCTCGGCAATGGCTATGCGGCCTTTGCGCCGGACTACGGCAGCCTTGTCGCCGCACGCTTCATCACCGGCCTGGCGCATGGGGTGTTCTTTGCCATCGCCTCGACGATTGCCACCGATCTTGTGGAGCCCGAGAAGGAAAGCTCGGCCATTGCGCTGGTGTTCCTGGGCCTGACGGTCGCGCTGGTGACTGGTGTGCCCCTGGGGACATTCATCGGCCAGAACTTCGGTTGGCAATCGACCTTCCTCGGCGTTGTCGCGCTTGGCGTGATCGGTTTCATCGCCTCTGCTGTGCTGGTGCCGGCCAATCTGACCAAGGCCGCATCGGCAGGCATCAAAGCGCAGTTGCAGGTGCTGACCTCGCCACGGCTTCTGCTGGTCTATCTGATCACGGCTATCGGATATGGCGGCAACTTCATCGCCTTTACCTTCCTGGCGCCGATGCTGAGCGAAGTCACCGGCCTTTCCGCAGGTGCCATCAGCTTTGTGATGCTGCTCTATGGGGCTTCTGTTGCCGTGGGCAATATCGCGGGTGGCAAGCTCTCCGATCGTATCGGTGCCGTGCCTGCACTAACCATCATCTTTGCAGGTCTGGCCGTATCGCTTGTTGCACTCGGGGCGTTTCTCACCAGTCCGATTGCGGCCATCGCGGTTGCGGCCTTCTGGGGTGGCTTTGCCTTCGCCAATGTGCCGCCGCTGCAATCCTATGTCGTGCAAATCGCGCGTGAAGTCTCGCCCGGAGCGGTCGATGTGGCCTCGGGTCTGAACATCGGTGCCTTCAACCTTGGCATTGCCGGGGGCGCATGGGTCGGTGGACTTGTGGTCGAAGGCATCGGCCTTGCCGCTGCCCCTTACATCGCTGCCGGAGTGGTGGTTGTCGGGATCGTCCTCGTGCGCCTTTCAGGTCGCCTGAACGCGGCAGTGCCCCAAGCAGTCGCTGCTGAATGACCTCGCTTGCCCCGCCGCATCTTTGGTCCGGCGGGACAAATCATTGAACTGGAGGTTCGTATCATGTCTGCGCTAAAATTGATCTGCAAAGACCGCATGAGCTTTGGCATTGAATTGCCACTGGATCGCGACTGGACTGAAGCCGGGCAACGCCGCGCCCGCATCGAAGGCCGCCCCTTCGGCGTGCCTGACATCTCGGCCCCCGCCAAGGGCGTGGAACTGGCCGAGAGCCTTGGCTTTGATGCCGTCTGGCTGCGGGACGTGCCGGTTCACGATCCGGGCTTCGGGGATGCAGGGCAGGTTTTCGACCCGTTTCCCTATCTCGGCTTTCTTGCAGGCCGCACGCGGCGCATTGCGCTTGGCACTGCCGGTATCGTCCTGCCGCTGCGCGATCCGATCCTGCTGGCCAAGATGACGGCCAGCCTGCACCATCTGTCTGGCGGGAGGTTTATCCTTGGTATCGCGTCGGGCGACCGTCCGGTGGAATACCCGCTCATGGGGCTCGACTATGAGGCCCGCGGAGCCACCCTGCGCGATCGCGTTGCCCAGATGCGCAACCTCTGGGCAGGCAATGCACTGCAAGGGCCGCAAGGCCCCGTTACCGTGCGCCCCTATGTGCCGGAGGGCATCCCGATGGTCATGGCCGGAATGGGCCAGCAAAGCCTGCAATGGATCGCCCGCACATTGGACGGCTGGTTCACCTATCCCGGTCCTCCTGATCAGGCCGAACGCCGCCTGTCGATGTGGCGTCAGGCCCGCAACGATGCGGGCCTTCCCCCCGCGCCGGTTCTGACCGCCATGCATCTGGACCTTGATCCTGATCCCGACGCGCCCTTCCGGCCGATCCAGTTCGGGGGCTGCATCGGCCGCAATGCTCTCACTACTCACGTGCGTTCCCTGCACGCTGCAGGGGTCGCCCACATCGCCTTCAACCTGCGCCAATCGCAACGCGAAATCGAAGACGTTCTGACCGAGATGTCCGAACAGGTCATGCCAGAGTTCGCGCAAGAAAATACAATGGAGACAGCACAATGTGTATCACTCTTGTCGGCCCCGCCAAGATACCGTCCATGGGTTTCGGCACCTTTCAACTTGCGCAAGATACCGTGGCCGACATGGTCGCCGCGGCCCTTTCCGAAGGGTTCCGCCATATCGACACCGCTCAAGCCTATGACAACGAAACGCAGGTCGGCGAAGGTTTGCGCCGCGCCGATATCCGCCGCGATGAAGTGTTCCTCACCACCAAGATCCTGCCCGAGCACTTTGCGCCGAAGGCTTTCATCGCTGCCGCCGATGCATCTCTGAAACGACTGGGAACAGACTATGTGGACCTGCTGCTCCTGCACTGGCCCTCAAAAGAAGTCCCGATTTCCGACACCATCGGCGCGCTGAACGATCTGATCGCTGCGGGCAAGGTCCGCCATGGGGGCGTGTCGAATTTCACCATCGACATGGTCGATCAGGCGCAGACTGCCTTGAACACGCCACTGGCCGCCAACCAGATCGAACTGCATCCGCTGATCGACCAGACACGGATGATCGCCCACCTCGCCAGCAAGGGCATACCGGTCGAAGCCTACTCGCCACTGGCACAAGGCAAGGTCATGGAAAACAGCACCCTGCGCGAGATTGCCGCCGCGCATGATGCAAGCCCGGCCCAGATTGCCCTGGCCTGGATCCTGACGCGCCCGATGAGCATCGCGCTTCCCCGGACGAGCAACAAGAACCGGCTGGCCGGCAACCTCCGTGCCGCCGAAATCGTGCTGAGCGCAGGCGAGGTCTCCAGAATCGATGCCCTCGGCGCCCCTGATGGAAGGATGGTCAACCCTGAAACGCTCGCTCCCCTGTGGGATTGATCTCCAATTGGTCCTGCAGGCGGACTGCAGGACCAAAATACCAGCCAGATATCGATCGTGAAGCAGCCCATGCATGGGGCCCCGGTTCATGTGAAAGGGAAGTTTCGACGTCTGGAGTTCATGATCGGGGCTTGTCGCATGCCCGGACTGTTTGTGCAGCGCAGGTGACCGCTGGCCGCCGCAGGAAAAATGCCCGGCCGGAAGGACGGGTGCGTATCACTGCGGCGCGTGTCGTCGCCTGTTGGCATTGGCCCCGATCCTTGCCCGTTTGTGGCAAGAAGAGTCGGGTATCCAGAGAGAATTTGCAGACATCGGCAGATCCAAAGGTCATCCGGACTGATCAGTTGTTGCGGCTTTCCCGACGGTTGTCGGGTGGGCGGGGCGCGGGTCGTCGCAATGCAAAACCGCCCCGAAACATCGGGGCGGTTGAAATGCCGGATTGATCGGCTGTTTACAGCTTGTCGGTCAGTTCCGGGACAGTCGAGAAGAGGTCACCGACGAGTCCGTAGTCCGCGACCTGGAAGATCGGGGCTTCTTCGTCCTTGTTGATGGCGACGATGACCTTGCTGTCCTTCATGCCCGCCAGGTGCTGGATCGCGCCCGAGATGCCCACGGCGACGTAAAGCTCGGGGGCGACGACCTTGCCGGTCTGGCCGACCTGATAATCATTGGGCGCATAGCCGGAATCGACCGCCGCGCGCGAGGCACCGACCGCCGCGCCCAGCTTGTCGGCCAGTTTCTCGATGATCGCGAAATCCTCTTTCGAGCCGACGCCGCGACCGCCCGACACCACGCGACCCGCCGAGGTCAGCTCGGGGCGGTCACTGGTGACCACCTCGTCGGCAACCCAGTTGGACAGGCCCGGATCGCCCGCCGCGGCCACGGCTTCGACCGGCGCCGCGCTGCCGTCACCGGCGGCGTCAAAGCTGGCCGTGCGCACGGTCAGAACCTTCTTCGCATCCGCCGATTTCACCGTCTGGATGGCATTGCCGGCATAGACCAGGCGCTCGAAGGTCTCGCCATCCACCACGCCCGAGACATCCGAGATCACCATCACGTCCAGCAGCGCCGCGACGCGGGGCATGATGTTCTTGGCATCGGTCGTGGCCGGTGCGGCGATATGGTCGTAATCACCCGCAAGGCTGACCAGCAGCGCGGCGGCGGGCTCGGCCAGGCGATGACCATAGAGCGCATCCTCGGCCACCAGGACCTTTGCCACGCCCTCGATCGTGGCAGCCGCCTCGCCCGCGGCCTGTGCCGAGGCCCCGGCGCAGAGCACCGTCACATCGCCCAGGGATTTCAGCGCGCCGACCGCCTTGGCGGTGGCATCGCGGTTCAGCTCGCCATTCGTGACTTCACCCAGCAACAGAACAGCCATCACACAACCCCCGCTTCTTTCAGTTTCGATACCAGTTCATCGACCGAGCCGACCTTGATGCCGGCCTTGCGGCCCTCGGGCTCGCGCGTGTTGACCACGGCAAGGCGCGGGGTCACATCGACGCCCAGATCCGCGGCGGTCTTTTCCTCCAGCGGCTTCTTCTTGGCCTTCATGATGTTGGGCAGGCTGGCATAGCGCGGCTCGTTCAGGCGCAGGTCGGCGGTGACGATGGCCGGAAGCCGGACCTCGATGGTCTGCAGGCCGCCATCGACCTCGCGGGTGACCCTGGCGGCATCGCCCTCGATCTCCAGCTTGCTGGCAAAGGTCGCCTGACCCCAGCCCAGCAGCGCCGCCAGCATCTGGCCGGTCGCGTTCATGTCGTTGTCGATCGCCTGCTTGCCGGCGATCACCAGGCCCGGTGCCTCTTCGTCGATCACCGCCTTGAGGATCTTGGCCACCGCCAGAGGCTCGATATCGGTATGCACGTCATCGGCCGCAATCACCAGGATGGCACGGTCGGCCCCCATCGCAAGGGCCGTGCGCAGGGTCTCGGCCGCCTGCTTGACGCCGATGCTGACCGCGACAACCTCCGTGGCGACGCCCTTCTCCTTCAGACGGATCGCCTCTTCCACGGCAATCTCGTCAAACGGGTTCATCGACATCTTCACATTCGCAAGATCAACACCCGATCCGTCAGCCTTGACACGGGCCTTGACGTTGTAATCAATGACCCGCTTTACCGGTACAAGTACCTTCATTCGCAGTTTCCTCTTTTTTCAGGGTCCTGGGACAATTCTCGCGAGCGCCGGGCGGCGGCGCTGATCGTATCTCGTGACAGCTTCTCCAGCACTCCATGAGACAGCAGGCTGGCCAATCCCGCAGCGGTGGTGCCGTTCGGGCTGGTGACGGTTGCCCTCAGATGCGCCGGGTCGGGGTGGCAGGCCAGCAATTGGCCCGCTGAAGTCACCGTGCCGATGGCGAGCGCACGGGCAGTCTCGGATGAGAGTCCTTCGGCTTCAGCCGCTGCGATCATGGCCTCGCAAAAGGCGAAATAATAGGCCGGACCACTGCCCGATACCGCCGTCACCAGATGCAGATGCTCTTCCTTTTCAAGCCATGTCATCTGGCCCACCGAGGTAAAGAGCCTTTCGACAAGTGTCTTCTGCCGGGATGTCGTCCCTGTCGATGCAAAACCGGCCGAGACGGCGCGGGCGACCGATGCACCGATATTGGGCATGACACGGATGACCGGCGATCCCGTCCCGGCGGCCTTGCTGATCGACCGGATCGATCTGCCTGCTGCAATGGAAACCAGGACGGTTTCGGCATCAATACGGTCTCTCAGATCTGCGATGACATCGCCGATTGATTGCGGTTTGGTGGCCAGGACGATCACTTGCGGGCGCAAACCGGAAGGCAGGTCCCGAATTGTAGAGGCATGGCTGAAACGGCTGCCGGGCGCAGGTTCTGCGCCGATATCGGCAAGGGACGGGCCGGCATGGGGATCAAGGGCGACAAAGTGATAGCCGGCCCCCATGGTCTCGATCCAGCCACGCAACAGGGCGGAGCCCATGCGACCCGCACCGGCAAGCAGGATCACCTGCATCACAGCACCCCTTTGTTGGCGGCACGCAGGGCTGTCATCAGATCTTTGTCGTCATAGCGGGCCATCGAAAAATCCGCCGCATAATCAGGTAGGGCGGCCCCGGCAATGGTAGCTGCACAAAGCTCGCCCGCCGCGCAGGCTGCCATGGTACCAAATCCGGACAGGGCACAGTTCATGAAGGTTCCTTCGGGGCCCATGCGACCGATCAGCGGCCAGTTTTCCTCGGTCATCGTGTACCAGCCGCCGTAATGATGCATGTTGCGCGGCAACTGACCGTAATAGGCCTTCAGCGCCGGGTTCAGCCGCGCCGCGCCGCGCAACACGATATCGGGAAAGTTCTCGTCAAGCTGCTGCTCCCAGGTGGCCGTGGCCGGGGTTTCATTATAGGCCCAGCCGAGCTTCACCCATTTGCCATTGTCACCACCGTCGGGACGGCAATGGATGGCGCCCGGCATGTCGCCCGCCAACCAGGCGAAATCCGGGTCTTCCAGAAGCATGTCGCGTTCAGTGTCGGTCCAGTCGATCTTCTGGCCGTCCAGATCGATGGAAAACGGCATGGAACGGGGTATGACGCCCTTTCGGTCTTCAAAGGCGATCTTTTGCTGGAAGACATTGTTAACCGGAAGATCGATGCCCAGCATCTTGGCAATCCTGTCCGCAAATGGACCGGCCGCATTGACGACCTGATCTGCTGTCAGGGTCGAGTTCCCCGAAGGGGTTGCCAGCTCGACCTGATATCCGTCCTGATGCGCAATATCGCGAACCTCTCCGATGACGCGCTTCACGCCGACCGAATTGAGGTAGTCCAGCATATACATGCCCAATTGTTGCCCGCTGATATCTCCGCCACGCCGGATGTGAATGACACTGCGGATTTCCGGATCATAGCTGGAAAAACGTTCACGGATCAGGGTCTGGTTCTGAACGATATCGACCCCATCGGGCACCTCTTCCCAGTCGGATTTGTCAAAGGGCGCATAGGTCGCCGAATGATCGGCGGTATGATAGCGCAGCAGGTCTTTGGCACGATCGCCCAGCCCGTCATGCAACTGGGTCACCAGTTCATCAATATCAGCGCTGCGGGTCGCCAGCGCATAGCCCCGGCGGTTCATGTTGATGCGATTGCCGCTGTCGCGGGCGATCTCTTCCATCAGATCGGTGCTGCGATTGGTAAAGGCCACCATCGTCGGATGCGGCCACCAGTTGCGATAGTTTTCCCCGGATTGAGCCGATGTAAACGCCATTGGCTGGTCGCGGTCGATCAGGGTTATCGCGGTCTGCCCATGGTTTTTTGCAAGATAATAGGCGGTGGCGATCCCGACAATTCCGGTGCCGATGACGATGGTGGATGGAGAGCTCATTGGACAATTATCCCAGGTTTTTCAGGCCGTTCGCAAAGGGTCAGGCGGATTGGCTGCAATCACTTCGGATTATAAGTTGACAAAATAGTATACGATTTGCAAGGATGAAATCCGAAGTTGTCGCTTTTGTCGTGGAGCCTACATGCCCTCAAGTGCCGCAGATCCCATTTATGATGAGGTTCGAGCCCTGATCCTGTCTGGCGAGATCAAGCCGGGGTCACCGCTTCGCCAGGACGAGCTTGCCAAGCGGTTCGGTGTCAGCAAGATCCCGGTGCGTGAGGCGCTTCGGCGACTGCAGGTCGAAAACCTTGTCACTTTCGAAAAGAACAAGGGCGCGTCCGTGCGGCAGTATTCCGAGAAGGAAATCCTGCAGCTGTTGGATATCCGTGTCGCCCTGGAGAGCCGGGCGCTGGAACTTGCCATCCCCAACATGATCGATTCCGATTTTCGCGACATGCGCAAATTGCTGGCTGACTATGCGCAGCGGACCGAAGTCGAGGAATGGAGCGCGATGAATGCGCGTTTCCACCACATGCTCTACGAGCCCTGCGGGAATCCGCCATTGCTGGCGATGATCAATGACCTTCAGGATCGACTTGGGCAGTATCTGCGCCTGCTGGTGTCCACGGCCAGCGGTCTTGAACGCCCGATGCGCGAGCATGACGTCATTCTGGAGGCTTGCGAACAGCAGGATGTCCAGGGCGCCGTGCAGGCGCTGCGTCAACATATCGAAGCATCACAAAAAGAGGTCGCAGCCTTTCTGAGAAGAGGCGCCTGAACGACCCGACCTTCCGATTCAAGAAAACAGAAAAGGACCTTCCAACATGGGAAAACTGACAAAATTCGCTGCAGCGGCCAGTCTGGTCGCAACTGTCGCGACAGGTGCTGCCGCGCAGGAGCGCCAGTATGTCAATATCGGCACCGCCGGGATCGGGGGCGGCTATTATCCGACCGGAGGCTTCATCTGCAATGTGCTGAACAAGAGCCGCAAGGCCAACGGTCACAATATCCGCTGCACGGTGGAATCGACAGGTGGCTCGGTGGCCAATATGCGCTCGATTCAGGTCGGTGATCTGGAAGTGGGCATCGCCATGTCCGCCTGGCAGTTCCATTCCTGGAATGGCACCGACCAGTTTACCGAAGACGGCAAGAACGAAAAGCTGCGCTTCCTGTTCTCGCTGCATGCCGATGCCGCACATATCGTCACACGAGCCGATGCCGGCATCGAAACCTTTGCGGATCTTGAAGGCAAGGTCGTGAATACCGGAAACGCGGGTTCGGGCACCGAGGCGCAGGTCCATGAAATGCTCGGCTATTACGGTGTGGAGGCGGACAGCTTCTTCAAGCAGGAGACCAAGCTGACCTCGAAAGAGCAGTCTCAGGCGCTGTGTGATGGCAAGATCGACGCTTTTGTCTATCCGACCGCAGTCGGCGCGGCCTCGATCCTCGAAGCCACCAGCACCTGCGACGCCAAGGTCATTTCATGGGATGATGACGTCGTCAAAGAGATGATGGCCGAAAAGCCGTATGTGATCCAGGTTGTCATTCCGGCGGGCACATATGGCGGTCAGGATGCAGAGATCGTGACCTGGGGCACGCCGGCGACGATCAATGCCAGCGCCGATGTACCCGATGAGGTGGCCTATCAGATGGTCAAGGCGGTGTTCGACGATTTCGACGCCTTCAAGGCCCAGTCGCCGATGTATAGCGCGGTTCAGATTGAAACCGCGGCCACCGCAGGGCGGACGGCACCCTATCATCCCGGCGCCGAACGGTATTTCCGTGAAGTCGGTCTGCTCAAGTAAATCGCCCTGAATGAGCTCCGGCCCGAATACCGGAGCTTTTTTCTCCGAGAGGAAAGCCATGGAAATCCCAGCCGCACCGACAACAGACCATGCCCGGCTGATCGAAGAGAATGATCTGGGCGGGCGCAACCTGACTGGCAAGGCGCATCTGACAATCGCCGGGGTGGCGCTTCTCTGGTCGCTTTACCAATTGTGGATCGCTTCGCCGTTCCCCTTCTGGTTCGATTTTCTCATTCTCAACGATACGCTGCAGCGGTCGATACATCTGGCCTTTGCGCTGGCACTGGCCTTCCTTACCTTTCCGGCAACGGCCCGGTCACGAAAAGACGGGATACCGACGCTTGATATCGTATTGTGCCTGATTGCGGTCGCGACCTGCTTTTATACCGTCGTGAATTATGAAAGCGTGGTGTTGCGGTCAGGCGGGGCGCGGACACAGCTGGAATTCGTTGTCGCTTTCGCCGGGCTTGGCCTGCTGCTCGAGGCGACCCGACGCGCGCTGGGACTGCCCATGGTCATCATCGGGCTGGTGTTTATCGGCTACGCCTTTCTCGGGCCACATATGCCGGAAATCATCTCGCATCGCGGCCTGTCCCTGAACCGGTTCACCGAACATATGTGGCTGTCGACCGAAGGGGTCTTTGGCCTGCCTCTGGGGGTCTCCAGCGGGTTCATCTTTCTGTATGTCCTGTTTGGCAGCCTGTTGGACAAGGCGGGCGCGGGCAACTATTTCATCCAGCTGTCCTTCGGTTTGCTGGGACATCTGCGGGGCGGCCCGGCCAAGGCGGCGGTGATTTCGTCGGCCCTGACAGGCATGATCTCGGGTTCGGCCATTGCCAATGTGGTGACAACGGGCACCTTCACCATCCCTTTGATGAAAAGAGTGGGCTTCTCGCCTGAAAAGGCCGGGGCCATCGAGGTTTCGTCCTCGATCAACGGTCAGATCATGCCACCGATCATGGGGGCCGCCGCCTTCCTGATGGCCGAATTCGTGGGCATCAGCTATTTCGAGGTGATTACCCATGCCTTCATCCCAGCCTTCATTTCCTATTTCGGCCTGTATTGCATCGTCCATATCGAGGCACTGAAAGGTCGCATGGCGGTACTGGAGCGCGCCGTGACCTACAGCGGCACGCAACGGCTGATGCGCTCGATCCTGACGATCACCCTGCTGTCCGGTGTCGGCTTTGGCCTTTATCTGCTGTTCGAGGCAATCGGCGCCGTGTTCGGTGACAACGCCCTGATCGTGACCGTGCTGCTTCTGGCCGGGCTGTATATCGGCCTGATCTGGGTGTCGCGCCGCTACCCGGAAATCGAGGTGGACGACCCTGAAGCACCGTTGCTCAAGGTGCCTGCGGCGCTGCCGATCTTTCTGGCCGGACTGTCCTATATCCTGCCGATCGGTGTGCTGGTCTGGTGCCTGATGATCGAACGTTTCTCGCCCGCGCTGTCGGTATCCTGGGCGATCCTGTCGATCTTTGTCCTTCTGCTGACCCAGAAACCGCTTCTGGCGCTGGCACATAGACGGCCTGTCGGGGCCGCGCTCTGGCAATCCGGAGCAGAGGATCTGGTCAGCGGACTGATCGTGGGGGCGCGCAACATGACCGGCGTCGCCGTCGCCATGGCCGCCGCCGGGATCATCGTCGGCGTCGTATCTGCCACGGGACTCGGGTTGCTGATGACCGAGATCATCCAGACCCTGTCCGGCGGCAGCTTTTTCCTGATGATGCTGCTGACTGCGGGCATGTGCGTGGTGCTGGGCATGGGCCTGCCGACGACGGCGAATTACATCGTCGTCGCGGCGATCATGGCCAATCCCTTTGTCACCCTCGCCGCCGAGCACGGGATCGATGTGCCGCCCATCGCGGTGCATCTGTTCGTGTTCTATTTCGGTCTTTTGTCCGGCACGACGCCGCCAGTCGCCATCGATGCCTTTGCCGGTGCGGCCGTGGCGCGTTCAGACCCGTTGCGCACCAGCCTGATTGCGTTTGTCTACGGTCTGCGGACCGCGATCCTGCCATTCATCTTTGTGCTGAACCCGGCGCTGTTGCTGATCGGCGTGGAAAGTGCCTGGCATCTGGGGCTGGTTGTCGGATCGTCCATCGTGGCAATGGTTGTCTTCGCTGCCGGAACGCAAGGATATTTCTTTGCCCGCTCTCGTTTGTGGGAATCCGCAGTTCTGGTCGTTGTGGCCATCCTGCTGTTGCGGCCCGCAGCCATATTGGACGCGGTGCAACCTCCGTTCGAACGTGAACCTGCAAAGATGTTGCTGCAACTGGCGGATGGGCTGGAGGGCCAGACCGATGTGCGCCTGATTGCGGAAGGTGAAAACCTTTCTGGCGCAACCATCTCGAAGACCGTGGTTCTGACGCTGAGCGGAGAGGGCGGGCAGAGCGCCGAGGATGTGCTGTTTGACTCGGCTGGCCTTGGCATTGAACCCGCAGGCGATGCGCTGTTGGTGACCGATCTCGCCTTTGACGGTCAGGCGCAAAAAGGCGGGCTGGATTACGACTGGAAGATTCTGGCGCTGGAACGCTCGGTCGATCGGATCAATCCGAATTGGCTGCTGCTGCCCTTGTTGGCCATCATCGCAATGATCATCGCCTTGCAGCGCGGGCGGGTTGCACGGAGGACCGAAGATGTATGACGATATCCTGCTGCCGGTTGACCCCGAATCCGTCACGGCCAGTTCGCGGGCTATCGAAACTGCGGTCCGACTTGCTCGGGACCATGCTGCGGTGCTGCACGTCCTTTCGGTGGTCCCCCGGCTGGGCCGCTATGCCGCGAATATCTTCCCCGAGGATTTCGCCGAAAAGAATGCCGAAGCAGTCAAACACAGGCTTGAACAGGTCGGCGCGGATATCGCGCTGCCTGCCGAGCGTCTGCGCCTGCATGTCGCCACCGGTTCGGTCTATGATGAAATCATCACCCTCTCGCGGAAGGCCGAGATCGACCTGATCGTTCTTGCCTCTCACCGTCCCGAACTGAGCGATTACCTGCTGGGCCCGAACGCGGCCCGCGTGGTCCGCCATGCCGATTGTTCCGTCATGGTGGTCCGAGGGTAACATATGCAACAGAAGCTGCCCTATTTGCACCAAGAGCCGCCCATCATTGCGAAGGCATCCGTCTTTGCGACCTCCATCTCTCGCCCCATCCAGGACTGCGTGTAGACATATGACCTCATCCCCTTACAAAGCCCTGTTCCAGCCATTTGAGCTTGGACATCTGACGCTCAAGAACAGGATCATCAGCACCTGCCATGCTCCGGCCTATGCCGAAGAGGGAATTCCGGGCGAGCGTTATCAGCGGTATCACGAAGAGAAGGCGCGCGGTGGTCTGGCCATGACCATGTTCGGAGGGGCGTCTTCGGTTTCACGGGATTCTCCTCCCAGCTTCGGTCAGCTGAACGTCTCGGATGACCGTATCATTCCCCATTTCCGGGCCTTTGCCGATCGCATCCATGCCCATGATGTGCCGCTGATCTGTCAACTCAGCCATGCCGGACGCCGCACCCGCCCAGACGGCAATCACTGGCTGCCCACCGTTGCCCCTTCGGCACTGCGGGAACCGGCGCATGGGGCGATGCCGAAAATCATCGAACCGGCAGATATCCGGCGCATCGTGGCCGATTACGCCGCCGCCGCAAGGCGCTGCTCGGAAGGTGGGCTGGACGGGGTCGAACTGCTGGTCTCGGGACATCTGATCGGCCAGTTCTGGAGCCCGTTGGCAAACACCCGTTCGGATGGCTATGGCGGGTCTTTGGAAAACCGTCTCAGGTTTGGCATGGAGGTGCTGGACGCGGTGCGCGAGGCGGTGCGCAGGGATTTCATCGTCAGCCTGCGCTTCACCGCGAATGAATTCATCGACGGGGGCATCACCGAAGAAGACGGGATCGCCATCGCGCTGGCCCATGCAAAAAGCGGGCTGGTCGATTGTCTGAATGTTTCTGGCGCGGCGAACTGGACCAAGGCAGGCGTGGCCGAGACCGTCCCGTCCATGGCCTTCCCGGCGGGCCGATTTGTGGAATTGGCTGGCAAGGTGCGCCGCGCCACCGGTCTGCCCGTGCTGCATGCGGCCGGCGTCGGCGATCTGGCGACGGCAAATTTTGCCGTCAGCGAAGGCCATGTCGATCTGATCGGCATGACCCGCGCGCAGATCGCCGACCCGCATATGGTGCGCAAGCATCTTGAGGGAAAGGACGAAGAGATCCGCCCCTGTGTCGGCGCTGGCTACTGCATCGACCGCATTTATCGGGGGGGAGATGCGCTTTGCCTGCATAATGCTGTGACGGGGCGCGAGAACACATTTACGCATGACACCAGCGCTGCCGGGACAACCCGCAAGGTGGTCATCGTCGGCGCCGGTCCCGCTGGCATGGAAGCCGCCCGCGTCGCTGCCGAGCGCGGTCACAAGGTCACGGTTCTGGAGGCGCAATCCGATCCCGGCGGGCAGGTTACATATGCGGCGCGGATTCCCTGGCGGCAGAACATGATCGGCATTACCCGCTGGCTTTATGACCGCTGTCTGTCGCTGGGTGTTGATTTCCGCTTCAACATCTATGCCGAGGCCGAGGATATTCAGCAGTTGTCACCGGATGTCGTCATTCTGGCGACGGGGGGATTGCCCGAAACCGGTCAGATCGCCGGAGGAGACATGCTGGGGAACTCGGTTTGGGATGTTCTTTCCGGAGAGGCGCCACTTGGCGGCAGGGTTCTGGTCTATGACGAGACCGGCGGTCAAAGCGGCCCGACGGTCGCCGAATATATTGCCAGCGCCGACAGCCAGGTCGAACTGGTGACGCCAGATCGGATGATCGCTGAGAATGTCGGCGTCACCAACCACGCCATCCACCTGCGCAACCTCTATGCCGCCGGTGTGACAATCAGGCCCGATTGGCGTCTGATCGGGCTGGAACGCGCTGACAATCGGATCAGGGCGACATTGCGCAATGAATACAGCGCGCAGGAGGATGTGCAGGATTATGATCAGGTCGTGATCGAAACAGGCACGGTTCCGATGGATGATCTTTATGAAGACCTTGCCGTGCTTTCGGTGAATGCCGGCCAGAGCGAGATCGCGGCCTTGATCGAGGGTCGCCAGCAACCCGCTGTGGTCGAGGGCACGACGGAACCCGACAGTTTTGCCCTGTTCCGCATCGGCGATTGCATCTCGGCGCGCGGCATCCATGCGGCGATGCTGGATGCCAACCGGATCTGCAAGATATTGTAGCTGGTGGAAAGGGATCGTCAAGTTATTGCCCTTTCCAGGGCAGCTGGGTAGCTCCGGGCGATGATTGGTCAGATTTCCGCACCGCGCCTGAAAGGCCACCGCTTTCCGCGCTCCATCCTTTCCCAGACGGCCTGCGTGATGTCGAAGATCTGCTGGCCGAGCGTGGCATCGTGGTGGGCTATGAGGCGATCCGGGCATGGGTGGAAAATTCGGGTCGCAGATCGCGAAACGGGTCCGGGCTGCGCGACCGCGGCTCACCGACATCCGCCGCCTGCTCATCGTCGGCGCCATGAGCGTGATCCGCTGGGTGGTTCGCAAGGGCGGAAGCCCGAACCGCTGGCTGGCCGCGCTGGTAGCACACAAGCCGAGGATGGTCGCGGCGGTGGCGCTGGCGAACAAGATGGCGCGCATGATCCGGGCCGTGACGAAAAAGCAGGAAGACTATCGAATGGCGCGACCTCAGTCCCGAGGAAGGGCGTAGGCACGACAGGGCCGCAAGGCCAGGGCGATCGACGAGGAGTAGGCGACACGGACTTCGAAGTTCAAGGCAGGGACATTCAGACCCGGGGCTCGAGCCCTTGCAGCTCTCTGAGCCGATGTGAACCCAGTCTTCCGAACAGCATACCGGCCCGGGCGTCATGGAAGCCCACGTTCAGGGGCCTGACACAGGTCCGATCGAAGACCCTGCCGAAAGAGCGAAGATGGTGCTTGCCAAACAGGGGGCATCCACGCACGTCCCTCCGTTCCGATTGCGCAAACTTGGAAGCTGCCCTGCGCCAGGTCGATTGCCAGCATGCTGATCGTCGTCTTCATTGATATGCTCTCCGTTCGGCTCCAATGGAACCATCATGGCATATGAGATGCCGCTGGGTGGGGGCATCCACCGCATCAGATCAGGGATCTGGTGCCGAGTTACAGGTCGAGCGCTATGCGAATTCGATAGGGCTGGACCGGCAAGAGCTTCACCGAGCTCCCAAGTCTTTTGGTGAGCGCGCGGGCTATGACCTGCAGTGACTGATGCCTGGTGAAGTCCAGCCACCGCCTGTTGATGACAGCCACTTTCAGGGACAGGATCTTTTCTGATCGGCAGAACGCTTGGAAGCGTTTCCCGCCATCAAGGCCCGATCACCTCGCGCACCGACGGCACGCGGCAGCAGGGAATCAGGCTGCTCAGAGCGCGGTTACACATGAAGTTACGACTAAGTAATTGTTTATGATAATTTTTTTGTTTACAGCGACATAGCGTGTGTAACGGGGGAAAATAAGTAAATGCGACAGCCCGAGAGCTGATCTAGGTGAGCTATTTGCGATAATCTGCGGAAGGTATTCCATAACACAGATTACTAGATTAATAGATGTAGCCGGGGCACATTCTAGATTGGGTTGCGACAATTCCCCTATCTTGCTGGAAAGCAAGGAGAATGGAAGATGGCCCACATAGAGCTGGATTTGCGAGAACGGCGCACAATTGAGGATATGCTGAACGCAAAGACGCCCGTGAGCAAGATCGCGGCTTCGCTCGGCAGGCATCGCTCTACTGTCTACCGGGAAATCAAGCGCAACCGCTTTGAAGATAATGAACTGCCATATCTGAACGGCTACTACGGTGTGAACGCGCAGCGAACCGCGGCCGCCAGACGCATGCGCCGCCGCAAACTCGTGCGATTGAAAGAACTGCGCAAAGCAGTGATCACCCAATTGAAGGAAGGCTGGTCACCAGAGCAGATTGCCGGCCGTCTTTGGTTTGAAGGCCAACCGGTGCGCGTGAGCCACGAGACCATTTACGCTTACGTCTATGGCCCCGATGGCCAATCCGAAGAACTGGCGCGCCACCTGCCGAGCCGGCGCAAGAAACGGCAGCCGCGCCATGCGCGCAGGCCGCGCGGCCTTGTTTTCCCGCCGGAGCGCTCCATTCATCAGCGCCCGAAGCACGTGAAGTCCCGCGAGACATTCGGTGAATGGGAAGGCGATCTGATGATTTTCGAACGCGCCCAGGGCAATGCCAACGTGGCCACGCTTGTAGAGCGAAAGACGCGGTTTGCCGTCTTGTTCAGAAACCAGGACCGGAGCACCACACACCTGATGAACCGGCTGATGGACGTCATGGAACCCCTGCCCCAGCCGGCGCGGAGCTCCATCACTTTCGACAGAGGGATCGAGTTCCGGAACTGGCGCAAGCTCAAGCCTGGGATCGGAACGGAAGCGTGGTTCTGCGATCCCCAAGCGCCCTGGCAGAAAGGATCCGTCGAGAACCTCAACAAGCGGACCCGCCGCTATCTGCCACGGGATACGCCTGTGGCCGCGCTCTCAAATCGCTCAATGAAGGCGATTTGCGACCGCTTGAACGGCACACCCAGAAAATGCCTCGGATGGCGCAGACCGGCTGAAGCCTTCAGGGACGAACTCATGAAGCCAGGATAGAAGGAAGCGTCGCAACGACCCTTGAGCCTCCACGCAAAGCTAAAATGTCATCCATGAGCAATTCAGAAGTGTCACTCTCGCCTACGATGATAGCAGGCAGAAGGATCGGGCATGGGATGGGTGATGATGAGCAAGCGCGAGCTGAATCGTGTGGAAGTTCTGGCGCAGGTCGGTGATGGCCGGCTGACGGTAGACAACGCGGCGCCCCTGTTGGATCTGACGCGGCGCCAGATATTCAGGCTGCTGAAGCGATATTGATTGGGTGGTGCGGCGGCGATCCGGCACAAAGCGCGTGGCAAGCCTGCGAACAACCGGATTCACAAGGCGAAGTGCGACTGTGCCCTGGCGTTGATAAAAGAAGTCTATGTGGATTTCGGGCAGACGCTGGCTTCGGAAAAGCTGGCGGAACATCACGGGTTCATGGTGTCCCTTGAGACGCTGCGCAAATGGATGATTGAAGACGGCATCTGGCTGTCCCGTAAACAGCGCCGGACGTTCCACCAGCCGCGTGTGCGCCGGGAATGCTATGGCGAGTTGATCCAGATCGACGGCTCCGATCACCGCCGGTTCGAGGATCGGAGCCGTCCCTGCTTCTTGAAATGCGCGGTGCAGCCGACGGCGCAGGCCTCCTGCCCGGCATACAGGTGGATGAACCCCGGAATGTCACCGGTCTGGAACTCCACATGCAGGCGGTCTTCAAAGGTCCGTATCAGGCTCATACGGTAGTACGCCGTCGTCAGCATCTCGTGCGAATAAGGCATCATTCACTTCCTCCATAAGTGTTTTGTTGGCGACGGCCGGGCCGCCACGCGGTGCATGGGTTCAACGGAAAAAAACCGTTGTCGGCCGCGTATGTGGCCCCTCGTCGGGAAGTCGGTGCATCGGATTCCGCGCCGCGCTCCTCCCAGTTCTTGGGGATCCGATGTTGTGTTGAGAGAAAGCCTAGAAGTGATCTTCCTACGGAGAAATAGGGAGAACCCCCTAGGCCACACAGATTGAGGCAGAGCCCAATTCAGGGCAACGCGACACCTGTCAACGGCGGGTCTGGGCGAAAAACCACAATGCCGCCGCAAGGCCAAAGCTGCGCAGTCTGACAGGCTTTGCGGCAATTGCGGGCCGGGCCTTACCGGGAGGCCGCAGGAAGCGCATTTGCGCGGCGAGCACCGCACTGTTCCAGCTATCCTCGGGCAACAATGCCAGCAGGCGGGTTGCTTCCTCATGCAGATCCCATGCCAGCCCTGCCGGCAGACCATCCAGCATGTTCTCATGTGGCGTGTCGCGTGGTGGCACAGGAATAACCGCCGCCATCAGTCAGCCGAGATGATGCCTCAGCCGGGACCGCCCGATTCCCAACTGCCGCGCGGCCGAACTCTGGTTCAACCCGCGCCGTCCGAAATAGTCCTGCGCAATCGACTGTGGCAGGCGTGCCGCGCAAGCCCGGCATCCACAAATGCCTGGTAAGCCTCAAAGGCCTCGCTGTGCATCACCAGATCCGATGACCCCAACTTTGCATAGCGCCCCCGACGCTCGGGAAGCTGCGATATCAGATGGATCGAGGACATCTGCATGGCAAACAAACTGTATCAAGACAACAGATCAACTTCGAAATGTTCAGGCCCTCACAGCCCAAATTTGAAGCACAGATACAGAAAAACAATGAGTTAAAGCTAAGAGTAGCGGCTAGATCCCAGTGTTTTATGCATTTCTGCGACGCCGAGACTGACGCTCAGTTGAGCCATTTTTGACCGGGATCCAACACGCGGATACAAGGGAACAAAGAAATGCGTTCGGCTGGCAGCAGGGCAGCGCCGGTCGCGAGGAGTGTGAATGGACAACAATCCGACTACGGGACAATGCCTCTGCGGCGCAGTGAAATTCCGCATATCTGGAGAGTTCGAGCGCTTTTTCCTGTGCCACTGCTCCCGCTGCCGCAAGGATAGCGGTTCGGCCCATTCGGCAAACCTGTTTTCGTCCACAGCCAAACTCATCTGGGTTTCAGGCGAGGCATACATCAAGACGTTTCGTCTCCCTGGATCACGCCACATGAAAAGCTTTTGCTCCGACTGCGGATCTGCACTGCCTGTTTCCCAGCCGGAGATTGGTTTGCTTGTGGTGCCCGCAGGGTCGCTTGACAGTCAGTTCGACATACAACCCAACGCGCATATCTGCTGTTCCAGTCGCGCGAACTGGGACAACGACCTGACCTCCATCGAAAGGATCGACGGGCTTCCTGCATAGCTCGATGTCTTCACCGGCGGCGCCCACCTGCTGACCCTGCCCAGGGAGCGGGCCAAGGCGAACGGCAAGCATGACCAGATCGTAAACCATCACCATGTCATCCATTCACGGCGCAGAAAGCCCATGGCCCTTCTGCATCTAGTTTACCGCGACAAGCTCTTCCCGCGCCAGGAGTATCAGCGTGCCTTTGAGGGCTCATCGACCGGCTGCCCGAACGGCAGGCCTGCAAGATCACCGTCGAGTTGCTTGCCCTGACGCATGAGTGCAACTGCGAGCGAGCGCTGGCGGCGGAACTGGCCAAGGTGCTCGAGGCTGACGGTCTTCCCGATCTTGCTGCCCTGCGAAGGCAATTCGCCCCGGATCCGGCCTGTTTGCCGACCGTCACCGTGCAATCCGTGTCCCTGGACAGCTATGAGGCCCTCGTCAAAACGGCGGATGCTGCAGGAGTACCGACATGACGAGCTCCCATACCGTCGATGAGGCCCGCCTCAGCATCATGCTGAACGACCTGCGGTTGCCCACCATCAAGACCCTGTGGCCGCAGTTTGCCGAACAGGCCGACCGCGCCCACCGCAGGATCACCCGCCATCTTGCCCAAGCGCACCTGCCGCCCGGCAAGACGATGGACAGCTTCGACGCCGTTCCAATGATCTCGAAAGCACAGGTCGAAGAGCTGCGCTTGGCCACGGCTGATCGCCTGGCCAACTGCATCGCGCTCTGCTGCGTCGTGGCCTGGCGCGTGTCATGGCTGACAATGCTCAGCCGTGAGGCACCAGTCGCAAACCCTGCTGCGGTCTTCACGGATGACGAGCGCCACCCGCTTGAACACGCAACGCCGGACAGAAAGCGCATGGCAACACATGACCTGGAGTTCTATGTCAAGGCCGTCGCGCGCCTCGGAGGCTATCTCGACCGCGCCTCCGATCCGCCACCGGGAACAACCGTCATATGGCGCGGCCTCGCCCAACTCGCCGATCTTGTTGAGGGGGCCCGCATTGTAGGACGTTAACCACCGGGGACTTGTGGGTAACTGCAAGGCCAATCGAACGGTTACGGTCTATTGGTAGAGAAATGATATCAACCAACCCGATCCGCAGGTGCAACGAGTAGCTTAAATTACGCCAGATCCTGTCCAACAGATGGGGAGTAGCTCATCGCACGATCAAACCATGGGATCAAAAACCTATCCCATCCGCTCGCTGGAGAAAGACCCGGGCGAGGCCGGGAAGACAACGGTCTTGTTGCCGTTCAGGAACACGCGATGATGGGCATGGGCGTGGATGGCACGCGCCAGCACCTGGCTTTCGACATCGCGGCCAAGACTGACGTAATCCGAGGCGCTCTGGGCATGGGTCACGCGCACGATGTCCTGTTCGATGATCGGGCCTTCGTCCAGGTCGGCGGTCACGTAGTGGCTTGTCGCGCCGATCAGCTTCACACCGCGCTCATAGGCCTGCTTGTAGGGGTTCGCGCCCTTGAAGCTGGGCAGGAAGGAATGGTGGATATTGATGATCCGGCCCGACATCTTCTGGCACATCTCATCCGAGAGGATCTGCATGTAGCGTGCCAGAACGATCAGCTCGGCCTCTGTATCCTCGACCACCTTCATGATCGCGGCCTCTGCCTGGGGCTTGTTTTCCTTGGTCACCTTGATGCAGTGGAAGGGAATATCGGCATTCACCACCACCTTCTGGTAATCCATATGGTTGGAAATCACCGCGACGATTTCCACCGGCAGCGCACCGATCTTAACCCGGTACAGAAGGTCGTTCAGGCAATGCCCGAAACGGCTGACCATGATCACCACGCGCATCTTGCGGGCCTCGTCATGGAACTGGAAGGTCATCGCGAATTTCGCCGAAACGGCTTCAAATGCCTGCGACAGGCTGGCCAGATCGGTCTCTTCTTCCAGCACGAAGCTGACGCGCATGAAGAATTGCCCGGTTTCCTGATCGTCGAACTGGCTGCTGTCGGTGATATTGCAGCCATGATCGGCCAGAAAAGAGGAAATCGCAGCCACGATCCCGCGTTGCGAGGGGCAGGTGACAGTTAGGCAGTATGTGGTCATGAGGGTCCAGTCATTCGGAAAATTCGAAGTGTCGCGCAGGCTATAATCTGCCAATCCAGCTTGTCATTGAACGGCGCCAAGACTGGCGCGTTCGAGGTAATCGACCACCATATTCGCATAGCTTGCATCGACCCCGATCTCGAATCCACGTTCCATGCGGGAAATCAACGTTTTGACGCCAAAGGCGGTGCTGAAGCTGGTGAAGGCTTGATCAAATCTGGTGGAGTGCAGATCCAGCGGACAGGCGATGGACATGATTTGTTCCGCGTCAGGACCTTCGATGGTAAAGAAAACCAGACTGTCCGAAATTTGCACAATGCTGATTTCCGAAGGTGCCCTGTCGGGCATGAGAGCCGATTTCAGGGCCTCCTCACGAAGGATTTCTGCGCGCAGCAACCAATGATCCGGGCCGATATGACAGAGGCAAACTCCGTCACCGGTGATTTGCTGGTTAATCTGCTTTGGCAGGGCGGGAAATGCTATTCCGAGCCATTCCTGCAAGGCCGTGTGCGGACCTTTGAGGTCGAAAATTGCCGAGATCGGTTGGCGGGATATCATAACATCATAGCTCATCTCAGGACCTCAGTATCTTTCCTTCAGGATCGTAGAACACCGGAGCGGTGATCTTTGCCTCGATGACAGAGCCGGGCAGCCGGACATGCGCCGTCTGACCCTGACGGGCGCGCCCGTTTTCCAGTAGTGCCAACCCGATCCAGGACTGATTGATCGCACTCCAGACACAGGCCGTGACCAGCCCCTCGGAGGCCTGTTTGCGCCCGTCCGGTGTCAGCGGTGCGCCCTCGGGCATTGATTGGTTCGGATCGCGGGGCAACAGGCCGACCAACTCGCGACGTGGCTTGCCATTGGCGCGTCGCAGGGCAATGGCGCGCTTGCCGATGAAGTCGGGTTTCGTTTTCGACATTACCCAACTCATACCCAGATCATGAGGGTCGACGGTGCCATCCGCTTCGTGACCAAGCGAGAGAAAGCCCTTTTCGACGCGCAGCACGTGATTGGCCTCCGAGCCGATGGGCGCGATGCCAAGAACGGCCCCGACTTGCAGGATGCTTTCCCACAGGGTTTCAAGGTGTCTTGGCATGACGTTGATCTCGTAGGACAACTCGCCAGTAAAGCTGACCCGCATCACTCGTGCCGGTAGCCCCGCGACATGACCCTCACGCAGCGCCATGAAGGGGAAAGCGCCCGGCGACAGGTCAATATCGGTGCCAAGTGTTTGCAACAGCTTGCGGGCAAGCGGGCCGCAAACCGTGGCGTTGACCCATTGGCTGGTCAGCGGAGTGACATGGACCTGCCAATGCCGATATTCCGTCTGCAGCAGCTTCTCCATGTGCTGATAGACTGCATCGGCATTGCCGGTCGAACTGGACATCAGCCAGCGCTGTTCATCAAGACGGAAGGTCACACCGTCATCAAGGATCAACCCGTCATCGGTCAGCATCAGCCCGTATCTGCCGTTGCCGGGCTTCAGGCTGGACATGATGTTGGTGTAGATCAGATCAAGAAAGGCGGGCGTGTCGGGACCCTTGAGTTCGAATGTACCAAGCGGAGAGCCATCATAGACTCCGACCGCTTTCCGGACCGTGTCGCATTCGCGATTGACAGTCTGTTGAAGGCTTTCGCCGGGACGGGGATAGTAGCCGGGCCGTTGCCAGCGTGCGCCAGCCTCATACATGACGGCGCCATTGTCACGGTGCCATTGCGTCAGAGGGGTATGGCGATAGGGCAGGACTACGCTGTCTTCGCGAAGCCCGGCGATGGCACCGAAAGAAACCGGCGTATAGGGCGAACGGAAGGTGGTGGTTCCGACCTCCTGCAAGGCCAGCCCTTGTTGCAGGGCAATGGTGCCGATGATGTTGATGTTGCCGGTCTTGCCCTGATCGATTCCCATGCCGCCGGTGGTGTAGCGTTTGACATGCTCGACATTGTCATAGCCTTCGCGCAAGGCCAGATGCACATCATCGACCGAGACATCGTTCTGAATGTCGAGGAAGGCCTTGCCCCTGGTCTTGCGGGTCTGCACCCGCCACAGCGGTTCGATGGCATAGGGCAGATCTTCGGCATCCGGCACCTCGCCGGGATCCGGGTCAAGCCCGAGACTCTGGCTTGCCATCCGGGCCACCTCGGCCCCGGTCTGCAGGGCTTCGGCCAGCGACATGCGACCTGAAGCTGCACCCACGCTGTGCGTCGGCTGTGCCGGCACGTCGGGGATGAAGCTGGCGATACCGGGGTCATATTTCAGGCTGCCGCGAGATTGTGAGAACAGATGCAGCGCCGGGTTCCAGCCGCCCGACAGGCCAACAAGATCGCAGGCGATGTTCTGCACATTGCTGCCGTCAAGGGCCGCGACCGAGACGCTTCGCACCCGACGATGGCCCTTGCAACTGGTGATTACATGCCCGGTCAGGACGCGTATCCCGCTGACCATTGCCAGAGCCTGAGGGGGCACCGTGCTGCGGCTGTCGATGATTGCAGCGATCGTGATCCCGCCCGCGCGCATGTCGGCGGCAACAGAATAGGCGCTGTTGTTGTTGGTGAACAGCACCGCGCGCGTTCCCGGAAGGGTGGCATAGCGGTTGACATAGGTCTGGATTGCCGATGCCATCATCACGCCGGGTCGATCATTGTTCGCAAAGACCATGCTGCGTTCGATGGCGCCGGTGGCGCAGATGACCTGAGCAGCACGGACGCGCCAACTGCGCTCGATCACGCCGGATGTCGCGGGAGAGCGTTCATTGACCATCAGCAGGTTGTGTTCGCGGTAGGCCCAGACAGTGGCATTTTGCAGATGGGTGACATTCTTCATCTCGGCAAGCTGGGCGGTGACGCGCGTGACCCATTCCAGCGCAGGGGCACCGTCAATCCGCAGATTGCGCGCCAGCAGGCCACCGCCTGGCTCGCTGCCCTCATCTGCAAGGAAGACCCTTGCGCCCGCCCGTCCCGCGACCAGGGCCGCCATCAACCCAGCCGGACCCGCCCCGGCTATCAGCACATCGGCATGGGCATTGCGCGCCTCGAAGCGTCCGCTGGCAGGCGGGGCAGAGGGCGCAGGTGCAAGCCCGGCGGCGCGGCGAATGGCAGGCTCGAACAGGTGCCAGTCGGGCCATTTGAACGTCTTGTAGTAGAACCCCGCCGGGATGAAGCGCGCGATCATCTGGTTGACGCTTCCAATATCGAAGCCGGGCGAAGGCCAGCAATTGACCGATTTCGCGCGCAGTCCGTCGCGCAATGGCACCAGGGTGACCGGATTGTTCCCCGAGGCATCTTCACCTTCAAGTTCGACCAGTGTCGCGGGCTCTTCGACGCCGCTGCCGACAATGCCCCGAGGGCGGTGATATTTGAAGCTGCGCGCGGTCAGAGAAACACCATTGGCCAGAAGCGCCGAAGCCAGCGTGTCGCCAGCATATCCGCTGTAGGGCTTGCCGTTGAAATGGAATCTCAGCTTGCGGCTGCGGTCGATCCGTCCGCCTTCGGGACGACGGTATTCATAGGCCATGGGGGGGCTCCACGATGTCATGGGTTCTGGTGTCGCGCCAAAGGCTGAGCCAGCGTCCGCATCCCGCGGCGTGCCACCAATATTCCTGTACCGGGCCAAGCGGATTGGGTACTGTCGTCAGATAGTCGACCCAATCCTCGTCGCTGGTCTCAAGAGGGTTGGGACGCGGCGCCTGGACCGGCCCCCCATAAGTGAATTCGCCTTCGCTGCGTTCGCCGCAATTGGGGCAGGATATGAGTAGCATGATGTATCCTCTATCGAGCTGTCGTCGTGCCTGATTCCATGACGTAATCCAGTGATTTGAAGCGGTTGAGCGTGAAGGCGGCCATCAATGGATGCGGTGTTCCCTTGGCGACCAGATGCGCCAGCGTCAGCCCGCCCGCCGGTATTGCCTTGTAGCCGCCCCACCAGCCGGCCGTGACGATCAGGCCGGCGACATCGGTCAACGACATGATTGGTGATGAATCATGGGCGATATCCAGATGTCCGCCCCATTGCCGCATGAGCTTCAGCTTCTTGAAAGCAGGAAACAGCGAAAGCATCATCGAGACACTGTCTTCGAAGACATGCTGCTTGATGTCGCGCCGAAAGCTCTGGCCCCGGTCAGGAGCGCCGCCGATCACCATTTCGCCCTTGTCGGACTGGCTGAGGTAGAAACCGCTATCGGGGCAATTCACGATGACATCGATCAACGGCTTTACAGGCTCGGAGACGAAGGCGGTCAGATTCATGGTGCGCAGTGGCAGGCGCAGCCCGGCGGTCTCGGTCAGGGTGGTCGTGTGCCCCGAGACTGCGACGACCACCTGCTTGGCCCGGATCGTGCCCCGGTTGGTCTCGACACCCGCAATGGCACCATCGCCCCCCCGGATCAGCGCGGTCACCTCTGTCTGTTGATGGATCTCGACGCCATGTGAATCGGCGCCACGAGCATAGCCCCAGGCCACGGCGTCATGGCGGTTGACCGCAGCATCCGTGTGAACCATGCCACCAATGATCGGCAATCTTGCGTTTGCACCGCCGCCGGTCAACGCCGGGATACGGCGGCGCAGCTCTTGTGTCGTGATCTGCTGATAGGTGGCCCCGTGAATGTCCATGGCCAGCTGGCGGCGGCGCAATTCGCGCAGACGGCCATAGGTCTGAACCACGTCAATCATGCTGCGTTTGGAGTGCATCATGTTGAAGTTGAGTTCGCGGGTCAGACCTTCGAACATCTCGACGGATTTGACATAGAAAGGGATTGATTCATCGCGCATGTAGTTCGAGCGGATGGTCACCGTGTTGCGCGCGATATTGCCCCCGCCCAGCCAGCCCTTTTCAAGCACTGCGACATTGGTGATGCCAAATTCCCGCGCCAGATAATATGCGGTGGCCAGGCCATGCCCGCCTGCTCCGATGATGATGACGTCATAGGCGGGCTTCAGCGGTGGGCTGCGCCAGGCTTTTGACCAGTTCTCATGGCTGGAAAACGCGTTGCGTACGAGCGAAAAGACCGAGTAGCGCTGTTTCATGTTTGCTCCGGGGTTGGGTCGGGCCAGGCGCGACGCGGATGATCAAGGGTGAATTTCGGGCGCGGAGGGCCATCTGCGAGAGCAATCTCGCGCCATCGCCTGAATGACGGATCGCGCAGATGCGCCTGCACATAGGCCGCGGCTCTATCGGAAACGGGCAGGTCGAAACCGGCGATGCGCGCCGCGACCGGGGCAAAGAATGCGTCGGCTGCGCAGTAGTCGCCACATAGCCAGGGGCCGTCACTGTTGCAGATCCTGCGGGCATGATCCCAGATATATTCCAACCGTTGCAGATTGGCGCGGACGGCGTCATCGACCGGTCTGGCCACAAAGGCCTCGCGCAGGTCCATCGGGCAGGCACGGCGCAGTGAAAGGAACCCAGAATGCATTTCTGCGGCAAGCGCACGGGCAACGGCACGATGCGCGGGGGCTTTGGGCCATATCCCGGCTTCGGGGTGGCGGCTGGCCAGTTCCTCGGCGATGGCCAGGCTGTCCGCGATGGTGACATCGCCAAAATTCACCGCCGGGACACTGCGCGCCGGCGCAAAATCCAGCATCATCGCCTTGAAATCTTCGCTGCCGAGCCGGGCGAATCTTGGGGTGACGGGAATGTTGAACCGTTCGAACAGCAGCCAGCCGCGCATCGACCAGCCTGAATAGCCCGGGTCGCCCAGGGCAAGTTCATATGCCATCGGTGGCATCCTTTGCTGAGTTGGAGGCGCGATCAAAGTCCGATGCGGCGATCGGGTTGTGCAAAAGTGGCGCGCAGACTGGGGTAGGCAGCAAGGATCTCGCTCCCTCCGGGGACCGCGTCGGGATCCAGCACGCCGTCCTTCCAAAGGGTAACTCCGTCAACCACGATGGTCGGATCTACCACATTCCATGAGATTTCGCCGGGCGCGTATGCGCCGCAAGTGTGAAAATGCAACAGGCGCGGATTGCCGAAGGCTGCGCCGCTCCAGCGCATGAAGTCATCTGTTGCGGGGGCGGCAAAGCCGCAGCCCGGGTGGATGCCTACATGCCATGAATGGACAAAGTCGCGATCAATGTCGAAAAGCTTCGCAACGTGGTCATAGTGCTTCTGGGCGGCAGTGATTGCCTCTGAATCCCCGGAAAACCCTGTTATCCGCCCTGCATCGAATTCAGCGAAAAGTGTGCCTTCATATTCCATCATATAGGGCGTGTAATATTTCGACCCTGTGCCGACCAGAAAGCCGGGCAAGGCAACCCGGCCCGAGAATCCGGCGGCAGGCAGCGGCATGAAAACCGGCATGGGAAAGCGCCTTAGACCAACATCCTGGGGAGGCACTGCGCTGCCGGGCCCCGCGCCGGTGAATTCGGTGCCATTGGGACAGGTTGCATGGATGATTTCGGCTTTGCCGAGCATCGAGTTCAGCGCCGATTTCAACGCGTCAAAGCCGTGGTAATCTGCGGTGCCATAGGCCGAACCAAGCATCTCGGCATCCAGCGCGTAAGAGATCACGGCCTGCCCATGCGCCCCAATGTCGGTAAATCTTAGCTGATCGCCAATCCGGGCCAGAAACACGGTTTGATCAGCTGCCCGCATCATATCGGTGAGCGAGTCGGGTAGAGAGGTGGCAATCGGGTCAAAGGGCACTTCGTGCAGGCTGACCCTGGCCCCCAGGCGGCGCGCGACCGTCGCAACCGCAGTGACGATCTCGCGATCATAATAGCCCAGGTTCTCCGGTTCGTGCAGAATCAGAACCTGGTCGTTCCTGCCGGTGCCGGCGCAGTTGCGAAGCAGGTTCTCTGCGCCCTTCTCGACATTACACGGCATGATCAACGTACTCCTCGATAGGTGACCGGATTTGGGTCAGGCTAGAGGGGAGCTTCGCGAAGGTTCAATTTGTAAAACATTAACAGCTACATTAGGAACACTAATATGCTTCAGAATCTTCCCTATACTGCATTACGCACTTTCGAGGCCGTAGCCCGTCTGCGGGGCTTTGGCCGGGCCGCAGAAGAGCTGGGTGTAACCCAGAGTTCCGTCAGTCAGCAGGTCAAGGTGGTGGAAGAATGGATTGGCCGGTCGTTGTTGACCCGCGGCCAACGCAAAACCACCCCCACTGCCGAGGGACAACAACTGGCTGATGCTGTGGCCAGCGGGCTTGGGCAAATCGCGGATCTGTGCAACGAACTGCGTCGGAAGGGCCGAAGCGAAACGAGCATCGTGATCTCTGTCCCGCCGGGGCTGGCGGTGAACTGGCTGTTCGCAAGGCTGATCAAGTTCGATCTGAGCCATGGTGAAACGCCAGTGTCGATTTCGACGGATCCATTGCGCCGTGGCTTTGTCTCTGGCCAGGCCGATTGTGCAATTCTTTACGGATTTGGCGATTATCCCGGCCTGCATGTCGAAAGATTGCTGAGCGAGAAGATCTATCCGGTCTGCTCTCCGAAGCTGCTTGAACAGGATCCGCCGCTGAACAGCCTTGCAGATCTATCGCAGCATACGCTTCTCGTTGACAATATCGTCGATATCGGAGGCAACCCGCCGACCTGGAGTTTCTGGGCCGAGCAGACCGGACAGACTACGCCGGAACCTGCGCGTACCCGGAAGTTTGGTCAGGCCAATATGGTTGTCCAAGCGGCAATTCAGGGGTTGGGTGTGGCGCTTGGACGTGAGCCTCTGGTCAATGAGGCGCTGGCCGATGGCAGTTTGATGCGTCCCTTCGAAGGGGAAGCCATGTCGCAATTCTCATATTGGTTTGTCTGCCCTCAGGCCGCGCTGAAGGCCCCGCATCTGCGGAGGTTCCGCGACTGGCTGTTCGAAGAGGCAGATCTGACCCAAAGGGCTTCATAAGATGAACTAATGGTTCATATTATAATTCCGTTATTGGGAACGTCAGTCGCCCTGCCTTAGGTTTCGATGACAAACATCGAGAAAGGGCGGGCTGGATATGTATCTCCGAAACGCATGGTATGTCGCAGGCTGGAGCAAGGATTTCGACCGAGGACTGAAGGCCGAGACCTTCCTCGGTGAGGAAATCGTCATCTATCGCAAGCAGGACGGTACGCCGGTCGCGCTTGAGGACGCCTGCCCGCATCGCAAGCTGCCGCTTTCGGATGGCAAGATCGACGGAGATGTCGTGGTCTGTGGCTATCACGGCCTGACATTCGACTGCTCCGGTTCTTGCGTGGCGGCGCCCACCCAACCCGGCAGGGTTCCCTCCAAGGCGGTGGTGCGCTCCTATCCGGTGGTGGATCGTTACCGACTGCTGTGGATATGGATGGGAGATCCGGCGCTGGCCGACCCTGACAAGATCTTCAAGATCGAGAATTTCGACAATCCCGACTGGGGATGTACCGATGGTGGCGTGCTTGATATCGACTGCAATTATCTGTGGATCGCGGACAATCTTCTGGACCCAAGCCATGTCGCCTGGGTGCATGTGACCTCTTTCGCCGGTGCGGGAACTGATGATGAACCGCTGAACGTCGAGGTCACCGATAGCGGGGTCATCGTCTCACGCTGGATTCATGACAAGCCGCCCTCACCCTATTATGCGGGCTTGGTCAAATTCGAGGGAAATTGCGATCGGTTGCAGCATTACCAGATGGATTTTCCGGCAATCGGCACAAACAAGTCGGTCTATACGCCTGCTGGTACGGGTGGCCCCGGCGCAGCGCCAAACGCGCAGACCTATATCAACATTTCCTACAATTTCATGACCCCGATCGATGAGAACCGCAGTCGCTATTTCTGGTTCCAGCATCGCAATACCGACCCGCAGGACAAAACGATTTCGGAAAAGATGAATGCCGGGGCCCGGATGGCCTTTGAGGAAGATCGGCAGGTTCTGGTCGCGGTGCACCGCGGCATGACCAACAAGAAGACGCCGAACCTCGACCTTGGGCTGGACAAGGGGGCCAAGTTGTTTCGCCTGCATTTGCAGCGGCTTATCGAAAAGGAACAGGCCAGAATTTTGGCCAATTGACCCGTGCCGCCATCGCTTTCCCGCGGTGACGACAAGCTATGGACGAAAGGAATGCCATGTCAGCCTGGATTGAAATGATCTCTGACGAGGATGCCGACCCGGACTTGCAGCAGGTGTTGCAACTGGCGCGTACCCCGCATGGCACAGTTGACAACGTGATGCGGGTGCATTCCTTGCGCCCAAACACGATGAGGGGGCATGTTGTGCTGTATCGCGCGGCTTTGCATGATCCGGCCAACACGTTGCCGATGTGGCTGCAGGAATGTGTCAGCTCCTATGTCTCGATTCTCAACAACTGCCCCTATTCACTGGCCAATCATTGGGCCAATGCCCGGCATCTGATCGGCAATGAAAGCCGAGCAGATGCGATCGAGGCCGCTCTTCACGCGCGACGCCCCGAAACGGTTTTCGAAGGACGCGAGTTGGCCTTGATGCGCTATGCCGAGAAGCTGACCCTGCGTCCGGGCGAGATGGTCGAACCCGATGTGACAGTGCTGCGCCAGGCCGGATTGAGCGATGGAGAGATCCTCGAAGCCAATCAGATCATCGGTTACTTCAATTATGCCAACCGGTTGCTGAACGGTCTTGGAGTGTCCACCGAGGGAGATGTCGTTGGATATTATGCCCAAGAAACAAGCAAAATGTGATTAGCAAATCTTATGGAGCTTAGTAGTTCTTGGCGATACCGATCCACCGATAAATCTACATAGACTTTGATCAGGCTTGGCGACGAAAGGCGTTGCAAGCCGGACGATCATGGTTGTGCTTCAGGAAAGGAATGACGATGCAGGCGCAGAGGATCGAGATATCGCGCATCCGCGAGTCCAGAGGACCGGACCTGCGCGGGCTGAGCCGCGCGATCTGGCAGATATGCCAGGCCGTCCTGGTGCTTGGTCTTTTTGCGCTGCTGATTTGGCGTGGCGCGCAGTCGATGGAATACAATTGGCAATGGTACCGGATCCAGCCGTTCTTCTACCGTGTGATTGATGGCGAACTGATCTGGGGGCCGCTGATCAAGGGGCTGATGGTCACCTTGCAGCTGGCGGCATTAAGCGGCGTGATTACCATTGCCATCGGCCTTGCGACCGCGCTGATGCGATTGTCGGATTCGATATCTGGTCGTGTCATCTCGAAAGTCTATCTCGAGGCCATCAGAAATACGCCGCTGTTGGTGCAGCTGTTTCTGTTCTATTTTGTGCTGGCGCCAATTTTCGGGATCGACCGGTTTTGGGCTGGCGTGCTGTGCCTGTCTTTTTTCGAGGGATCATTCGCCTCGGAAATTATTCGCGGGGGTATCGTCGGGGTTGATCGCGGCCAATATGAAGCCGCCGATGCAATCGGGCTGAACCGCTACAACAAGTTTCGCCATGTGGTGATCCCGCAGTCACTTCCGATGATCCTGCCTCCCTTGACCGGGGTGATGATCTCTCTCATCAAACATTCGGCGATCGTCAGTGTCATCGCGGTATCTGAACTGACGACCGCAGGTCTGAACTTGATCTCGGACACTTTCATGGCATTCGAGGTCTGGTTTCTGGTCGCGGGCATCTATCTTGCCGTCACGATCTCGCTCTCGGTTGGGGTGAGCGTCCTCGAAGTCTTCCTAAACAAAAATAAACGCTGACGCCGGGAAGCCCTGGCAGGGTCAGCGATCAACGATCCAACAGTGGAGAATATAAAATGAAATATTTCGGAGCTTTGAAAGGGATTGTGGTTGCCGCCGCGTTGGCGGTGACGACGCTAGGAGCGACCTCGTCGCAACTGCACGCGCAGGGACTGGTCGAGGAAATCGCGCAGCGAGGCAAGCTGCGGGTCGGGCTGTCGACCTTTGTGCCATGGGCGATGCGCGACAAATCGGGAGATCTGATCGGCTTCGAGGTCGATGTGGCCCGCAAGCTGGCCGAGGATATGGGAGTGGAAGTCGAGTTCGTTCCCACTGCCTGGGGCGGTATCGTGCCGGCACTTCTGGCCAAGAAGTTCGATGTGATCATCGGTGGTCTCTCGATCACGCCGGAACGCAACATGACGATCAATTTCACCATTCCCTATGCCCATTCGGGCCAGCAAATGGCCAGCAATATCGAACTTGCAGGCGACTTCACCTCGCTGGACGACTACAATGATTCCAGTGTGACTCTGGTGTGTCGCCGTGGCGCGACGCCCTGCGACTTCATCCCGAAACGTTTCCCCAAGGCCACGCTGCGCCAGTTTGACGACGAAGCCCAGGCCTTTCAGGAGGTTGCGAACGGGAATGCCCATGCGATCGTTTCCTCGGCGCCGAAACCGACATTTTATGCTGCTGACACGCCGGACAAGATCTTCATGGCCAATGATGGCGAGAACCTGACCAGAGGCAACGAAGGTTTCGGCCTGCGCAAGGGCGACGCAGATGCTCTCAACTTCTTTTCGAACTGGATTCTGTTCCGCACGTCGGACGGATGGATCGACGAGCGTCATGACTATTGGTTCAAGAACAAAGCCGCTTGGGAAGAACAGATCGGATCCAACTGATCTGCGATTGAACCCGACAAGCCATAGCCGGCGCACGAGGTAACTTGCGCGCCGCCTCCGCCAAGCGAGGACAAAGAACCATGGAACGCAACGCCACCCCGCCGCCGCCGGCCAGGAAGCGGATGACATTGATTGACATTTTGGCATTCAGCGCGGTGCTGGGGCTTATTGTCTTCGCGGTCTACCGGGTCAATGAGGTGCTGGTCTACAATTGGGACTGGTCACGGGTCCTGAGCTATATCCTGCGCGTGGATGACGAGACCGGCCAATATGCCGCCAACCTGCTGCTGTATGGTCTTGCGACCACGCTGCGACTTGCGGTCTGGGGGACCGTCCTGGCCAGCGTTTTCGGCGTGGTGATGGGGCTCTGGCGGACCAGCGACAATCTCACCTTGCGGATTCTCAGCCGCAGCTATGTCGAACTGATCCGCAACCTGCCGCCGCTGGTGTTCATCTTCATCTTCTATTTCTTCGTCTCCAGCCAGATGTTTCCGGCGATGGGGATCGATAATATCAACCCGGACAATGCTGCGGTGGACAATCGTGTGTTCCGCCTGTTGTTCGGCGATCCGCAGCTACTGCCGAACTTCCTTGCCGGTGCGCTGTGCCTGGCGTTGTTCGAGGGTGCCTATATCACCGAGATCGTGCGCGCCGGGATCCAATCCATTGCCAAGGGTCAATGGGAGGCAGCGCGCGCCATTGGACTGTCTCGTTTCAACGTGCTGCGCGACGTCATCCTGCCACAAGCCCTGCGCCGGATCCTGCCGCCGCTGGCCGGGCAGTTCATTACCCTGATCAAAGACTCTGCGATCGTGTCGCTGATCTCGATTCAGGAACTTACTTTCATGGCCACCGAAGTTGCTGCCACCACCACGAAGGTTTTCGAGACCTGGATCCTGGTTGGCGGGATCTATTTCGTGCTGTGCTACAGCTTTGCCTTGTTTTTCGGCACGCTTGAACGGCGTGCTTCCAAGACACGCCGCTAGGAGATATCCGATGCTTGATACAACCACCGGTCCGCTGCTTGAGATAAGCCAGTTGTGCAAATGGTATGGGACTTTCAGTGCGCTCCACGATATCAACCTGTCGGTGGCAGCGGGCGAAAAGGTCGTGATTTGCGGCCCTTCCGGGTCGGGGAAATCCACGGTGATCCGCTGCATCAATCAGCTTGAAGCGCATCAACATGGCCGCATCCTTGTCGACGGCGTCGAGGTGAAGCCGGGCATGAAGAATATCGCGCAGATCCGCCGTGACGTCGGCATGGTTTTCCAGGGCTTCAACCTGTTCCCGCATCTGAGCATCCTGAACAACCTTACCCTAGGCCCGATCCGCAATCTGGGAGTTTCACGCGACGAGGCCCGTGAGCGGGCGATGCACTATCTCAAGCGTGTTCATATCGCCGAACAGGCCGACAAATTTCCTTCTCAGCTTTCAGGTGGGCAACAGCAGCGAGTGGCTATCGCGCGGGCCCTGTGCATGCAGCCGAAGATCATGCTGTTTGATGAACCGACATCCGCGCTCGACCCTGAAATGATCGCCGGGGTTCTGGATGTCATGGCCGAACTTGCGGATGAGGGAATGACGATGATCTGCGTGACCCACGAGATGGGCTTTGCCCGAAAGGTTGCCGACCGGGTTGTCTTTATGGATGCGGGCGAAATTGTCGAGATCGCAGAGCCGGAAGCATTCTTCAGCGCCCCTAAAACGGAACGCGCCCAGCTGTTTCTAGGGCAGCTCTTGGGCCATTGAGAAAGGTGGATGGTCCCTGATTTGGCTTTCTGGTCGAAGCTTGCCCCGGACATATGTCCTTCCGGCTCATCTACACGGTCGGCACATGGCAGAGCGAGTTTGGTGAACTTCTCGGAAAGCTGGTGAAGCCTCAACTGATGCCGCCGACCTCTTGGGCTTCGTGCGTGATAGGTGGGCTTTCGTCGCAAGACGCAATGAAGGTTGTCGTTTGGCAAGTCAGGCCTGCCGACGATTTTAACGAAAGAGCAAGAGATGGTGAAAATCACTTATGTAGAATACGGGGGAACAGAGCATGTCGTTGATGTTCCCGCAGGGCAAAGCGTCATGGAAGGCGCCCGAGACAACAATGTCCCTGGCATCGAAGCCGATTGCGGTGGCGCATGCGCCTGCTCCACCTGCCATGTTTATGTCCATCCTGACTGGATAGAGAAGCTGCCGTCGGCAGAAGAGCTGGAAGAAGACATGCTCGAATTTGCCCATGAGCCCGACTCGACGCGCTCGCGCTTGACCTGCCAGATCAAGGTCAGCGAAGCGCTGGATGGGCTCGTTGTCGAAGTGCCCGAAAGGCAGATATGATCATATGATCACCACAACGGGTGCGGCTTGCCATAAGGTGAGGTGATGGCCTCGGTGCTGAACCGACGGCACCCGATAATTCCTGCTCGCCCCCGCGAGAAAGGCGTTTGGCGCCGCGCGCCAATCTTTTTCCGAGTCAAACTGGCAAACCCGGGGTTGGGTAGAACTGATTGAGGATCTTCCTCAATATCCTCACAAAGAAGGTTCCAGATCTTTCCGGTCTGCAGGCGTCATGCAAGATGCATATGAATGAATTTGGTCTCATAATATGCATTTGGCATTCAAAATGGCGTGCAAGATGATTTTATTCATGTGATTGTTGTTCTAAATATATCTTGATAATATTAATTTTCTGCATATAGCGAGTAAGTGTGCGATATATTTTTCATTTCCTTAATTCTGATAATTACGAGGAACTTGAAATTAAAAGTGTTGTTCGGGGCAATATGATTGCCCTTCACCTGAAAGAGAGGTTCAAATGCCGAGACAGAACATTCACGTTTATGAAACGCGTTATCACGCCGTTGCAAAATATTCCAAAGCCATTCGTGCTAAAGGAGATTTTGTTTTCATGCAGGGCCAGGTCGGCACCTTGCTGGATGGCACGCTGATCGGTGAGGGTGATCCTGGTGCACAGGCCCATCAGGCGTGTCGCAATATCAAACGGTGGATGGAAGAAGCGGGCGGCTCACTCAAAGACGTTTGCAAGCTGACCGTTTACGTTACGGATATTTCCTATCGCGCTCCGGTCTATGCGGCAATCAATGAATGGTTCGAAGGCGTTCATCATTGTTCGACAGGAGTGGTGGTTCAAGGATTGGCGGATCCTTCCATGCTGGTCGAAATAGATGCGATGGCAATAATTGACGACTGAAGTATAGGAACTGCGAGGCATGAAATGACTAAAAGCGCAGTAACTGCGACGATAGATTTTTCCAAGGACGGGAAGCATGTTGGGGACCTGCGGGTAAAATGGTCGGACAATTCGATCCCTCTGGGATTTCATCTCGTTCCCATTATCAGCATTAAAAACGGCCAAGGCCCGGTTGTGCTGATCTTTGGGGGGACGCACGGCGACGAGTTCGAGGGGCCATCGGCAATGATGCGTTTGGCTTCCGATCTGCCCCTTGACCAGATTGCGGGTCAGATCATCTTGGTCCCCGGTCTGAACGCCCCGGCCGTTCGGCAATCAAGTCGGGTGTCACCCCTGGATAACGCCAATCTTAACCGGGCTTTTCCGGGCGATCCATTGGGCGGGGTGACCGATCAGATCGCCTATTATGTGGAAACGGAATTGCTGCCCATGGCGAATGCGGCGGTGGATTTGCATTCCGGTGGCAAGGCTTCCGTGTTTGCGGCTTGCGCCCTGGCCACCCGCACCGAAGATACAGAGCTTTTTGCCCGCAACATCGATCTTGCAAAGGCTTTCGGCCTGCCTCTGATATGGGTGCTCGGCCGGTTCAACGATGCAAGATCTTTGAACTCTGCGGCCGAGCGAGCCGGAGTGCCAATGATCGCGGCCGAGTTGGGCGGCGGCGGAGGCGTCGATCCCGCTATCACAGCAGCTGCCGAGAAGGGACTTTACGCGGTGCTGCGCCACATTGGGGTTCTGGCCGGGACGCCGCCGTCATTCACTGATCCAAAACGGGTAGAGATCACCGCGCAGGATCACAGCCTGTTTGCACAGGGCGAGGGGGTCTTCGACCGCATGGTCAGCGCCGGTGAACATGTCAAAGCGGGGCAAGTCGCCGGACGATTTCACTACATCTCAGAACCGCGCCGGCCTTCAGAAGATATCCGTTTTGGCCAAGATGGCTTTGTTCTGGCTCATACTAACCGTGGCTATGTCCACCGCGGCGACATGTTGATGCTTGTTGTCCAGGAGGTATTGTCAGTTTAACTCGTAGAGTTTGCAGGTTGGCATGACATGTGTTGACCAAACGGAATATGCGGCAGAATTCTACGTCGAGATATGCGCAGAAGCTGGTGACGCTTGATCAGGCGGCATCTTGAAGCTGGCGGATCCCGTCGCGGAACTCGATCCCCTGGATGATCTCGGGCAGGCGGTTTTGACCGTCGAGTTTTCGCCATTTCTTCTGCGCCGACATCATCAGCTTGAAGGCCACACGCCAGCCCGGTCTTGCGGTTGAGGCATCCCTTGGTGCGATGCCGGACGGTGGCGAAGGTGCTTTCGATCAGATTTGACGTCCGGATGTGCTTCCAATGTTCAGCCGGGTAGTCATGGAAGGTCAGCAACGTGTCCCGGTCCTTGTCCAGCTTGGCGACCGCCCTGTCCCATTTCACGCCGTAGGTCTCGACAAAGAAGTCGAAGGCGGCCTCTGCGTCAGCCGGAATCTGTTGATGACGCGCTGACCGAGATCGCCCGTGACGGGGCGCGCCGGATGCTGGCGGCTGCGTTGCGGGCCGAGGCTGACGCCTTCGTTGCGCAACATGCCGGAGAGGTTCTGCCGGACGGCCGTCAGCGGGTTGTGCGGCATGGTTACGGGCCGGAACGCAGTATCCAGGCCGGGACCGCAACCGCGATGAGCCATGATCAACATCGACTGAACCTGCAGCACATCGTTGGTGCAGCGGGTGTTGAGCGAGCCGACAGTAAAGCTCTGAACCTGCGACAAGGCGAGGCTGTGCACCTTGCCAAACATATCGGCGCGAAGGCTTTGGCCGATGCGGTAGGCAATGGATGCACCGAGAAAGACACCCGCGGCGCTCAACACGAGTTGAACCCCGGCGGCGCCCCCCATGAGCCCGCCATAGTGCTGAATGGCTAAAATGTCGGCGGCCCCTATCCCGCTGTCGATGATATCGGCACTGAAACTGGGCAAGAGAAGCGGTAACCTGGCCCGCCTGGCTCAGTAACAGGGCGATAAGGACCCATTTATACTTCAGGAATTTTTCGCGCCATGTTGGTGCGTTCGAGACGGGAGCGCCATCACGGGCGGCTTTCATTGCATCATGCATGGCGGTGTGCACATTCTATCAAGACCGGTCGCGGTGCGTCTCGCTGATGAGCATGGCGAGAAGTCGGGTCATTGGCGGAACTGTTGCTGGAACGCACGAATGCGCGCGGCGTTGACGCCTTGGTCGCTCTTTCCGACTCTGGATACGCTGCGCAGATCAATGCGACTGCCATTCTCAAGCGGGGTCACTGCAAGAACGACATCGTCTGCAAAGTAGAATACCGAGGTGCGGGCCGTCGCTTCAAAGCGCCGACGCTCGGCATCCGAGGCAACGATGTCCCAACCCAAGTCCTGCGCGATGGTCAGCGCCCGCTGATAGGCGTCATCTGCCGTCAGGGCAGTGGTGATCGGAGCAATATCGGGATAGGCCTCTGCCTGAACTGCCGCCACTTCCGGCCCGCCATAGGCAAGACTGTTGCGGGCCCCTGCCCGGCTGTCATCGAGAACCTCGAAGGACAGTGGATTGACCATATCCGTGGTGATGTCATGGATTGGGGCCGCGCGTGGCTGAGGGTTGATTGTCGTCATCATCAGCGGTGTCAGACATGCCAACCCGACAAGCGCGGCAACCGCGGCTGCAAGTATCTCGCCCTTTTCTCGTCGAATGAGTGACGAGATCAGCGCCACAAGGCCCGCCACGAGAATCACCAACCCAAGAGGGTTGAGACAGCTTCAATATAGCCCGAAGCCCGTCAGTGGTTCCCACAGCCCCAGTCGCGCGCCGAACAGCATCAGCGCCACCACAATTGCGCCAAGCAGGGCAAGGACAAGTGCGACTTTTCCAGAATGTTTCATCGGTCTCAAAGGCCTTTCACCAGCCGTTTCCGTTGCGCAGGCCGTCTTTGCCCTGCATCCGCCTTCGCTGTATCGACGAGGATCAATTCTCTGCAGCCCCCGTCGCACCCGCCCCTGCACCCGTGGCAATCTTCAAGGTTGCCCAGGCTTTCGCGGCATCATTCACTGCTGACGCGGCAGAGATCCGTGCCGAGTCGGTGTTCCTGTCGGTCTCCAGCAGGTCCAACAGGGTAATTGCGCCGTTTCGATAATTCTGCTGCGCCAGTTCCAGGGCGTGCCCGTAATCCTGTGCCGCCTTTCTCAACAATGTCGCCCGCTGCCGATAGCGGGTCAGGTTCGACTGGGCGGTCTGCACGTCTTCCAACGCTTCCAGAACGGACGCACGCCACGAGATCTCGGACTGTCTGGCCGCAGAGATCTGTGCATCGCGATATGCGCGCAATTTTCCCTGATTGAGCACGGGAAGCGACAATTGCGGGCCGAAGCTCCACGCATCCGCGCCCTCGCTGCGGCCAACCGTGCCTGTCAGGGACAGCGACGGGTAAAGCGCCGCCTCCGCCACGCCGATCTCGGCCACCGCAGCGGCCAGATCGGCTTCGGCGCGGCGTACGTCGGGACGGTTGCGCAACAGGTCTGCGGGCACGCCGGTGCGCCCGCCCCCCGGTGTGGACAATTGCGGCGAACCCTTTTGCATCTGTGTCATGATCGGGCCTGCGGGCTCGTTCAGCAGTGTCGCGATGGCATAGACATTCGCATCGAACAGGGCCGAGTATTGCGGCAGGCTGGCCTGTGCCGTCGAAAGCAGGGCCTGCGCTTCTGCAACCTCATATTCGGTCGCCGCACCTGCCTCGAACTGGCTGCGGGTAATATTGACCGTTTCCTTGCGCGCATTGATCGTCTTGCGGGTCAGCGCCATCACCTCTTGGTAGTAGCGCGCATCCGAATAGGCCGAGAGCAGTTCGGCCAGCCATGCAAGCCTGATTGTCTCGGCCTCGGCCCGTGCAGCTGTCAGCGAGGCCATGGCGCTTTCGCGTTCACGCCGGATGCCGCCGAACAGGTCGATGACCATCGAGGCACCCAGATCGCCGCTGTCGATGGTGCTGGTGCCGCCCGTTCCGTCACCACCAGATTTCGTGACCGATCCTGACAGGGAACCGTCTACGGCGGCATTGATCCCGGTCATGCGCAACTCGGCCTGGGCCTGCCGGATGGCCTCGGTGGCCGACAGCACATCAAGGTTTTGCACCAGCCCGCGCTTGACGAACCCGTTCAATGTGGAATCCTTGTAGCTCAACCACCACTCCTCGGCGGCCACGGCACCTATCGCCTCGGCATTGCCCCCGGCGAAGCGGGTCTGCAAGTCAACCTCGGGGCGTTGATAATCGGCGCCGACGGCACAACCTGCAACCAGCAGGCCAATGGTCAGGTGATGAAGTTTCATTGGGCGACCTCCCGTCGGGTGCGCAAGAGTTCCGTGGCTTTGACCACGGCGACATAAAAGACCGGAACCATCACGATGCCGATGGCCGCCGAAAAGATGATCCCGCCCAGCATCCCCGTTCCGATGGATTTCTGGGCATTGGCCCCTGCTCCGGACGCCAGAACCAGCGGCAGGATGCCGAAACCGAAGGCCAGCGATGTCATCAGGATCGGCCGCAATCGCTGACGCGCCGCCGAAACGGTTGCCTCCAGCAAAGCTTTGCCTTCAGAGCGCAGGGACTCGGCAAACTCGACGATCAGGATGGCATTTCTTGCGGCCAGACCGATGGTGGTCAGCAGGCCGACCTTGAAATAGACGTCATTCGACTGGCCGAAATACCATGTTGTCGCCAATGCGCCCAGGATACCCACCGGAACCGAAAGCATCACCGCGAAAGGCACGGTCCAGCTTTCATACAGGGCAGCCAGACAGAGGAACACGACAAGTGCCGAGATCGCGTAGAGAATGGCCTCCTGATCACCCGAAAGTCGCTCTTGATAGCTGAGCCCGGTCCAGGCGGCGGCATAAGACCCATCCAGATCGGCGGTCAGTTCTTCCATCAGGTCCATCGCATCGCCGGAACTGATCCCTGCCGCTGCTTCGCCCGAAAGCTCCAGCGCGCGGGTGCCGCCATAACGGGCCAGTTTCGGTGTGATCATTTCCCACTCGCGGGTGACAAAGGCGGAGAGCGGCACCATTTCCGAGTTGGAATTGCGCACATACCATTGATCAACGTCCTCGGGCTGCATCCGCCATTCGGCGCCCCCCTGCACGATCACCTCGCGCAAATTGTTCCCAAGCGGGAAGTCATTGACATATGACCCGGAGAAGACCGTCGAGAGCATCGCGTTCACATCCGACAGGCTGACGCCCAGAGCTTCGGCCTTTTGCTGATCGATCACCAGTTTCAGGGCCGGTTCGGTGGCATCGTCATTGCCGCGCAGATTGGTGACCCGGCCGTCGGCGATCCCCTTTGCGACAAGCTGATCCGCGGCGGTGCTGAGCGCTTCCTGTCCGGCGCCGGATTGATCCACGAGATACATCGTGAAGCCGGAAGAGGTGCCCAGACCCGGAATGGCGGGGGGTTGCAGCACGAAGATACTGCCCAGCCGCGACTGAAAGAACCTCTGGTTCGCGCGCATCATCAGATCGGCTGCATCGACGCCCGGACGTTCGTCATAATCCCGGAGGCGGACGAACAGGATACCATAATTCTGGCCCGAGCCGCTGAAACTGAAACCGACATTGGCGAACACGCCGTCCACCACATCCGATTCCTCGTTCAGCATGTAGTTTTCGATCTGTTCGATGGTGTATTGCGTCTGCTGCACGGTCGAACCTTGCGGCAATTCCACCATGGCCATCAGAACACCCTGATCCTCGGTCGGCAGGAACGAGCTGGGCAGACGATCATAGACCCAATAGGCCCCGAAACCGACCAGGAAGAGAACCACCAGCATCCGGAACGGCCGCCGACAGGACCGCGCCACCACCGAGCTGTAGCCCCCCGTCAGCCGATCCAGCCCGTCGTTGAACCAGCGCAGCGGGGCCACCGGGGCCTTGCCATGGCCTGGACGAAGAAGCTGTGCGCACATCGCCGGCGTCAGGATCAGCGCCACGAAGAGCGACAGGACCATGGCCGAGATGATGGTGACCGAAAACTGCTTGTAGATCACCCCGGTCGAGCCATCCATGAAGGCCATGGGCAGGAAAACTGCCGACAGCACCATCACGATCCCGACAAGCGCGGAGGAGATCTCGCCCATGCTTTTTTCCGTGGCCGCAACGGCGTCCAGCCCGTCTTCCTCCATCACCCGCTCGACGTTCTCGACCACCACGATGGCGTCATCGACCAGCAGTCCGATGGCAAGCACCAGCGCAAACATCGACAGGGTGTTGATCGACATTCCAAAGGCCGACAGCACGCCGAATGTTCCCAGCAGAACCACTGGCACGGCAATGGTCGGAATGATCGTTGCGCGCCAGCTTTGCAGGAAGAGGAAGATGACCAGAAAGACCAGAACGATCGCTTCGATCAGCGTGTGATAGACCTGCTCGATGGATTCCTCGACAAAGGGCGAGGTGTCATAAGGGTATTCGACGCTTACCCCCTCCGGCAGGGCGGAAGACAGACCGTTCATCACCTCGCGGACCCGCTCGGCAGTGTCGACGGCATTTGCGCCCGTGGACAGGTTGACGGCAAAGCCCGCCGCGGGGTGACCGTTGAAGCGGCTGACACTGCCATAGTCCTCTTCGGCCAGTTCAACCGTGGCCACATCGGCCAGATAGATTGCCGAGCCGTCAGATTCGGTCTTCAGCAGGATGTTCTGGAAGTCCTCGATGGACTCGAGCTGGGACTGCGCGGACAGGGATACCGTGAATTGCTGCCCCTTGACGACTGGCTGATCACCAAGACTGCCAACGGTCACGTTGGTATTCTGCTCCGAGACCGCCGAGGTCACATCGGAAGCCGTCAGCTGATATTGATACAGACGTTCCGGGTCCAGCCAGATGCGCATTGCATATTGGGTCCCGAATGTATTGATCGACCCGACACCCTCGGTGCGCTGCACGGCATCCTCGATGGTGCTGCTGAGGATATCGCCCAGTTCCAGAGAAGAATAGCGGTCGTCTTCGCTGACCAGAGCCCCGACCATCAGGATCGAGCTGGTCGAGCGGGTGACCGAAACCCCGTTGTTGGTCACGGTGTCAGGCAGTTGCGACTCGACAAGCTGCAGCTTGTTCTGCACCTGCACCTGCGCCATGTCGGGATCGATGCTGTCGTCGAAGGTCAGAGAGATGCTGGCTGCGCCCTCGCTGGAAGACGAGGTCATATATGTCAGGCCATCCAGTCCTGTCATGCCGTCCTCGATCACGGCCGTGACCGAGTTCTCGACCGTCTCGGCCGAAGCGCCCGTGTAGGACGCGCTGATCCGCACCGTTGTCGGGGCAATGTCGGGATATTGCGAGATCGGCAGGCTGAGCATGCTGTAGGCGCCCAGCAGCATGGTCGCGATGGCCAGAACCCAGGCGAAAACCGGGCGGTGGATAAAGAATGCGGCCATGGTTCAGTCCTTCGCAGCCGAGGCGTCGGCATCGCGGGCAACCCCGTCCTCGTCGATGGTTGCGGCGACAGGGGTCACGGCCTGTCCGTCCCGCAGGGATGACAACCCGTCCACGATCAGCAAATCGCCGTCATTCAGACCCTCGCGCACGATCCATGAGTTTTCGTAGCTGCCTTCGTCTTCCAGCGTGACCTGCCTCGCAGTGCCATCCTCGTCCACGACATAGGCCGTCAACTGGCCTGAATTCCCCCGCGAGGCCGCGCGCTGGGGCACCAGATAGGCCTGCATCGTGCCGATCATGATTTCGCCGCGCACGAACATGCCGGGAATGATCACATGTTCAGGATTGTCGAACTGAAAGCGGATGGTCACGGTCCCGGTCGTGGTAGAAACATTGGTTCCCGTCGTCACCAGTTGACCGGTGCCGCGATACACATCGCCGTTTTCCAGCCGCAAGGTCGCCTCCAGAACATCGTTCCGTTCCAGCACGCCTTCGGAAATCCCCTTGCGAACGGACAGGATGCGCGCACTTGCTTCCATCATGTCCACATAGACCGGATCGGATTGCACGATCGTGGTCATTTCGTCGCTTTGTCCTGCCGTCACAAGATCGCCGACAGACACGGTCGCGACATCCGCGCGCCCTGCGATCGGGCTCTTGATTGTGGTCCAGGACAGTTCGGTCTGCGCCAGCTCCAATGCAGCCTTGGCAGCATCGAGCGTCGCCTTGGCCTCGGGCAGGCTGGCGCGGGCGGCCTCGACCTCGGCCTCGGTATAGCCTCGACCTGACAGTTGTACGGCCCGGTCGTATGCCGATTGCGCCACCGGCAGATTCGCCTCTGCCTTCGCCAGATCGGCGCGGGCCGAAGCCTCGGCTGCGACATAGGATGAATCGTCAATCCGAAACAGCGGGTCACCAACCTCAAGCGGCTGATCGGGCGCATAAAGAATCTCCTGAATGACCCCGCCCACCCGCGGACGAACCTCGACTTCCTGAAACGCAACGGCGCGCCCCGGCGAAGTCACGAGGCGCGGAACGTCCTGCAATGCCATTTCGACGACGCCGACGTCGGTGGGCCCCGATGGTCCAGGTGCCCCGCCAGGTGCCGGTTGCCCATTCGCCATCGTTGCAGCCCCTATCACGGTGAGGACCGCACCCATCATCTTCCAAACGCTGAGCTTCATCCGCTTTTGATCCTTGACTATCGGGATAAGCGATACCTAATAGGCAAATATTGCATAGTGCGCAAGAAGGGCAGAAATGACGCTTTCGTTACGAGAGAGACGGCGGCAACAGACCGCACGCGACATCCAGTTTGTCACGTTGGAGTTGGCGGTCCAGCATGGTCTGGATCATGTTACCACCGAAGAAATCGCTGCCGCAGCAGGCATCAGCACGCGGACATTCTTCAACTATTTCACGAACAAGGAATCCGCTGCGATCGGGACGCCGCCAGGGTTTCTCGAGGAGCACAAGAGGGCTTTACGCGAAGGAACAGGGTCGCTTTCCGAGGACTTGAGGCAGTTTCTGGGCGAACATATGAAGGTATTGGCTGAACATGAGGCCATTCTCAAGATGATCGGGGCTGTCCTGCGAACCAATGAAAAAGCCCGCGGTATCCTTGAAGGTTTCCTGAACCAGCACCGGCAGGAACTGACCGAATGCCTGTATGCTCGCGTGCAGGATCGTCAAGCGGCTGCTTCACTCGCCGGCAGTATCACTGATGCAATAGGACGGACGATTTACCTCTGGGAGCATGCAGACGACTTGACGCTTGCCGCCGCTTTTGATGAGATTTGGAAGGGGATGATCAAAGCATCCCAGCTTCTGGCATTCTCGTCAAAGTAATATCACTGGAATTGCCAACTTGTTTCCGCCCATTTGAGAGGGGCGATGCCTCTGCCTGTCAAGCGGTCATTTCGCCAGCATAGCCTCTCCAGAGGTTGAAAGCATCGAACCCGGCGTGGCGGTATGAGATGGCGGAGAGTTGATAGCGTCGTGGGCGAAAAACGATGTTGATCTGATCATGTGTTGCCAGAAATCTCTGTGCCTGTCCGTGTGATTTGAACCGCCCCAGAGAAACGCGCGAAAGTTGGTGATGCCCTGAGGGGCCGCATATCATGGCGGTGTCGAAGCGCCGTCAGTTCTCTGCTGAGAAAGGGATATGCCACATGTCAGAGTCTACCATCACCCAACTGCCTGATCCATCGGGATTTGCGCCTGACCCATTCACGGACGTCCTGCACGATGGAGCGCGCAAGCTGATCGAACAGGCGATCCACGCGGAACTGGCCACGCTCATGGCCGCCTTCTCCGGGGAAAGGCTGGAGGACGGGCGGGCCCGCTTGGTGCGCTATCGTCACATACCCGAACGCGAGATGACCAGCATTGGGCCGGTGCCGGTGAAAGTGCCGCGTGTGCGGGATCGTGGCATCGGCGATGACAAGATCACCTTCACACCCAGCATCCTGCCGCGGTATCTTCGCAAGACGAAATCGGTCGAGGAACTGCTGCCGTGGCTCTACCTCAAGGGCGTGTCCACAGGCAATTGGGAGTGGGCAAAACTTGGGGGGGCAGGCTGCTGCTCAGCGGTACTCGCTGGTCAATCTTCCGTCGAGAACGGCGACCCACACTACGGCGACGTGATGGGCGCCCGTGGGTGACCATCTCATGCGCCGGCGTTTTCCCATGCGTGTGTTGCCGATGTCGTCCATGCAGCCTTCTGTGCGGGACGAAGAGGTCGGAAGACCATTTCGATACGGCTTCCCATAGTCGGTCAGGCTATCCATATTGTTTGCCAGATAAGTGTAGAGTTCCCGACAACGCGCTTGTATGAGGGTGGCTGCTTCTCGCACTTCGGGATCATCTCTGCAAAGCCGCTTGCAATCGGTCATCAGCCATCTACGGTTCGTTGTGGTCGTTCGAACCTTTCCATGCCACAGATACCATCGCAACCGCTCTGCGGGCCGTTCGAACAACACCGGGATGTCCGGGAAGTCCTTGGCTTGTAGCAGCCCTTTCACAGCATTCTCGACATGTTTGACCCGCATCGAGATGTGCCACCAATCGAGAATGTGGTGAACCGGCCCACCGACGGCGTAGCGCACAAGATTGGGCAAGGCAGGTTCTCCATCCGAAATCACGGTAACCGGGCTCTCGCCGTCCCAGCCAGTTTCCTGAAGGTCTTGCCGTAACTGCCCGGATGGTGATCGAGTGGCCTGTTGAACAAGCCCGAAGCGACGGGAGATATGGGGGCTTTCGATCTCGCCGACCACAAAATCAAGGTGCCTCTTTTGGTATTCCGGTCAGCTCCGAATATGCGCACCGTCCAGAAAGACCGGCAGCGGAGCTGCACTCTTTCCTGCGGACGAAACAGCAGATTCCGCATACTCGCTGTCGTTGATTTCCCTGGCGATCTTGCCGAAGCGGTTACGTAGCGAAGTGTTCACCTGCTTGGCGCATGGCAGAAATATTTCCATGATACGCGCGGCTTCTCGAAGCGAATGCCGCGCTCCAAGCTCTGCCTGAAGGCGTCGTAATTCAGATGTTGATCGGTCCGGGAAGAAACGGGTCAGCGGTGAGAGTGGTCCACCGAGGGCGGCGTCAGATTTGGCATTGCAGGCGCAGCGGCGAATGCGTGGCGCTTTGACCTGAAACCGGCCAAACAATGTGTCCGGAACCCTCGTTCGATAGTCATGAATCGCTCTGGCCCTACTGCATTCAGGGCAAACCCTGCTCGCCACAGAGATCTGCTGGATCTGGTCAAGGAGGATCTCTTGCTGCAACGGCCAAAGCATGGATTTTGCATCTTCGAGCAGCATTCCGAAGCCCTCGGGCTGAGTACTTCGAAAGGGGCGGGAAAAGCGTCCAAGGGGCCGCTTCCTTGTGGTTCCGTTCTCAAATGTCGCTTCGAAGATGATCCGCACATCCATGGCAATTCCTCTGCTGTGAAACTACCATGGACAAAGACCCCCAGGTTTTGCCCACTCCCCCAAGCTGGTCTCCATCGCAGATACCAGCTTGAAGCACGCTCGCCACGCAGAGGGAACCTTTCTTGTCAACACCGCCTAGAGATCGCTACAGCGGATCAGCCATGTCCGGAAACAACCCATACTCGGCATCTGGATTGAATGAATTTGAGACAGCGCCAACGCAGTAAGGCCGCGATGCACCACAAGTGACGGTGCGGGCGCGTCGGCGATTTGGTCAGGGAAGATGCGACGAAGGGGCGCGCGACTGTCAGCGGGGCATGGGGCCTGCGGCATCCCGTGCGGCTTGGGGCGGCGAAAAGCTGGCGGTCATGCGCAGCCCCGGCATGTTGTCCGAGATGACCAGTGTTGCGCCATGAAGATCGGCGATGGCCTTGACCATGGACAGCCCCAGCCCGTGGCCCTGGCTGCTGCGGCTCTGTTCGCCACGATAGAAACGGCGGAACAGCTTTTCGCGATCACCCGCAGGAATGCCCGGGCCATTGTCAGAGACCCAGAAACCGACCCCAGCGGCCCCCGCCGTCGTGCCGATTTCGATCCGCGACCCGGAAGGGCTGTGTCGCAGGGCGTTTTCAAGCAGATTTGCCGCCATCTGCATCAACAGATTGCGGTCCCCGAAGACGGTTGTCGGTTCCGGGGCCGATACCATGCACAGGCTTTGCCTCGCCTCTTCGGCGGCCGGTTCGAATGCCTCGAACACGGTCTCGACGATCTGGTTCAGATCGACCTCGGCAAAACGCTCGCGCCGCTCGCCTGCCTCGATCTGGGCAATGCGCAGCAGCGCGTTGAAGGTCGAGATGATCTCCTCGGTTTCGCGCAGCGCGGCGCTTGCGTCCTCGGGGTCGGGCGGATTGCGCGTCTCCATGCGCTCCAGCCGCTGGCGCAGACGTTGCAACGGGGTGCGCATGTCATGGGCGATGTCATTCGAGATCTGCTGTTGGCTTTCCAGCAGCGCCTGCAGGCGATCCAGCGTGGCATTGATGCGCGAGGATACCCAGGCCAGATCGTCCCGCGCCCCACCCCGGTCAGGCACACGCGCCGTCAGATCGCCATTGGCTGCCTGATCCAGCGTGTCCGAGACCGCGGCAATGCGTGTTTCGGTGATCCGCCCGATCCAGACCCCGGCCAGCAGGCCCAGCCCGATGACAATCACGTAACCTGCGAACAGCACCCCAAGCAGGGCTTCCAGCATCTCGGCAATCAGATGGTCGCCCGATCCTTGCAGCAACAGATAGGGTCCGATCTGCGATTGCAGCAGCCAATAGCCCGACACTTCGATATTACGTGGTGCCGCGATCAGCGCGACATCGCCAACGGGCAAATAGCCTTCGGTCTGATCGGTGGCGATGGCTTGGATGTTCCCGGCGACAATCCTGCCATTCTGATCGGTCAGGCGGAAAATGCGGGATTCCTCGAAATTGATTTCCGTCAGCGTGCCGATCCGGTCGATCAGGGCCTCCGCCCCGTTGCTTTCATAGACGCGGGCCAGAACCCTTGCATCCGAATGCATCCGGTCAGAGATCCAGTCACGCAGTTCGAAATCGGTCATCCAATAGGCACCGAGAAAGATCGTGGCTGACAGGACCGCATAGAGAAAGGAAAACTGCAGCGACAGCCGGAACGAGGTTCGCCGCAATCCGGCGGGCCGGGGTGGCATCCTATGCATGGCAGGAATAGCCCGCGCCGCGCACAGTGTGGATCAGGTCCTGGTCGAATGGTTTGTCGATCTTGTTGCGCAGCCGACTGATATGGGTTTCCACGACATTGGTCTTGGGGTCGAAATGGAAGTCCCAGACCGCCTCCAGCAACATCGTGCGGGTCACGACGCGATCGGCATTCTGCATCAGATAGACCAGCAGCCGGAATTCCCGTGGTTGCAGATTGATCGCCACGCCGGCACGTTTGACGCTGTGCTTGGCAAGGTCCAGTTCCAGATCAGCGACAATCAGACGTGTTGATTGGGTCTGAATCGGCGGACGCCGGGCCAGAGCTGTCAGGCGGGCCGAAAGTTCCGAAAAGGCGAAGGGTTTGACCAGATAGTCATCGGCCCCGGCCTCCAGCCCGTCGACGCGATCATTGACCGCGCCCATTGCACTGAGAAACAGGATCGGCGTTTCGACCTTGGCGCTGCGGATCGCCCGCACCAAGGACAGGCCGTCCAGACCCGGTAGCATCCTGTCCACGACCATGACGCTGAAATCGCTGTCCAGCGCACTGAACAGCCCCTGTTTGCCGTCCGCCGCATGTTCAAAGACATGCCCCATCGCCTGCAGGCTAGAGCAGATGTAATCCGCCGTTTCGGCATCATCTTCGACGACCAGAACGCGCATGTTTCGCAACTCCGTTGGTCCGCATGTCATAGCCTATCCCACCTTATGCGGCCATCATTGAAAGATTACGGATTGGTATAGAAACGCCCACGCTGCGACGATTCCGCCGACGCTAGACCACGATCAGAACAAGAGTTGGATCGAACCATGGTTGCGTTGGAACGGGATTTCACATCTGGCCGGAACCGCCTGTCGCGGATGTTGCCCTTTGCCATCGGCAGGACCGACAGGCGTTTTCTGGTCGCGATGCTGCTGGCCTTGATCGGAATCAGGCTGCTGGTGATCCTGTGGCTGCCGGTGACGGATACCACCGAAGCCCGTTATATCGAGATCGCTCGCAAGATGCTGGCCTCGGGCGATTGGATCAACCCGCAATTCGATGTCGGCGTGCCATTCTGGGGCAAGCCTCCGCTGCATACATGGCTGTCTGCCCTTGGCATGAAGCTGTTCGGGGTCGGCTATTTCGGCGCGCGCATCCTGATCTTTCTGACCGCGATTGCCACGGGGTTGCTCTGTCTGGGTTGGGTCCGTCGCGACCGGGGTCTTGATCAGGGACTGGTGGCGGTTGCTGTCATGGGCTCTTCACTGCTGTTCTTTGGCGCTTCGGCCTTCGTGATGACCGATATGGTCATGGTGATGGGCACCACGCTTGGCATGATCGCCTTTTACCGAAGCGTGCAGAACACGCGGGATCGCCGGCTTTGGGGGCATCTGTTTTTCCTCAGTCTGGCCATCGGCTTGCTGGCCAAGGGACCGGTGGCCGTGGTGTTGACAGGCATTCCGCTGTTTCTGTGGCTGCTGATCGGCAATCGCTGGCATCTGCTGCGCGGCCTGCCATGGAAAAACGGCCTGCTGCTGATGGGGATGCTCAGCCTGCCCTGGTATCTGGCGGCCGAGATCAGGACACCCGGTTTTCTGCGCTATTTCATTATTGGCGAACATGTTCAGCGGTTTCTTGCACCGGGCTGGAGTGGCGATCTTTACGGCAATGGACATGTCGAGCCGAAGGGAATGATCTGGCTTTTCGCGATAGGCGCCTTTCTGCCATGGAGCCTGTTTGCCGCGGCGCTGCTGTTGCGGTCGCGGGCGGTCGCGGTGGTGCTGCGCCGCGATGATCAAGGATGGTATTCCTATCTGGCGTTCTGGGCGCTGTCGCCGCTGATCCTGTTCACTCCGGCGGCCAATATCCTGCCTGCCTATGCACTGCCCGCACTGCCCCCTGCCGCAATCCTGCTGACCTCGCTTTGGGCCGAGAGTCAGGGCCGTCCGGGACAGGCCACGCGCCTGGCGGTTGGTCTGGTCCTGACTGTCATGGCAGGCCTGTATCTGGGTGTTGCGATCATCGCCCAGGTCGCGCCCGCGAAGCTGACTACGAAGACCGAGCTGATGCTGATCGAAAAACAACGCCAGATCGATCCGGATATGGCGCTGACCTATTGGGGTGGGCGCAGCTATTCGGGCGAATTCTACAGCCGTGGCACGGCAGGTCATGCCAGCGACCCCGGCGAAATCCGCGCTCTGCTGAGCAATCACCGGCGCGATGCCATCGCAGTGCCCTCGCGATTTCTGAGCCAGATCACCACAATCACCGGAACGCATTTTGACGACATGGGAATCTATGGCCGCCGCCATCTGCTTGTCGAAAAGCCGCGCGAGAAAGAAGAACAATGACCAGAAAATCCGCCAATATGGCCCGCATCCGTCCCGTCCCTTCGGTTGCATCCGAACCGGTCCCCGATCTGTCCTTCATCGTTCCGGCCTTCAATGAAGAGGACAATATTGCCGAGACCCTGCGCCGGATCGAGGCCGAGGCCGGGCAACTGGTTGCGCGACATGAAATCATCCTGATCGACGACGGCAGCAGCGACGCAACCTTCGAAACCGCGATTCAGGCGGGCCGAGCGATGCCACTCCGCGTGATCCGGCTGTCGCGCAATTTTGGCAAGGAACAGGCGATCATGGCGGGCTTGCAGGCCTCGAAAGGGGCGGCGGTGGTCATTCTGGATGCCGATCTTCAGGAACCTCTGTGTCATCTGAAAACCATGCTGGAGCATCGCGCCGCAGGCTATGAGATGATCTTTGCGACCCGCGCCCATCGCGCGGATGAGGGGCTGTCCAAGCGGCTGTTCACCCGGCTGTTCTACTGGCTGCTCAATCGCGGTGCAGAGACGGAAATTCCGCCGGACGCCCGTGATTTCCGGCTGATGGACCGCAAGGTGGTGAATGCGCTATGCGCGCTGCCCGAACGCAACCGCTTCATGAAGGGCCTTTACGGCTGGGTAGGTTTCCGCTCGATCGCTGTCCCGATCGAGCTGGAACGGCGTCAGAACGGCACGTCGAAATTCGGATTTCGTGGTTTGATGCGCCTTGGCATGACCGGCATGACCTCTTTCACTAACTGGCCGTTGCGGGTCTGGACCGGGATCGGTTTTGCCATTGCGGCGCTGGCAATCCTCTATGGGCTGTGGATCACGGCCCGCACGCTGATTTTCGGCGTCGATGTGCCCGGATGGTCGACCTTGACGGTGGCGATCTTCCTGCTGGGCGGCGTGCAGTTGATCTCGATTGGAGTTCTGGGGGAATATCTGGCACGCATCTTTACCGAGGTGAAGGGCAGGCCGGGATTCATCATCGCCGATGATGTCGTTTCGGCGCCAAGGGGGTTGTGATGCTGGCCCAGTTTCTGCGCTTTGGGCTGGTCGGAGCACTGGCGACCCTGTTGCACATGACCATCGGTGTCACCCTGATTGGCAGCGGTTGGGAGACCTTGTCGGCCAATGTGATTGCTTTTTTCGTGGCTTTTCTGGTCAGCTTTCTGGGCCATTCGGGGTTTTCCTTCCCCGATCACGACATGCCGATGGCCCGCGCGCTGCGGCGCTTTCTTCTGGTGGCTGTCGCCGGTTTCGCGGTCAATGAAATGCTGTTGGCGCTGCTGCTGTGGACCGGCATGGTTACACAAGCCATCGCGCTGGTTGCGGCCACAGGATGCGCGGCGCTGTTCTCCTTTACCGTCAGCCGGAACTGGGCCTTTCGCAAGGCACAGCCCGCGGCGCAGGTCTGGCGCGCATCCTGATTCCGGGCAGCGCTTCCCTGCCACCCGTGGTCCGGGGAAAAATCGGATCGCTCAGGTGATCCGCTCGGCGCGGGGAGTGGACAGAATTTGGTGGTTATGCGGCGCGTTCTCCGTTTGCGGCGGTCAGCCGGCCATCTAAAACTGCAGCCCTTGTGACGGCTACTTGGTGAGCTCCTTTGGGCGACCACCGCATCCTTCTGCACCTTCCCATGCGGGCATTGGCGATGTCATCGACTGACCCTTCGGCATGAGATGACGAGATGGGCAGCCCGTTACGGTATCGTCGACCAGCCGGAGCTCCTTGACCAACCGGTCTTGCAACGTCCGATTGGCCCGTTCGACGCGCCCCCTGGCCTGAGAGCTGTTGGCGCACAGAATCTCGATGTTTAACTCGTTCATGGCACGACTGAATTGGGTCGTCCCGTGACCTGTTTTGGCGCCTTGCCGTGCCACACGGAACAGGGAGTGCTTGTCGGAATGGAATGCGACCGGTTTGCCATGTGACGTCAGGTGCAGATTCAATGCCTCGAAATAGCTGAATGTGTTTTCCGAGGTCACAAACCGCAGTAGCATCAATGTGCTGGTCGCGTCACCGATGAACACCAATAGAGTGCAAGCGGGCCCACGATCTTCGAACCAGCGATGATCAGAGCCGTCGATCCGGATCAACTCGCCCAGACATTCCCGGCGGAGCCGCGGCTGATGGAACGTGCGCCGCTGCTTGCGCGACAACCAAATTCCGGCATCTTGCATTCACTTCCGTTGCGTCTCGCGCGAGACCTTCAGATCGTGGTCTTCTGCTAACTTCTTGGCAGCGAATGTGGGCCCAGAATCGCTATACTTCTCTCTGACCAACGTCACGACGAACTCACGCATGGCCACGGGAACGGGCATCTTCAGCCCTAACGCTGATTTGCGCAACATCCTGTCCGGCCGAGTGACCAAAGCACCCCCGGCGCGATTTTCGCACCGACATCCAGCCTGCTGGAACGCCTCACGCTGAAACAGCTTCAGGAAGCCCTGTCAGGCCGCGACTTCAAGAATCGCACGTGCCGAGGCCTCATCGGTGATCAGGCCTGACAAGCGCCCGCTGCGCAAGACGGCGCGGATGGCCGCAATCTTTTCGCGTCCCCCGGCAATGGCGATAATACGACTGGCAGCGGGACCGTCCAGATCCACCGAGAGGGTGCGACTGCTCAGCCCGGTTTCCAGCACCCGGCCCTCGGCATCAAAGAAATTCCCCAGAATCTCGCCCACACCGCCAGCGGCATTGATCTCGGCAATCTCGTCGGGTTCGATCATCCCCGAAGCCACCAGCTGCGCCGTCGAATCCGCGGGCCCCATGCCGGCAAATTTCAGCGTGGCGCCATTGGACAGGTCAAAGATCTCGCCCACGCCAGGCTGGGCCAGCAAGATCGCGCGGTCAGATTCGGAATTGGCGAAGAAAGGCACCGGCAAGACATGCGCCACGGCACCAGTCTTTTCGGCCAGACTATGCATCACGTCATGCGGGTTCGCGGCGTAATTGCGGGAAAAGCCGCCCAACAAGGACACAAAGCGAATGCCGCGCGCGTCAAGGCGCGGCATCTGCTGGACCGCCGCCGCCAATGTCCGCCCGTGTCCGACGCCGATCACCTTGTGTTCGCCTCGTTCGATCTGACGGCGCAGGAAGGCCGCTCCGGCCAGCCCCAGCGCCCTGAGCGGCAAGCCCTCTTCCCCCAGATCAGGTGCGACCTCGCAGTAATCCAGCCCATAACGGTCGCACAGTTCGGCCTCGAGCTTGGCACAGGCCACGATCTCTCCGTCGATGCTGACCTTGACCGCACCATCCGCGACCGCCCGTGCAATCAACCGGTGGGCCTTGACCGAGGGCACGCCCAGACGCTTGGCCACTGCTGCTTGTGTCAATCCTCCGGCATAGTGCAGCCATGCCGCCCGGATAGACAGGTCTTTCTCGGGATCGGATGTGCCTCGCCGTGCCATTTCGCTTGCCTCATGCCTTCTGCTTGTGATCGGTTGCCCTGCTATAGCGTCACAACCGCAGCTTGTCGCACCCGCTGTCGATATGAGGTGCCCAGAACGCCACGCTCTCGGCGATTTGCGAAATCACCTGCCGGTCATCGGGCTCACGCTCCTTGAAACTGAGTTCCAGACAGATCTCGTTGTCGACCGCCCCGCCCTGCTCCAAGGCCTGCAGCAGTGGTTGCGGCTGGATCCGGCCATGGGCGTTGAATTTGGCTGTAAAGGGGCGATGTCCGCCCTTGTCCATCAGCGATTGCTTGATGTGGATGATCGGACTGACCGGGGGCACCGCCCGCGCCCAGGCATAGGGATCGAAATCATCGGGATTGTCGGAGGTGACATCGCCATGATCGATATCGGCCATCATCCACATCGGCACTGCCATGTCTGCAGCCGTCAGGCGATCCTGCAGCGCCAGACAGCCGGCAATGGTTTCCCCGAATTCCCGGCCAATGCTCATCGGTTCCCAGAACACATAATCCAGCCCGGCGGATTTGGCGTGTTCGGCAACCTCGGCCCAGCAATCGATGGCAATACGGGTCAGATTCTCGCGCCGCACCGGATCGTCAAAATCGCGATAGGTAAAGATCGCGAACTGGGTGCCGACCGATGTACCGCCCAGATCGGCGATGATGTCAGCAAAGGTCTTGAACCAATCGACATAATAGCGCCGCACGTCGCGGTCGGGATGACCGAAGTGATTGAGCCGCCCATAGGGGCCGGTCATGCCGCTTGTGACCCGCACACCGCTGCGCCGCAATGCCGCGCCCATCTGGCGCGTCAGACGACGGACCACCGGGGCAGGCCATGACGGGTTGATGAACTCATGTGTCAGTTGCAGGTCGCGGATCTTCAGATCGCGCGCGACCATATCAATCAGATCGTCGGGATCGGCAAAGCGGTTGACCAGAGGATTGGTGTTCAGGGACAGCGTCAGGGGCATTGTTTTTCCTTAGACCGAAGAGAGCAGATCGGATTGATGAAACCAATCCGCGAACGCCTGACGCTGATCCGCGGTCAGATGCAGATAATGCTTGGTGCGCCGATAGAGGATGTCATCCGGATGGCGCGCCCATTCCCGCGCCACCAGATAGCGGATTTCGGCCTCATACATCTGCCCTCCGAAATGGCGACCCAGATCCTGCAGTGACGTGGCGCCCTTCACAATGTCCCTGGTGCGTGCACCATAGAGACGGCCATAATGCTGCACCAATGCACGTGGCATCCAGGGGTTCAGCTCGCGCAGCAGATTGGCATAGCTTTCGTAATCGGCATTGGCGATTTCACCCCCCGGCAGTGTCGCCTCTTCGGTCCAGTCCGGCCCCATCTGCGGAAAGATCCCGGCCAGCTTGTGCATGCCGCGTTCGGCCAGTTCCCGGAAGGTGGTGATCTTGCCCCCAAAGACGTTCAGCAAGGGCGCGCCCTCGCGGTCTTCCAGATCGAACACATAGTCACGCGTCACCGCCGAAGGGTTGCCCTGCCCGTCATCGAACAACGGCCTGACGCCGGAAAAACTGTGTTCGACATCTTCGCGGCGCAGCTTTTCCTTGAAATAGCGGTTCACGGCATTCAGCAGATAGTCGATTTCCCCCTCATCGGCCGTGACATCCTCGGCGCGACCCTCATAGGCAATATCGGTGGTGCCGATCAGCGCCTTGTCGCCCTCATAGGGGTTGATGAAGATGACCCGCTTGTCGTGGTTCTGAACCAGATAGGCGTTGCTGCCCGACCACCATTTCGGAACGATGATATGGCTGCCCTTGACCAGGCGCACATTGCGCGAGGATTGCGCCCCCGCCACACGCCCGATGACATCCTTCACCCATGGCCCCGCGCAATTGGCGATGCAACGAGCCCAGAAGACACGGATTTCCCCGCTTTCCTCGTCGCGGGTTTCGACACGCCAGATTCCGTTTTCGCGGCGCGCCGCGATACAGGGAGTGCGGGTCAGCACCTCGGCCCCCTTTTCGGCGGCATCCAGCGCGTTCAGAACCACAAGGCGGGCGTCATCGACCCAGCAATCGGAATATTCAAAGCCTTTGACATATTGATCCAGCAGCGGCGCGCCTTCGGGATCGCGGCGCAGGTCCAGCGTGCGTGTCCCCGGCAGCTTCTTGCGCCCCCCCAGGTTGTCGTAGAGGAACAGGCCCAGACGGACCAGCCAGGCCGGACGGTCCTGCGGACTGTGTGGCAGGACGAAGCGCATCGGCCAGATGATATGGGGCGCGGATTTCAGCAGCACCTCGCGTTCGATCAGGGCCTCACGCACAAGGCGGAATTCGTAATACTCCAGATAGCGCAACCCGCCGTGAACCAGCTTGCCTGACCGTGATGACGTGCCCTCGGCAAGATCATCCTTTTCACACAGGACGACCTTCAGCCCCCGCCCTGCCGCGTCACGCGCGATGCCTGCGCCATTGATCCCGCCTCCGATCACGAACAGGTCGATCATGTCGCTGTCAGGGGTCTGTTGTTCGGGCGTCATGTCAATGTCCTTTCGAGAAAGCAGCGCGGGCGGCACTCAGGGCCTGCCAGCCGGGGGCAAGCCCCTGACGCGATGCGGAAAATGCGGGGAACAGCAGGTCATATGCCGCCACCAGTTCGGGATCGGGGGCTTCGGCCTGCCCCAGCAGCGGCGTGACCCATCGGGCCACACAGGCATCCATGTCGGAATAGGCGCCAATGGCCACGGCAGCCATCATCGCGGCTCCGGCGGCGCCGGCCTCGTCACGGGTGGAAACCCGCACCGGCGCATTCAGCGAGGCCGACAGGATCGCGCGCAGCCCCTTGGAACGGGCCGCGCCACCGGTCAGGCGCAGTTCGGAAGGCAACGGCCCCATGGCGCCATAGCAATCGCGCATGGCCATCCCCAGCCCTTCGGCCACGGCCCGGACCAGATCGGGGAAGCGATGGTTGGATGACAGTCCGACAAAGCCTGCCCGCGCGTCAGCATTCACAAAGGGACCACGCTCGCCTGCCTCGGAGATATAGGGATGATAGACGATCTGACCGGGGCGAGATTGCGCCAGCCAGGTTTCGATCCGGCTGACCAGATCACGCGGATCTGTCTGATGCCCCATCTCGGACAGGATATCCGCAGCCATTCCCAGGACCCAGTCCAGATTCAGCGTCGCAGCCATGTTGGTCTGCACCTGCGTGACGATATCGGGAACGGGCAGACAGATCACATAGCCCGTGCCCTCCTTGTTCAGATGCACTTGCTCAGAAGGCATGGCGCGCAGGTGCACCCCGGTCGATCCGACCGTCGAGCAGGCGATATCACCTGCCCCGCCATAGACCCCGGCACCCAGGGCCGTCATGACCATATCCACATAACCAAGGCTGACCGGCGTGCCTGCCAGCAGCCCGGTCTGTGCCGCTGCGCTTTCCGACAGCGGATGGGTTTCTTGCGTGCCGTCAATGATCGTGGGCAGCAGATCGTGGCGATGGGTCAGCCCCAGCGCGTCAATGACCGTTTCATCATAGCTGCGGTTCCGGAAATTTCCGAAGGTAAAGCTGGCCTCGGAGGGATCGGTGGCACGAATGCCGGTCAGATTGAGATACAGCCAGTCCTTGCAATGCAGCGCGACCTCGGCCTGATCCAGAAGCTCAGGCATGTATCGGTCCATATGCGCCATCTGGCTGCCCTGCTGACAGGTGTTCAACCCGGTGCCCGTCGCCTCGAAACGTGCGCGTTCCTTGTTGCTGGCCACCAGCCTTGATACCGTCGGCGCAGCGCGCGCGTCCAGCCACAGCCAGGCATCACCCACAGGACCGTCGCGCCCGACCAGCCATGTGCCATCGCCCTGCGCCGTCACGGAAACCGCTGCCGTGCGCCCTGCCAGATTGTCCATCTTGTCGCCCAGCCCGCGCAGCGCCTCGGCGCAATCCGACCAGGTCTGCGCCAGCGATTGCGTCGCCGATCCGTCAATCGTGGTATCATATCGATTGCGCACTGCAGAAGCCGCCAACTGCTTGCCTGCCAGATCGAAGGCAACTGCCTTGATGACGGATGTTCCCGCATCAATGCCTATCACGATATCTGCGACCATACCCACCCCGGCGTTGCGTGACCCGATCACTATTCTCTTGATCTGGGGCCGTTTTTGCTCCGCCTCGCGGCGGCTCCTCTGGCATGGGGATCCTATAACATGAAAATTCCGCATGGAACGTATTTTTTTACGGACACGGTAATTTTTTTCAGTTAAGTTGAGTTAACAGAGGAGGAGCACCCATGCCTGGATTTGGCCCAAGCGTCATTTGCGATAGCATTCAAACGGCCTGCATGCGTTATTGCGCCTTCACATTCTCGACGGCGCCCCGCGCCTGATTCTTTCCTATCAAGACATCCGAGGCCGTCTCATGACATCAAGCACTGCCCCCGCCCCGAAAGCGCCGGCATCCCCGCGGCGCGGGTTGTATATCAGCGTGGCTCTGGCTGTTCTGGTGTTGGCCGGAATCGCTGTGGACACGACCGTGGTCCATATCGGCTCTGATCAGGACGTGCGCGCCCAGGCATTTTCCCCTGACAGCTACGGCGAATCCGAATTTCCCCGCATCCAGTCCATCGTGAAGGACAAGGCGGTCGATGCCGCAACCCTGGCCCCCGCCGTGCTGGCCGACAAGAAGGCCGCCGCCGAGACCTATGGCACGCCCGCCTCGACCGGCGCGATCATGTTCGTCACCGCGCGCGGCAAGGTTCTGGATGGCAAATCCGGTGTCTACAAGCTGCTAGTCGAAGGCGTGCCCGAGGAAATCACCCTGCGCGTCCAGACCGGCCCGGCGATCAACGGCACCGATCTGCGCGACGCGCCCGGCGATATCGCCTTTGGACAGTTCAAGAACCAGATCGAGTATCAGGACGCCGGTTCGGGCATCAACCGCGCCATGAAGGCGGCTGTGCTGGATGGTCTGGACCTGTCCGACCTGACCGGCAAGACAATCGAGGTGACGGGCACCTTCCGGCTGATCAACCCGAAGAACTGGATGATCACGCCCGTCGAGCTGAAGGTCGAATGAGCATGTCCCAAACCAGCGCTACGTCCCACCGCGGCGAGGTCGTTCTGGCGGCCCGCAATGTCGCCAAGATCTATGGCAACGTCCAAGCCCTGAAAGGCGTGAACTTCGACATCCATCGTGGACAGGTCACCACGCTGTTCGGAGAGAATGGTGCCGGAAAATCGACACTGATGAAGATCCTGTCAGGGGTGATCCAGCCGACGACGGGCGAAATCATCCTTGATGGTCAACCGGTTGCATTCAACAACTCGACAGAAGCGCGCGATCTGGGCATCTCGATCATCCATCAGGAGTTGTCTCTGGCTCCGAACATGTCGGTACGCGACAATATCTTCATGGGCCGCGAGATCATGGGGGCCACCGGCGTCGATTTTGCCGAGGAAGAGCGGCAGACCCGCGCCCTGATGGCCGAACTGGAAGAAGAGATCGACCCGCTGACCCCGGTCGAGGAGTTGCGCCTTGGCCAGCAGCAGATCGTTGAAATTGCCCGCGCGCTTTCGGTGGACAGTCGCATCCTGATCATGGACGAGCCGACCAGCGCCCTTTCGGCCAGCGAGGTCGAGGTGCTGTTCAAGGTGATCCGCGACCTCAAGGCCCGTGGTGTCAGCATCGTCTATATCTCGCACCACCTGGAAGAGGCGTTGACGATCACCGATCATGCGGTCGTCCTGCGCGATGGCGCGATGACCGCCTATGCGCCGCGCGCCGAAATCGATCTGGAATGGATCGTGCGCAACATGGTGGGCGAGAACTATGACCTGGGCAGCCCTCCTGACAGCGACCGGGGTGAGGTCGCCCTGTCGATCCGCGACCTGACCCTGTCCGATCCCGCCGGCGGCTTCAATCTGGTCGATGGCCTGTCGCTGGATGTCCGGGCGGGCGAAATCGTCTGTATCTACGGCCTGATGGGCGCGGGCAGAACCGAGCTTCTGGAAACCTGTGCCGGTCGCCTGCGCGCCAGCAGCGGGCAGATCGTTCTGGAAGGCCGGGAAATCTCTCATCTGTCGATTGCCGAACGCATTGCGCGCGGGCTTGCATTGGTGCCCGAGGATCGCCAACGCGACGGTCTGGTGCAGACCATGTCGGTGGGTGAAAACCTGTCACTGGCCTCGATCTCGCGCTTCACCAAGGGTCTGTTCACGCAGAAGCGGCTTGAGCGCAAGCTGATCGAGGACAGCATTCGCGAAGTCACCGTCAAGACCGCGGGCGGACAGGCGGCCATCGGATCGCTTTCTGGCGGCAACCAGCAAAAGGTCGTCATCGGCAAGATGCTGGCCACCCGGCCACGCGTGATCATGTTGGACGAACCGTCACGCGGGATCGACATCGGCGCCAAGGCCGAGGTGTTCCGGCTGCTGGCCGAGGGCGCGAAAAACGGTCTGGCCGTCATCTATTCGACCTCCGAAGTCAGCGAATGCCTGTCCATCGCGCATCGGATCATCGTCATGCACAAGGGCCGCATTTCGGCCGAATTCGATTCCACCGTCTCCAAGGAAAAGATCATGGCCGCCTCGGGCGAGTCCGTGGCCGCCTGATGGACGAGAGCCAGAGAGTAAACATCATGTCGGACACCACCGCCGCACGCCCCACCGACAAGAAGCGCGATTTCAATATCGCGCGGCTGTTGCTGGAAGGCCGGGCATTCTTTGCATTGATCGCAATCATTGTCGTCTTTTCAATCCTGTCACCCAACTATTTCACGGTCGGAAACTTTCTGATCATGGCCAGCCATGTGGCGATCTATGGCATTCTGGCCATCGGCATGCTGCTGGTGATCCTGAATGGCGGCATCGACCTGTCGGTGGGATCCATTCTTGCCTTTGCAGGGGTCGCAGCCGGGGCCATGATGCAGGGTATCGAGATTCAGGCCATGGGCGTGATCCTCTATCCGCCAGTCTGGGCTGTGGTCGTGCTGACCTGCCTGCTGGGCGCATTGGTCGGGGCCGTCAACGGCGTGCTGATCGCGATCTTCAAGGTTCCGGCCTTCGTGGCAACCCTTGGCGTGATGTATGTTGCGCGGGGCATTGCCCTGCTGATGACGAACGGGCTGACCTACAACAATCTGTCTGGCCGCCCCGAGTTGGGAAATACCGGCTTTGACTGGCTGGGCTTCAACCGGATTGCGGGGGTGCCGATCTCGGTCATCGTATTGGCCCTGCTGGCGGTTCTGGGCGGGCTGATGCTGTCTCGTTCCTCGTTCGGGCGCTGGCTCTATGCCTCGGGCGGCAACGAGCGTGCCGCCGAACTGTCAGGCGTTCCGACGCGGCGGGTCAAGATCACTGTCTATACGTTGTCAGGCATGTTGTCTGCCATCGCGGGTCTGGTCCTGGCCTCGCAGCTGACCTCTGCCGGACCAACCGCCGGTGTCACCTATGAGTTGACCGCAATCGCTGCCGTCGTCATTGGCGGCGCGGCACTGACCGGCGGTCGCGGCACCATGCGCGGCACCATGCTGGGCGCTTTCGTGATCGGCTTTCTGTCGGACGGTCTGGTGATCATCGGAGTGTCCTCCTACTGGCAAACCGTCTTTACCGGCGCGGTCATCGTTCTGGCCGTCCTGATGAATTCGCTTCAATATGGCGGGTCCCGCAAATCCTGACCCGTCACCCCATTCCCGCCCGGCGGCGCCTTACAAGACCGTCGGGCGGAAAGCCTGCCAGATCCATGGCAGTTCCACCAACCCAAGGGAGAGAAACCAAATGTTCAAACTGACGCGCCGCACATTGCTGGCTGCCGCTGCAACCATCCCGCTGATGGCCGGTTCCGCATGGGCCGATGGCCTGATTTCGATCATCGTGAATGATCCGGCAAACCCCTATTGGTTCACCGAGGGCGAGATCGCGAAGAAAACCGCCGAAGAACTGGGTTACTCTGCCAATGTTGCCGCCCATAAAGGCGACACCAATGCCGAAAGCACGCTGGTCGATACCGCCATCACCAATAAATCGGTGGCGATCATTCTGGATCCGGCCAATGCTGACGGTTCGGTCGGCGCCGTCAAGAAGGCCGTCGACGCAGGCATTCCCGTGTTCCTTGTGAATGCGGAAATCAACCAGGAAGGTCTGGCAAAATCGCAGCTGGTCTCGAACAACGCACAGGGTGCGGCCATGGGCGCACAGCAATGGGTCGAATCCGTGGGCGACAGCGGCGACTATGTCGAACTGTTCGGCAACCCTTCGGACAACAATGCCGCGACACGATCGAACGGCTATGAAACCGTGCTGACGCAATATCCCGATCTCAACAAGGTCGGCCAGGAAGTCGCGAACTGGGATCGCACGCAGGGCTATCAGAAAATGCAGTCTCTGCTGCAGGCCAACCCCGACATCACCGGCGTGATATCGGGCAATGACGAAATGGCACTGGGTGCGATCGCGGCGCTGAAAGAGGCCGGCAAGCTGGAACAGGTCAAGGTCGGCGGCTTTGACGGCTCTCCCGATGCGGTCGAGGCGGTGAAGGCCGGCGAGATGCAATATACCGTACTGCAACCCGTCGCGGTGTTCTCGGAAGCCGCCGTCCGTCAGGCCGACAACTTCATCAAGACCGGTGAAACCGGCGTCGAGAGTGAAAAGCAACTGTTCGATTGCCTGCTGATCACCAAGGACAATGTCGATCAGTACAGCGCGGCTTTCGTTCTGGACCAGTAAGACCATCTTGGCGGAACGCGGCCCGGCGCCGCGTTCCTGCCCCGCGACGAACCGACCACCATCGCAGTTTACACGGACCTCAGCCTGCCGGCACAATGCCAGCGGGATAAGGATTGATGTGCCCGCACTACCCCTGTGACACCCGCATGCAAGGACCAGTCCCATGCCCCTGCTGTTAGGCATCGACAATGGATTGACCGTCACCAAGGCGGTGATCTTTGACGAAACCGGCCAGCCGATTTCCATCGCGCGCCGCCGCGTTGCGCAATCCATGCCTCGGCCACGACATGTCGAGCGCGACATGGACGACCTGTGGACGCAAACCGCTGCCGCCATTGCCGAGGCCATTGCCAACTGCCCCCGTCCGGCCAGCGAGATACTTGCCGTTGCCGCCACCGCCCATGGCGACGGGGTGTATCTTCTGGATGAACGGCGCCGCCCGCTAGGCCCCGGCATCCTGTCGCTGGACAGTCGCGCCGCCGAGATCGCGGCCCACTGGGACACTGACGGCACCGCCGACACCGCCTTGCAGCGCACGGGTCAAACCCCGCATGCCTCGGCTCCCTCGGCCTTGCTGGCATGGATCCGCGATCACGATCCGCAGCGATTCAGCCGGATCGCCCATGTCCTGGCCTGCAAGGACTGGCTGCGGTTCTGCCTGACCGGAGAGATCGCCACCGATCTGACCGAGGCCAGCACATCCTTCACGGATGTAGAGACTCAGGTCTTTGCCAAGGACATCCTGCCGATTTTCGGCCTGGCGCAACTGGAGGGTGCCCTGCCGCCCATACTGAATCCTTCCGACATCGCAGGATATGTGACGCCACATGCCGCGCAGGCCACCGGACTGGTCGCCGGCACCCCCGTCGCTGCAGGGCTGCATGATGTGACAGCATCATCTCTTGGCGCGGGCGGCTATGGCCACGGGCGCATTGCGATCGTAGCGGGAACCTATTCGATCAATGAAACCGTCTCGGCAGCGCCCCATACTGACAAACGCTGGTTCTGCCGCAACGGGCTGAGCAGGGGCGAATGGAACAATATGTCCATCTCACCGGCCTCGGCTGCGAATTACGACTGGTTCCTGGATACGTTCTGCCAGACCGACAAGCACGCCGCCGAGGCCGCCGGCCGGTCACTGCATGTCGACATCATCCCCGAGATCCAGCAGGCGATGGCCCAACCCTCGACAGCGATCTTTCATCCCTTCCTCTTCGGTTCTCCCATGGGGGCCGATGCCAGCGCGGCGTTCTTCGGGCTGCGTGGTTGGCAGGATCGCGGTCAGGCCCTGCGCGCGGTGATCGAGGGCATCGCCTTCAACCATCGCATCCATGTCGATGCACTGCGTGAGGGCTTTGCTCCGGATTCTGCTGTTCTGACCGGAGGAATATCTCGCAGCCCATTGTTTTCACAAATTTTTGCAGATGTTCTTCAGATTCCCGTTGAGGTCACTGACACCGATGAGGCTGCGGCCTGGGGTGCCGCCCTTTGCGCCGGCGTGGCGGCCGGGATTTTCACGGATTGCGCTGATGAGCCGCGCGATCTGAAACAACTGACCAAGACCTATATCCCTGACCCCACCCGCAGCGCCCGGCTTGACCGGCGCTATGAGATCTTTCTGGATCTGGCAAAGGTATTAGAGCCCATCTGGCCTCGTATCGAGGCACTGGGCGGAGAGAAGCAATGACCGAAATTCGCGATGTTGACGTGCTGATCCTTGGAGCTGGCATCAACGGTGCAGGACTGTTTCGCGATCTCTGCGAACAGGGGCTGAATTGCGTCATTACCGACAAGGGCGATTTCGGCGGCGGCACATCCTCGGCGCCTTCGCGCCTGATCCATGGCGGCATCAAATACCTCGAGACCGCCGAGCTGGGGCTGGTTGCCCAATCCACGCTTGAGCGCAATCTGTTGCTGAAGAACGCCCCGCATCTGGTGCGACCACTTCCGACCGTCATTCCAATCTTCTCATGGTTCAAGGGCATTCCCGCCGCGCTGCGCACGCTGTTCGGTTCTACAACCGCACCGCGCAGCCGCGGGGCCGTGCTGATGAAGATCGGCCTGTCGATGTATGATTTCTATGGTCGCCGCCATCGGGTGATGCCTCGCCACGAACTTTGGTCCAAGGGCCGTGCGCTGAAGGAAATCCCCCCCCTGACACCGCGCATCGTCGCGGCGGGACAATATTACGATGCCACTGTCACCCAGCCCGAGCGGCTCGTCTGGGAGTTGATCTCCGACGGGCTGCGCGCCTCACCCAAGGCCGCGGCCCTGAACTATACGGATATCACGCAAACCGACGGCACGGATGTTCACCTGCGATCTCCGGATGGCCAGATCGCCCTGCGTCCCCGGGTCGTTGTCAATGCGGCCGGGCCATGGATCGATCGCGTGAACGAACAGCTTGGCGCGCCGTCGCATCTGATCGGCGGCACCAAGGGTTCGCATATCCTGCTGGACCACCCCGAACTGATAGCGGCGCTCAAGGGCCGGATGATCTATTTCGAGGCCGATGACGGGCGAATTTGCCTCGTCTTTGACTACCTTGGCCGCGCATTGGTCGGCTCAACGGACATTCGCGCCGATGATCCGGACAATGTCATCTGCGAGGACAGCGAGGTCGCCTATTTCATGTCGGCACTGCGCAGCCTTTTGCCCGGCCTGGACTTCAGCGAGGACCAGATCGTCTACGCCTATTCCGGCATCCGCCCCCTTCCTGCCAGCGACGGAACCGACCCCGGGTTGATCAGCCGCGACCACTCGGCCCCGGTGGCCGAGCCAGAGGATCAACGCCAATGGCCTGTCATTTCGTTGGTCGGCGGCAAATGGACCACCTTTCGCGGATTTTCAGAAGAAGTTGCGGATATGATCTTGCAGCGCATTGGGATAAAACGGCAAACCAGCACGCAGCAGCTGGCCATCGGCGGCGGGCGCGACATGCCTGCCCCGGTTCACCGTGCCGATTGGATTCGCAAGGCCGCGGCGGCCACGGGGGCAGCTCCGGCACGGGCCGAGTGCCTGCTGTCGCGCTATGGCAGCACCGCGATGATGATGCTTTCCGCTGAGGGCGCGGCACCAGAAATGCTGGAGGACGCCAGAGATTACAGCCTCGGCGAACTGGCATGGATCGTCAAACATGAGCGGGTCCGGGATCTGCGCGACCTTGTCATGCGCCGCACGCCACTGGCGGTCAGTGGTCGCCTGACCTCACGCGATCTTGCCACTATATCAGTGCTTTGTGGTGACATTCTCGGATGGAATGATGTCGAGCGCGAATCCCAGCTGAGCCGCACTTCCGAATTCCTGGAAACCCGGCACAGGATCAAGCTGCGCGCGGCGTAATCCGAGTGTAGATAATTGAAATATCTATATATTGCAATAGAATATGAGCTAAATCTCATGCTCTTTCGATGACATGGTGCACCTTCAAGGGCATGGCTCCGCGTGCTTGTGCCGGTGTCATGCCCGTCCAGTCATGGAATGCGCGATAGAAGGAATTCGGATCCTGATAGGCCAGCAGGAAACTGGTTTCCTCGGTGCTCAATTTTCGGTCGCGCAGATAGGTCATGGCCAATGCGGCGCGCGTCTGATCCAGCACGGCGCGAAAACTGGAACCCTCCTCCTTCAGCTTGCGTTGCAGGCTGCGCTTGCTGGTTCCCAGCCGCAGGGCGACCTGCTCGGCCGAGACATGCCCTGTCGGCAACAGATCGGTCAGCGCCTCGCGCACTTGATCGGTAAAAGCCGATGCGTGATCACCATTGCGCAGGCGTGCATTCAGTTCGGCGGCAATCAGGCGATAGATGTCGGTGTCGGCTGATATCAACGAACGGCGTGCATCCTGCATGGAAAAGGTCAGGACCGTATGCCGACCCGGACGGATCGGGGCACCGATGTACTCCTGATAGGCAGGCGTCACGAAGTCCATGCCGGGCAGTGTCACCTCCTGGGGCAGCACGTGATGGGCGGTGAAGGTCCGGGCCAGTTCCAGAAAGAAGATGATCTCGGTGGCGCACATGACGTCGGGCACGGCAATCCCGCCCGCCGACTCGAAGCGCACGACAAAGCTGGTCGGACTTTCTGAAAGATGCAGCCGGATCGGCGCGATCAGTGACTTGAACACCTTCAGCCGGTGCAGCCCGGTATAGATGTCCGGGCTGGCCGAGAAAGCCATCAAGGCCGGTTGAAACGGACCTCTGGAAGCCCCCTGTCCCAATGTCAGGGCCAGATCGGTGGCATTGCTTTCGCAGGCAATCGCCTGCCATATGGCGAAATAGGTCTCGCCATCCACGCCCCTGCCCTCGGTCTGCAGGTAATCCGGGTCCAGCCCGCAGCGCGCCAGCACCTGTTCCGGTGCCAGACCAAGCAGATTGCAGCACAATCTGACATGGGTCGCGATCTTGTATCGTTCGGTTCCGGCCATGGGTCATCCTTCATTCCAGCCACGGCCCGATGACAGATGTCATCAATGGTTAGAGCTTTGGCGCGTTCTGCAAGTTCTGCACGACATAGGTTTGCGCTACAGTGAATTCCAGTCAGCAAAACAGAGTTGCTGCGTGGGAAATGGACGGAATGTCGCCGGTGCGGTCGCGCCGCGTGTACAGACCGGCCATGCTCGATGCGTGCAATCTCTTCAGCCAGCCTCAGGAGGTCCAATGGACTACTCAGTCAAGATCAATGGCGAGACACGGCAGGTCGAGGCCGAGCCGGGCACGCCGCTTCTTTGGGTCATTCGCGATGAATTGCGGCTGACCGGCACGAAATTCGGATGCGGCGTGGCATCCTGCGGTGCCTGCACCGTCCATCTGGATGGTGAGCCGGTCCGCTCTTGCCAAACCTACATCGAGGATATCGAGGGTTCCGAGATCACCACCATCGAAGCCGTCTCTGCCGATCCGGTCGGTGCAGCGGTCCAGCAGGCCTGGGCCGAACTGGACGTGGTGCAATGCGGCTATTGCCAATCGGGGCAGATCATGTCCGCCATCGGCCTGCTGCGCGAAACCCCGAAACCCGATGTTTCAGAGATCAACGACTACATGTCGGGCAATGTCTGCCGTTGCGCCACCTATCAACGTATTCGCGCCGCCGTACAGCGCGCTTCCGAAATTCTGGAGGCCTGAACCATGACAGGTTTGACACGCCGCAGCTTTCTGCAGACCGCCGCTGCTTCGGGCGCCGCGCTGACCCTTGGTTTCACGCCGAAAGGCGCCTTGGCACAGGCCGCGCAAAGCCGGCAATTGACCCCCTTCCTGTCAATTGACAGCGACGGGAACGTAACGGCCATCGTCAAGCATCTGGAAGGCGGTCAGGGTCCGGCAACCGGCCTCAGCACGCTGATCGCCGAAGAGCTGAACATGAAGCTGACCGACATCCGCTTTGAAATGGCCCCCGCCAATGCCGCGCTGTACAACAACCTGCTGTTTGGTCCGGTGCAGGCCACGGGCGGATCAAGCGCCATGGCCAATTCCTTTCTGCAATATCGTACCGCAGGCGCCGCCGCGCGTCAGATGCTGATCGCGGCTGCCGCGCAAAAATGGTCTGTCGCTCCCGAAAGCCTGAGCCTGAAGGACGGTGTCGTCTCTGATGGCGAAAACTTCGCCCGGATCGGTGAACTGGTAGGTGACGCAGCCAGGATGGAGGTCCCCGCCGAACCGAGGCTGAAGGATCCGTCGGAATGGACCCAGATCGGCAACCCCCAGCGCGCGCGCCGCGACAGCCATGACAAGATCAATGGCAAGGCCCGCTTCGGCATGGATGTGCATCTGGACGACATGCTGGTCGTTGCCATCCGGCGCACGCCCCGCATGGGTGGCATCGTGGCTTCGTTCGACGACAGCGAGGCCAAGGCCGTCAAAGGGTTCGACCACGCGGCCGTCCTGCCCAATGGCGCAGGCGTTGCGGTCTATGCAAAGAACACCTGGGCGGCCTTTCAGGCCCGCGATGCCTTGACGGTGGAATGGGATTTCAGCAAGGCCGAGGGGCGCAGTTCGGAAGAGATCAGGGCTGATCTGGCCGCCATGCTGGACGCTGAACCCCAGTATAACGGCAACAAGGCCGACAGGGCGGCGGTCGAAGCCGCCATTGAAGGTGCCGCGCAAACCATTTCGAGGGAGTTCTATTTCCCTCTGCTGTCCCATTCGCCCATGGAGCCGATCAATGCCACGATCGAGCCTCTGCCCAACGGCGGCATACGGTATCATGACGGTGCGCAGGGGCCGACCGTCAACCAGATGGTGGCCGGAGAGATCCTTGGATTGACCCCCGATCAGGTCGAGGTCAAATCGCTTTACGCGGGCGGCTTTTTCGGCCGCAGGCTGAATGCAGGCGCGGACTATCTTGTCGAACTGACCATGGCCTATGCGCTGACCGATCAGAGCCGGCCCGTCAAGCTGGTCTGGTCGCGCGAGGATGATGTCACCGGCGGCTGGTATCGCCCGCAGGCCCTGCACCGGGTGCGTGTCGGACTGGATGAGGCCGGCAAGATCCTGGGCTGGGAGCATCGCGTCGCCACACCCTCCATCTTCAAGGGTTCACCCTTTGAAGCCGCTGTCGTCCATGACGGTATCGACGCGGCCAGTATCGAAGGCATTCACGACGGCGCCTATTCCATTCCGGGGATGGCGGTCGGGCTGACCGACGCAAAAAAGGCCACCACGGTCAACTGGTGGCGTTCGGTCGGTCACAGTCATACCGCCTATGTGATGGAAGTGATGATGGATCTGGCTGCCGAAGCGAGCGGCATCGACCCTGTTGAATTCCGTCTGGCCTATCTGGACGAGGAGACCGAGGACGGTCGCCGCGCTGCACAGGTTCTGCGTCTGGCAGCCGAAAAGGCCGGTTGGGGACAGGTCGCCGAGGGGCGCGCGCTGGGTGTCGCGGTGCACAAATCCTTCAACACCTATATTGCCGAGGTCTGCGAGATTTCGACACCGGATGACATGGTGAAGATCGAAAAGGTCACCGCCGCTGTCGATTGCGGTATTGCCGTCAATCCCGATGTCATCAAGGCGCAGGTCGAAGGGGCCATCGGCTGGGGCATCGGCCACGCGATGCGTGACGAGATCACATTGGAAGAAGGTGCGGTTGTCCAGTCGAACTTTCCAGATTACGAGCCGTTGCGAATTGCGGATATCGGCGCCATCGAGGTGCATATCGTGCCCTCTGACCTGCCGCCCACGGGCATTGGCGAGCCGGGAACTCCGCCCGCCGCGCCCGCCTTGGCAAATGCCATTGCCAGGGCGACCGGCCAGCGGATCACCCAACTGCCGATGAGCGCCACCACGGATTTCTATAGCTGACACGGTAGAATCCATCATAAGCTCGACCTTCGCGCCCTTGCAGCCTATGCTGCCGCCGCGCGGAGGTTTTCTGAAGACAGGTCGGCCCATCTGGACCGGCTCCGGCCCATGAATGAACGGTATCAAGCCATGTCCCTGCCCGATCGCATCGTCTCTGCCACGGCACCCAAGCTGCCCCAATTGCCGGCCAGTGACGCGCAATCCGTTTTGGCTGCGCTGGCGGAAGGTGGAGGGGTTCTGGCCATGCTGACCGGAATTGAAGGCCGGTTCTATCGGCCGATTGGCGCGATGATGGCCGTGCTGCCCGACGGCAATCAGGTCGGCCAATTGTCCGGCGGCTGCGTCGAAGGTGACATCGGCCTGCATGCCACACAGCTCGCGGCAGTCGGTGAAGAAACCACCCTGCGCTATGGCGCGGGCTCGCCATTCTTCGACATTCGGCTGCCCTGTGGCTCGGGGATCGAGGTCACGCTGCTGCGTGTGTCGGGCGATCAGATCCTCCCGGCCTTGCAGGATCTGGCGCAACGCCGCATCGCAACGCTGGAGCTTGGTTCCCTGCCGCGGGTGCAAGTTCAACCCGAAACCCGGATTGTCGTCACTGGCGAAGGCAACGAAGCCGCGGCCTTTGCAACCCTTGCCCATGCGGCAGGGTATGACGTGTTTCACGCCGCGATACCCGAGCTCGAAACAGTCGATGAATTTACCTCTATCGTACTGTTTTTCCACGATCATCAACGCGAAACTGCAATCCTTGAAACGGCGCTGAAATCCCCGGCATTCTGGATAGGCGCTCAGGGCAGCCGATTGTCACAACAGCGCCGTCTGGATACTCTGCGCGACCGAGGAATCGCGGAATCTCAACTGTCGCGCATACGCGGCCCCATCGGGCTGATCCCGCAAGCCCGAGATGCCCGCACCCTGGCCATCTCGGTGCTGGCCGAAATCGCTGCCGCGCGGCCATGACGCAAGCGGCCATTCTGCTGGCAGCGGGGCATTCGCGCCGTTTCGGGGCGGCCAACAAACTCTGCGCCCTGATCAACGGCACGCCGATCCTGTCACACAGCGCAAGCAATCTGGCGGCATCCGGCGCAGATGTCTTGATCGCGGTTCTGGGCGATCCGGCCTTGGCCGATCTCTTGCCCGAAGGTTACCAGGTCGTGACCTGTTCGGGTCAACAGTCCGACAGCCTGCGCGCCGGGCTGGCGGCGGCACGGGCCATCGGCGCAAGCGGCTGCCTGATCGCCCTGGGCGATATGCCATTCGTGACCGGGACTTTCTTCCGCCAGATTCTTGACGCGGCGGATTCCACCACGCCAAGCGCGACATCTGGCGGCGCCGGTGCGATGCCCCCGGCCTGTTTTCCCGCCGCCTATTTCGACCGGCTGGATGCGATACAAGGGGATCGCGGGGCACGCCAGCTGCTGATCTCGACACCCCGATGCCACCTTGTTCCGGCCCCGCCGGCAATGCTGCGCGACATCGACACGGTGGCCGACCTGCGCGCCTGTCGCTGACGACCTGCCTCTGAACGCCCTCGACACCCCCGCTACTGGCGGGGGTTTATTCATGTGCGATTGGCTATTTCGGCCAACACGCAGAATTGGCTTGATACACATGTAATTTTCAGTTTACATCCGTATTGGCGCTATAGGGAATCTCTGGAACCCATCGCGCTACATGTTCCGGCGTCGCCAAATGCGACGCGCCATGTCTGGGAGGACAACGAATGAACAAACTGGCCATGACTCTCGCCGGGGTGGCTATGGCCATGCCCCTGGCTGTCGCCGCGCAGGATGCTGCGGGCACCGAGAAACAGGACAGCTATCGCTTTCTGATCGTGCCGAAAGTCGTTCACCCCTGGTTCGACAAGGTGAATGAAGGCGCACAGATGGCAGCGGCGGCATTGGAAGCACAGACCGGGGCCGATGTGGAAATCATCTACTCCGCCCCCCAAACGGCCGATGTGGTGCAGCAGGTGCAAATCGTCGAAAGCGCCATCTCGACCCGCCCCGACGGCATTGCCATCGACCTGCTGGACCCTTCGGGCAACCGCGCCTCGCTGGAAACTGCGCAACAGCAGGACATCCCGTTGGTGATCTTTGACTCGGTTCCGCCAGAGGGCATGTCGATCCCCTATATCGGCTCGGATTTCTGCGAGCAGGCCAAGATCGCCTCGCGCCGGTTGGTCGAGGTTCTGGGCGGTGAAGGTCAGGTCGCGATCATGATGGGGGTTCCCACCGCGCCGAACCATGCAATCCGCGCAGAATGCCACCGCGAAGTCTTTGCCGAATATCCCGGCATCGAGGTCGTTGCCGAAGGCATCGACAATGACAGCATCGAGATTGCCCAGCAGCAGGCTGCGGCGATCATGCAGGCCAACCCCGAGCTGAAGGGCTGGGTGGCCTCGGATGCGGCAGGCCCGATCGGCATCGGTCAGGCCATCATCGAGGCTGGCAAGGAAGACCAGGTGACGCTGGTCGGGCTGGATAACCTGCCCGAGATGCTGGACATGATCCGTTCGGGCGTTGCCGACAGCTCTTCGGCCTCGCAGCCGGAACTGCAGGGCTATTGGTCAGTCATGCTGCTTTGGGCTCAGGCCACCGGCGCACCCGTGCCGGGCTATCTGGACACCGGAAACGCTTTCCTGACTGCGGAAAACGTCGACGGCTGACCCATGTGCCTGCGGATGCCCGACGCATCCGCAGGCCAACCCTGCCGGAGGAATCATGGCTTATCTTGAAACGCGCGGATTGGGGCGCGACTTCCCCGGTGTGACCGCATTGAACAATGTCGATCTGTCCATCGAACTGGGCCGCACTCATATTCTTGCCGGGGAAAACGGCGCGGGCAAATCGACGCTGGTCAAGATACTGACCGGCACGGACAACGCCAGCCGCGGTTCGATCACGATTGACGGGCAGGATCCGACCGAAAACCCCGAACTGTATCGCAAGATCGCCTATGTGCCGCAGGAACTGTCACTGTTCCCCGATGTCAGCGTGGCCGAAAACCTGTTCATGCCCTTTGACCGCACCGGCCATGGCGGACTGGTCAAACGCCGCCTGATGGAGGCCGAGGCCCAGACCTATCTGGACCGCTTCGGAATCGAGGCACGCCCCTCGGACCTGGTGCGTCACATCTCGGTCCCTGATCAGCAGTTGCTGCAGATCGCGCGGGCATCCACAAATCGCGACATGAAGGTTCTGATTCTGGACGAGCCGACCTCGGCGCTGACCGCGCGTGAAGTCGCGCGGGTCTTCGAAGTGATCCGTGGCTTTCTTGATCGCGATCATGCGATCGTCTTCATCTCTCACAAGATGGAAGAGGTCTTCGAGATCGGCGACGACTATACCGTTCTGCGCAATGGCGAAAAGGTCGACGCCGGACAGGTCGGCGCAATCGACGAGGCCGGTCTGATCCGCGCCATGTCAGGGCGCGAGGTCGCCATCGACGAACATTTCCGCCCCGCTGTCCTGCGCGATGACGCAAGACCGGACGAAACCATCATGGAGGTCGATCATCTGTCGGGCCATATGTTCGACGATATCAGCTTCACGCTCAAACGCGGCGAGATTCTTGGCTTCGCGGGACTGGTTGGCGCGGGACGCTCCGAACTGATGCAGACCATCTTCGGATTTCGCAAGGCCAGCGCCGGTCGGGTCCGTGTCGAGGGCCGGGACTGGAAACTGAATGACACCTCGGCCTCGGTCGCGGGCGGGATGCTGTATCTGTCCGAAGAGCGCAAGCAGCACGGGATCTTCCCGCTGCTGTCGCTGCGTGACAATATCGGCATCTCGGTCCTGTCACTGACCTCGGGGCGCGCGGGGATCGATTTCGGCAAGGAACGCGACATCGTTTCGCGGGTGATGGGCGACTATGGCATTCGTGCCTCGGGGCCGGGTCAGCGGATGTCGCATCTCTCGGGCGGCAATCAGCAAAAGGCCATCATTGGCCGCGCCATGGCCACCACGCCGCGCATCCTGATCTTTGACGAGCCCACCAAGGGCATCGACATCCGCACAAAGGCCGAGATCTATCGGATCATGAAGTCGCTTGCCGAAGAAGGCGTCGGCATCATCCTGATCTCTTCCGAAATGACCGAGCTGCGACGCTGCGCCAGCCGAATCCTGACCATGCATGGCGGTCGGCTGACCGGCGATTTCGACGCGGCGACCACTGACACAGAAACGCTGGTCGGGGCGATTTTTGCCACCGGCACCACCTCCGAAGCCGGAGGCATGAATGACGCGGAGACCCGACATGACATCTGACACCCAGACGGCGCAGCCTCGCCCCTCGGCGCTGACGATCCTGATCCGCAATCCGCTGGCCGGCGTCTTTGTCGCGCTGGTAGCGATCTTTGCGATTTCGGCGCTGATCTCCCCCTATTTCCTGACCGGCTACAACATGTCGGTGATCGCACGCGGGCTGGCCTTTGTGGGGCTGGTGACGATTGCGCAGTCCTCGCTGATGATCCTTGGCGAACTGGATCTGTCACTGGGCACGATTGGCGGGCTGTGCGGAGTCATCTGCGGCATGCTGATGGTGCAGGCCGGGCTTCCCGCCGGTGTTGCGCTGATCCTTGCGCTGCTGATGGGCACCGCGCTTGGTTTCGTGAACGGCTTTCTGGTCACGCGGCTTGGACTGCATTCGCTGGTGCTGACCATCGGCACCGCCGGAATCTATGGTGGCGCGATTCTGGTGCTGACCAAGGGGGTTGCAATCACCGGCATTCCCGAAAGCATCCAGTTCCTGGGGCGCGGGGATGTGCTGGGGGTTCCGGTGCCTTTCATGATCATGATCGCCGTGCTGGCCATTGCCCTGTTCCTGACCCTGAAAACGCCGATGGGGCGCTATATGTATGCCATTGGCAACAATGCCGCCGCCGCGCGGATGCTGGGCATCCGGGTCGACAGGATCCGACTGCTGGTCTTCAGCTTTGCCGGAATGCTTTCGGCGCTGGCGGGCCTGCTGATGGTGGCCCGGCTGGGCACCGCGCAGCCTTCGATCGGACAGGCATGGGTTCTGGCACCGATCGCCGCCTCGGTGATCGGCGGAGTCGCCACGACGGGCGGCGTCGGATCGCCCCTGGGCGCAATATTCGGCGCCGGCATCATTGCCATCATCGAAAACATCATCGTGCTGTTCGGGGTCTCCCCTTATTGGCAGGGCGTTGTCTCGGGGGCCATCGTCGTGCTGGCCATCTCCTTTGACGCCCTGTCCCGTCGCTATCTTCGCCGTGAAGGCGCCTGAACCATCTTGAGGGATCGAGTCCATGACGAAAACGAAAAAACTGATCAATGCGCCTGAAGACATCATTCCCCAACTGGTGTCCGGCATGGTGGCCGCCCACCCCGACCTGCTGAGCGTCGAAGGCGACAGCGGTCGCGCCATTGTCGCCGTGGACGGACCGCGCGACGGCAAGGTGGGCGTCGTCGTCGGCGGCGGGTCGGGCCATGAACCTGCCTTTGCAGGTTATGTCGGACGCGGACTTGCGGATGCGGCGGCGGTGGGAAACATCTTTGCCTCGCCCTCGCCCGAGCAAATCCTCGATGCCGCCCGCGCGGTGGATTGTGGCGCGGGGATCCTGTTCCTCTATGGAAACTACACCGGTGACGTGATGAATTTCACCATGGCCGCCGAAGAGCTGGAGGCTGCGGGCACAGCCGTTCAGCAGGTTCAGGTGGCCGATGACATTGCCTCGGCCCCGGTCGAGCGGCGCGATGAACGTCGCGGCATTGCCGGTGATTTCTTCGTCTTCAAGATTGCTGGCGCCGCTGCCGATCTGGGAGAGCCGCTCAGCCGGGTGGCCGCTCTGGCCCAAAAGGCCAATCTCGCGACCTTTTCGATGGGCGTGGCACTGGGGGCCTGTTCACTGCCGCAGACGGGCAAGCCCAACTTCGAAATCGGCGATGACGAGATGGAAATCGGCATGGGTCTGCATGGCGAACCCGGCATTCGTCGTGAAAAACTGGCCAGTGCCGATTCCGTCACCGACGAGTTGATGGACACGATCCTTGGTGAAATGGCCCCAAAGCCCGGTGATCGCGTCGCGGTTCTGGTCAATGGCCTGGGTTCGACCTCTCAGGTTGAACTTTACATCATCTTCAACCGCTTGAAGCAGATCCTTGATGCGCGGGAGATCACCATCCATCGCGCTTGGGTCGGGGAATATGCCACATCGCTGGAGATGGCCGGCGCCTCGATCACGCTGATCCGGCTTGATGATGAGCTGACCACACTGCTGGATCACCCCTGCCGCTCGGTCGCGCTGACGGTCGGGGCGGTCGAGTCGGGTTCCACGGCGGATGTGCGGTCCTCGCGCAAGACTGCGGCCAGCACCAATGCCCCGCAGGCCAGCCCTTCGGCACCGGTTGCCCTGAACGAGAGCGGCTTGATCACACCGACGATCTTTCGCCGGATGATGCAGCATGCCGGGGATCAGATCATCACCGAGCGGGACTGGCTGTCGGAACTGGATGGCGTGATCGGCGACGGCGATCATGGCGTCACCATGGAGATCGGCTGGAAGGCCGTGCAGGCTGCGCTGAACAATGCCCCTGCCGAGGAAACCATCGAAGGCAGCTGCAAGCGCATGGCCAAGGCATTCCTGGACGCGGTCGGGGCATCCTCGGGGCCGCTTTATGCGACAGCCTTCCTGCGGGCCGGCGCTGCTGTCAGCGACCGGCGAAATCTGGGCCCGAATGCCCTGGCGCTCTGGCTGGCGGCTGCCCTGCAGGGCATCCGTGATCGCGGACGTGCCGAGGCCGGGGACAAGACCATGATCGACGCCTGGGTGCCTGCGGTCGAGGCGGCGCAAAAGGCTGCAGCTTCGGGGTCGGAACTGGCGGTCCTTCAGGCCGCGCGCGACGGGGCCGAAGCCGGCATGAAAGCCACGGCAGACCTGGAATCGCGGCGCGGACGTTCGGCCAAGCTGGGCGCGCGCTCACGCGGGCATATCGATCCGGGCGCGGCTTCGACCTATGTCATCCTGCGCGCCATGGCGGCAGCGATGGAACAAGAGGCTGCCGCGCAATAGATGCCTAGCGTGGCCCGGCCAGCAAGGCCCGGGCCACGGCTTCATTCGTGACCAGACGATTGACATATCCGGCGCGCAGGATGGCGCGGATGATCTGGGTCTTTTCGGTTCCGCCCGAGACCAGGACCGAGATCGGTTTCAGCTTCAGCTTGTCGGGGCTGAGTGCCATCAGCGAGTCATTCAGGAAATGGTCGATCGGACGGCCCCGGGCATCCAGAAAACAGCCCAGGAACTCGCCGACGGCACCGCGCTTGACGATATCCTCCAGGTGATCCTTGACGACACGGATTTGCGTCAGGGTCGTGTCCTCGGCCAGCGCTCCGCAGGAGGTGATGCCCAGATCGGCGATCTCGGTGCGCGCCAGAACATCGGTCAACTCGTCAATCAGCAACAGCGTTTCGCGCCCCTCGGGGCTGGCGCAATACAGGGGCGCAGTCAGATAGTGACATTCGACATCCAGCTGGCGGGCAAAGCTGGTCGCCACCTCGAAGGTATTGGTGCCCGATGAGCGTGTGACACCGCCCGTCAGACCGACCACCCAGCTGTCGGCGTGGGGGCGGCCGTTCAGCTTGCGCACGGCAAAGCTGAGCGTGCGCCCGGTCGCCACGCCGATGCCAAGGTCGCGGCCTGCGATCAGTTCCGACACCATGTTGCCGGCGGCCTCGCCGATCACGCGCTTCTGTTCCAGAAAATCGGGCAGGTCAGGCACCACCAGAGCCTCGGCCAGCCCATAGCGCTCGGCCACCCTTTGCGCCAGATCGACGCAATCGCTCAGCGGCAGGGCGACCTCGATCTGGACGGCACCATCTTCGCGGGCCTGACCGATGATCCGGTTCACCTTCAGCCGGGTCAGATTCATCCGCGATGCTATCTGCTGCTGCGTCAGCCCTCCGACGAAATAGAACCACGCAACCCGCGCCCGCTCCAGTTCTGCAGACAGATCATCAATCGGTTCATTCATCGGGGCCGCCACCTCATGCCAGATGCCATCCATCATTAGGTTGGCGCGCCGGCAAGAACAAGTTCACCTGGGCCTAACCCTGCGGTGTCATGGCCTTGCGCTGGCGGTTGCGCTCCAGTCCCAGCTTGTGTTCGCGCAGGATGATCAGGATTCCGGCCAGAATGACGACCCCCGCGCCTGCAAGGACAATCCCCGTCGGGGCCTCGCCAAAGACATACCAGCCGATCGCGATCGCAAGGATCATCGACACATAGTCAAAGGGCGCAATCAGCGAGGCATCAGCGAAGCGATAGGATGATGTCAGCAGGATCTGCCCGACTCCGCCCAGCAGGCCCATGATCACCAGCAGGGCAAAGGTTTCGGGCGCAGGCATGATCCAGCCAAAGGGCAAGGTCAGCAGCCCGAGGATTGCCGAGGTAACGGAAAACCAGAAAACGATCGCCGAGGTTCGTTCCTGCACCACCAGCTTGCGAATGAATATCTGCGCCAGTGCCGCGCAAGAGGCCCCTCCCAGCGCGACCACAGCCCCCAGGGTCCGCAGCACATCGTCGCCCTCATCGCTGGCAGTCAGCTGCGGTGACAGCACGATCAGCACACCGGCCAGCCCCATCGCAACCATACCCAGCCGGAACAGCCGGACGTTTTCGCCCAGGAACATGGCGGCAAAGACCACCACCAGCAAGGGCGCGGCATAGCCGATGGCCGTGGCCTCGGGAAATGGCAGCAGCGCCAGCGCCCAGAAGTTCATTGCCATGGCAGCGGTGCCGACAATACCGCGATATAAATGCCCCATAGGTCGGAATGTCTGCAGTCCGACCCCCAGTTCACCGCGCATGACCAGCCAGATCAGGATGACCGGCAGCGCAAAGAACGACCGGAAGAACACCTGCTGTCCGGGCGGTATGCCCAGCCCGCCATCCGATGTGGCCTTCACCAGGGCCGCCATCACGGTAAAGACCGTGACGCTGCTGCATTTCAAAAGGATACCGCGAATCGGGCGTTGGGGCTGGTTTTCCATGGGAAGCATCTTCTAGCCCTGCTCCGCGGCAGGTGCGACCTCTTTTCCGCTGTCTCTGCAAAAGACCCGGACAGGGGCATCCGCATCCTGCCATGAAACATTTGCACAACCGTCACGGCAATGACACATGTGCGCGCCATGCCAGCGTGAATCCAACATCAGGGGTGTTTCATGTCCGGCAAATTTCTTTCGGCGGTATCGGTTCTGGCGCTGGTGGCGACGCCATCCTTCGCCAACAGCTTCAACCGCATCGCGACCTTTCCCGTCATCGCCAATATGGGTGCGGATGAAGACCTCGGCCGCGAAACTTCGGCCGAGATCATTTCCGTCTCGGAGGACGGGAACACGCTGATCTATACCGACAGCCCGCTAGGCGGCGTGGGGCTGATCGACATCTCGGACGCCGAGAACCCGAAGCCACTGGGCAATATCGCCCTGCAGGGTGAACCGACGACCGCGCATATTCTGGGCGACAAGGCCGTGGTCGGTGTGAACACATCGGAGAGCTATACCGCACCGTCCGGGCGTGTGGCGGTGATCGACATTGCCAGCGCGTCCGAAACCGGTTCCTGCGACCTGGGTGGTCAGCCGGATTCAGTGGCCGTTGCCCCCGATGGCAGCTTTATCGCCGTGGCCATCGAGAATGAGCGCGACGAAGATCTGGGCGATGGCGGCCTGCCGCAAATGCCCGCCGGCTATGTCGTCAAGCTGCCGGTCACGGGCGAAGGTGTGGATTGTGCCGCCTTGCAAATGATCGAGCTGACCGGGCTGGCATCGGTCGGCGGTGAGGACCCGGAACCCGAATTCGTCGATATCAACCAGGCGGGCGAGATCGTCGTCACCCTGCAGGAAAACAACCATATCGTCGTCATCGGCCCTGACGGTGCCGTCGCCAATCACTTTTCGGCCGGAGAGGTGACGCTGGCCGACATCGACACCCATAGCGACGGAAAGCTTGGCTTTGACAGCGCCCCTGCCCCGCTGCCGCGCGAACCTGATGGCGTCCGGTGGATCGACGCGGATCATTTCGCCACAGCGAATGAAGGTGACTGGAAGGGGGGAAGCCGCGGCTTCACCATCTTCCACAAGGATGGGACCGTGGTCTTCGATTCCGGCAATTCTCTGGAACATGCGATCATCCAGATCGGCCACTATCCTGAAAAGCGGTCGAAATCGAAAGGTGTCGAGGTCGAGAACATCGAGTTCGCGCGCTTTGGTGATACGCCATATCTGTTCGTCGTCTCGGAGCGCGCCTCGGTGGTGGCGGTCTATGATGTAACCGAACTGGCGGCGCCCAAGCTGACCCAACTGCTACCCTCGGGGATCAGCCCCGAAGGCGCGGTCGCCATTCCCTCGCGCAATCTTCTGGCCACCGCCAATGAGGCCGATCTGGGCGAGAATGGCGGTGCCCGTGCGCATGTCATGCTCTACAGCCTGCAGGACAGCGCGCCAGTCTATCCGATGCTGACTTCGGAAGGCGCCGACAGTCTGATCGGATGGGGTGCTCTGGGCGCGCTGACCGCTGTTGGAAGCGAACCGGGTCAGTTGGTTGCGGCCTCGGACAGCGTCTATTCGATGATGCCCTCGCTTTATCATATCGACGCCAGCCAAAGCCCCGCGCGGATCACGTCGCAAACTGTCATCACCCGCGGCGGATCTGCCGCGCAAAAGCTGGACATCGAAGGCATCACCGCAGATGGTCAGGGCGGTTTCTGGCTGGCGATCGAAGGCAATGCTGCCAAACTGGTGCCTCATGCCATCATGCATGTGAATGGCGACGGAGAAATCACCCGCGAAATCGCATTGCCCCAAGAGGTTCTGGCCCATCAGCGCCGTTTCGGCGCCGAAGGCATCGCGATGGTCGGCCAGACCCTGTGGATCGCCATGCAGCGCGAATGGGGTGACGACCCCGAAGGCCAGGTCAAATTGCTGGCCTATGATCTGGAAGATGGCACATGGGGCGGCGTTCGCTATCCGCTGGAGGCAAAGGGCGCGGGCTGGGTCGGCCTGTCGGAAATCGCCATTCATGGCGATTACGCCTATCTGATCGAACGCGACAACCAGATCGGTGATGCGGCGGCGCTGAAGAAGATCTTCCGCGTTGCCCTGACGGAACTGCAGCCCGCCGAATTGGGGGGCGATCTGCCCGTCGTCGCCAAGGAAGAGGTTCGCGATCTGCTGCCAGAGCTGACCTCGCTGACCCATGGCTTTGCGGTGGACAAGGTTGAAGGTCTGGCCTTCGACGCAGCGGGCGATGCCTGGGTCGTGACCGACAATGACGGCGTTGATGACAGTTCGGGCGAAACCCTGTTCTGGAACCTGGGCAAACTGGACTGAACACGCCCCTGACAGCCAACAAAAAAGGCCCGGTTCGCAATGAACCGGGCCTTTGCGTATCGGGAAGGAACAGCCGGATCAGAAATCGAGCGTCAGACCCAGCGTGGCCGTGCGGCCGGGCGCATAGAGCGGATAGACATCGCGCGGGCTGTACTGAACATAGCTGCTACGTTCGTAATATTCCTCGTCAAAGATGTTATCGATGCTGAAATGCACGACAAGATTGTCGAAACGCGCGGGCCGCCACTTGGCATAGGCGTTCAGCACGGCATAGGAAGAATGATCGTCATAGCCTGCCTCGGTCAGGTAGTCGCCCGACAGGGTTCCCGCCCATTCCAGTGTCCCTCCGACGGTCAGATTGTATTGCGGGATTTCCTGATCGATGTAGAGCGTCGCAAGATCGCCGACGGGCATGACCGTACCACCGCTTGGCAGGACGTCATCACCGTCCTGAGTGACATCGGCCTTGGTGTAGCTGGCCCCGACGCGTCCCGAACCCCAGCTGTAGCTGCCCTGCAGGGTGAAGCCCTTGCTGCGATATTCATCGGCATTGGTCAGCATTCCGGCCGAGGTATCATATTCCCCCAGACCGACAAGATGCGTATCAAAGAAGGTCAGGTTGCCCGTCCAGTTCCCCTGAGAGGCGTTCAGACCAAGCTTGACGCTTCGTGCCGTGGCTGCCTCGAGATCAGGATCGGTAACGAAATTGGCGTCGCGGGCATGCAGCAGGCCATATTCACCGACATCATATCCCAGCCATGTGCTGGACGCCCCGGCAAAGAGTTCATATCCCGGCGCGAATTCATAGGACGCCGTTCCGTTGACGCTGATACCCTCATCGGTAAGGCGCCGGTTGTTCCAATCCGTCAGCCGGCTGTGATCCAGACGCATGCCGGTGGACAGGTCGATCCCGTAGCACGTCGGGAAGAAGCGCTGTTTTAAGGTTATGGCCACGCGCGTAGCCCCCAAATAGCGCAGCGTGTGGCCATAACCGGTCTCAGGTCTCAACAGTGGTTTTGCAGAACCACACCGCTGAGGAGACCGGCTATGCCCGCCAACCATTCTACTGCTGCGACTGTGCTTGTCGCCATCGACATTTCCAAGCACCGCCACGAGGTCTTGATCGAGGTACCGGGCAAGAAGCGCCGTCGTCGCATGACGATCATGAACACGTTGGAAGACTTCCAGCGCTTGTCCGCGAGCCTGGCCAGCTACGGCCTGCCTGTGCGGGTCGGGTTCGAGGCGACCGGCAACTATCACAGGCCACTGGCACATCATCTCGGGCAGGCCGGGTTTGACTTGAAGCTCATCCCTTCTGTCGGGCTCGCCCGGACGCGCGAGGCCCTGCACAACAGTTGGGACAAGAACGACCCGAAGGATGCCCAGGTCATCCTGCACATGCTGGAGATTGGCGCCGTGCAGTTCTTTCATGATCCGCTGGTCGTCGGGACCGCCGACATCCAGGAATTGTCAAAGACGCACGAGATCGTTTCACGCTCGAAGACCGAGCTCTGGCACCGCATCCTGACCCATTACCTGCCGCTCTATTTCCCAGAGGCCGAACGGTTTCACCGAAGCTCACGAACCGATTGGTTCCTGGCCTTCCTCGAGAAGTATCCGACACCGACGATGATCACGGCCATGAGCCAGGAAACCTTCATCGCAGACGCTTGGCAGGTGGTGGGCAGGAAGGTCGCCAAGGAGCGCCTGCTTTCAGATATTTACGCTACGGCGGTCAACTCTGTTGGATTGCCCGTGGAACCGGATTCCGACGCCGTTCGCATGTTCCGCCTGGTCCTTTCCGAAGGTAGAAGCCTCGTCCGCCAGCGCAACGAGATCGAGGCCCGGGCGGTCGCGCTGCTCTCCGATCTGCCGGATTATCAGCTACTGACAACCATCCCCGGCATTGGTCCGATCAATGCCATGACCATCTTGGCCGAGGCCGGTGACCTACGCCGATTTCGGCATCATCGGCAGTTCCTGAAGTTCTGCGGCATGGATCTTGCCACCGTGCAGTCCGGCATGTTTCGCGGGCAGAGCCGGATCTCGAAGTACGGCAATGCCCGGCTGCGCCGCACGCTATGGATGGCCGGCCAGACGGCGGTCCAGACAAAGACCAACAGCTTTCGGGACAAGTTCGAACGCTACATCTCGAAAGACCGACACAACGCTCATCTGCGCCGCAAGGCCTACACCGCGATCGCGGCCAAGATGGCGCGCACCGTACACGCTGTGGTCAATCACGGCGAACCCTATCGCCCCTTCTTCGAGGGGGTGAGCCCAGGCGGAAGGACCTCTCTCTGACTGAGCCGTGGAGGCAGTCAATCTGACCTCGTAGATAATGTTCGGGCCTTCTGCTTGGGATTTGGGATCTCGTATTAAGGACGGTGAGGGCCGCCAGCGCGCGTACCCTGTGTTTGCTATGGATGAGATCATTTCTTGACGGCAGAGCCCGTCTGGGCAACCTTATCAGGGTATCCGGACAGCCGGATGCCACACGACCTGCTGACCTAAGCAGCCAGATTTTCCTGACATAGGACGTTGTCGAACTCGAAACGCCCCTGAACGAACGCCCCGATCTGCTGGGTTTCCATGTTGCGCACGCCGGGTTCGAGATCACCGTAATTGTCAATCCGATAATCAGTGCTGTTGAAATCGACCCCGGCCGTGACGGTGCCCGCCCCCAGCGTAAAGGTGTTCTTCATCGAGCCACCGAAGACATCGGTTTGCAGGTCCATGTCGCCATTGATCGCGCGGCCGCTTGCGACGGTTGCATAGTTGGGACGCCAGTATTCATTGCGGCTGAGATACAGCGCAACCTCGGGATCCCACATGTCCGTGGGCGAGACCTCGGTATATTTCAGGCTCAGCGTATTGCTGGTCACCTTGAGCGGATAGACATCCGTGGCATGGCCCAGATCCATGTTCATCTTGATGACACGATCAGCGTCATCCTTGTTGTAGTCATAGGCAAGTTCGATCCGGTGGCCTTCGAATTCATAGCCAAACTTGCTTATGACGCCCTGGGTGGCCGGGGCCGTGCCGGGCATGGTGTAACCATCGCCGGTTTCGTAATCGTCACCATCGGCTGCATGAAGCATGACAAACCAGTCGAAGCCGTCATAGACGCCATAGCCCGCCAGACTGGCCGAAACGCCGCGCCCATTGCTTCCATAGGACAGGCCGACCCGGCCACCCTGCGTCTGGCCATCGGTCAACAGATCGCGCGCGCCGACCGTTTCATAGCGCACCGCACCCGCCGCAGCACCAAAACCGGCATCGGCCGCAGCAGCACCCGCTTCGACCTCGACCGATTTCAGGAAGGCCGGATCGATCACATTCGAGCCGGTATGGTGCCAGCTGGTAACGCCCTGGGGCACGCCATCAACCGTCACGGCAAGATTGGATTGTTCCATCCCGAAGACATGGATGCGCTTGGACGGCCCGGCACCACCGGAGACGGTGATCGCGGAATCCCGGGCAAAGAGTTCGGAAACATCCGCTGGCTGCATGTTCTCGATATCCTCGGATGACACGATGACGCCGCCGGTTGCCTCGACATTTTCCTGCCCTTGCGCAACCAGGGTAATCGGATCAAGCGCAATGGTACCCGGCACTTGCGAGATCTGTGTCTCCTGCGCCAGAAGCGCGGTCGTCATGGCCATCAGCGAAACCCCGGCCAAGGGCATCACGCGTCGTAGCGTCATCATGGTCACTCACTTTATTGTGTCGATACCGTTTCCCTAGGCAGCACCCCTCATAATTCCAACAATTTCACTTGGGTATTTACGCGAAGAAGAAGAATCTGTTGCAGGAATATCGCAGTAAACTAGTCGGGAATATCTGCAGTGGCCAATGTCGTCACGCCAAGTGGCGCGTGATGCCACCAGACCATCCGCTCTCCGGCCGGCCCGGACAGCCTGAGACGCTGATCCTCGCATGCCATGACGCGGTAATCCTTCATAAGGGTGCCGCATTGCCACTCTGCAGGCAGGGATTTGAAGGCTGCCTCCTTCGCGGAAAACACGAGAGTAAGATAGCTTTCCCATGAAAGATGGGTCGGGCGCATGGCCTCATCCTGCGGGGAGAGGATATGGCCGGCCAGCAATCGGGCCGTGGCGCTGTTCAGAGAGGTTTCGCAATCAACGCCAATCCTGCGGCCACAATCCGAGGCCACGGCGATGGCGCGGCGTCGATCATGGCTGATCGAGCCAAGGATTCCTGTGGGCCAACGGGCATGTATTTCACGCAGCCCGGAATGATCTGCAACACCCAGGCTGTTCAAAGCGTGCATCGCACATATCCTGCCTGCCAACCAGTCCCGCCGCCGCCGCCGGCCTGCGCCCTTCAATTCCGGGGAAAGATCGACCTGCAGATCCTTCTCCTCCCGTGACTGCAACAGCAAATGATCATCGAGATCCGTGTCGCTAAGATCATCGTAAATCAGTTCTGCCCATGTGATTTCCGCGACAGGAAATGGGGCGCCGGTCCTTATGCTGGCAATTCGCATGTCCTTGGGTCCCGTCAGTGTCGTGAAAAGAAATCGTGATGGGCAATTCTATATCTGACTTTTTTAGTTGACTATAGCGCGGGTTGAATACAAGTTCCGCCGCAAGTCGCAGTTCCCTCTGTGGCCCGGGTTGCCTGGCTTGTCTTGCGACGGCCTGCAACCCTCTCTGAAATTTCGCTGCGCGGCCTGCGCGGCTTCCGGATCGCCAGTCCGGCGCAACAACCAGATGCGAAGGTCAAGCTGAAGGGCTTTTCGATGAATTTCTCGCTGTTCGATGGTCGTGGATCCACTGTGGCCGCAGACGCCGGTCATTTCGCGTTCAGCGGCCCGTCCGGTCATATACGTGCGACAGGCGCCCCGGTCGCGATTGCACGGGGCAGCATTGATTCGCTGGAGACGAGGCTGGAAGGGGCCTTTGCCGATTGCGGTCCCGAAGCGATCATTGGCGGCGCCATGCCCTTTCATCGGCAGGATCACGACTATTTGTGGCTGTCGCCGCGCTGTACGGGTGTGTTCCAGACGGTAGAGCGTAGCCCGGCCGAAGCGGTCGCGGATCACGCCCGCGCCGATCCGCCTGTCGAGATTTATACCAATGCGGTGATCACAGCCCTGCGCCAGATGGAGCGAGAGCGCGATCTGCCCGAGGGATTGAAGAAAATCGTGCTTGCGCGTTCACTGAAGGTGCGCACTCAGGACCCGATTTCGCTGGACGGGCTGATGGCACGTCTGGCGGATGATCCCACGACCACCGCATTTCGGGTTGCCCTGCCCGATCCCGGGAATCGCCCTCGTGCCTTGATCGGCGCCTCGCCGGAACTGTTGCTGGAGAAGCGGGGGAACCACATCTGCTCTTACCCGCTGGCGGGTTCGGCACGCCGTTTGCCGGACACGGTCGAGGATGCCGATGCCTGTGCCCGCCTTGCAAGCTCGGAGAAGGATCGGCGTGAACATGCCATCGTTGTCGAATATATTCTGGATACGCTGGCACCATTTTGCGATCAGCTTGCCTGTCCGGACGGGACGCGGCTGACCTGCACGCGCAGCATGTGGCATCTGGGCACGCGCATCACCGGCCAGGTCAAGGACCGGGACATGCCGGCAGCCCTGCTGGCTGCACATCTGCACCCGACACCTGCCGTCTGCGGATCGCCGCGCGACCGTGCCGATGAATTGATCCGGCATCTGGAGCCGGTGCCGCGCGGCTTTTACGCGGGAGCCGTGGGCTGGAGCGCGAAGAATGGCGACGGGGCCTGGCATGTCGCCATACGTTGCGCCGATATCTGCGGTTGCGACGCCCGGCTGTTTGCGGGCGCCGGCATTATCCCCGGATCCGACCCAATGGCCGAAGCCGTTGAAACCGGCAGCAAGTTCGCGGCACTCTTGCGGGCTCTTGGCATGCCTGCCAGCGCGGCTCTGGCCGGACTGGAATGATACGAACCCAAGGACACAACATGGCTCTGCCCGGTATTCCATCCTATACTCCACCATCAGAAAATCTGCCGGAAGCCCGCGCAAACTGGGAATTGCACCCGACCCGCGCGGCGCTGTTGGTCCATGACATGCAACGGTATTTCTGCCGTCCTTTCCCGCAGGAAGGCGCGCCACTGGACACGGTCGTGCGCAATATCGCACGCCTGATTTCCGCCGCGCGCGGGGCAGATATTCCGGTCTTCTACACGGCCCAGAAGGGCAATCAGTTCGGGCCCGACCGTGGCTTGCAGGCAGATCTGTGGGGCCCCGGCATGCAGGCCATCCCTGAACATGAAGAGATCCTGCCCGAACTGGCCCCGCATCACCGGGATATCGTGCTGGTCAAACATCGCTATAGCGCCTTTCAGCGGTCAAATCTGGAAAGCCTGATGCGGGCCCGGGGACGTGATCAGCTGATCGTGACCGGTATCTATGCCCATATCGGTTGCCTCTGCACCGCTGCCGAGGCCTTTCAGCGGGACATCCAGCCTTTCGCGATTGCCGATGCGCAGGCAGATTTCGACGAAGCGCGCCACAATATGGCCATGGGCTGGGTGGCCTCTTGCTGTGGTGGCGTCCTGTCGACGCAAACGGCCCTGAACCGGATGGAGGCGACATGCAACTGACAGGATTCGAAGGACAGACCGCCCTTGTGACCGGAGCCGCAGGGGGCATCGGGCTGGCCATGGTCAGCCTGCTGCGTCAGTCGGGAGCCAATGTCCTTGCCACGGACATGCCACGCATGCTGGAGGGAAAATCCGACGAACCCGGACTGATCTGGAAGCCATTGGATGTCCGCGACGAAAACGCGGTGGAACCTGCCTTCGAGGCCGCCGCTGCGGCATTCGGCCCGGTCAGCCTGGTCGCCCATGCAGCCGGCGTGCTGGCAAACAAGCCAATCCTTGAAACCAGTGCCGACGAATGGGCGCGCGTCACCCAGATCAACGCCGGTGGCACCTTTCATGTCCTGCGCGCGGCGGGTCGCCACATGGCGCCCCGGCGCAAGGGGGCGATCGTCGTGATCGGATCGAACGCGGGGGGGATTCCGCGCCAGGACATGGCCAGCTATGCCGCCTCCAAGGCGGCGGCGGCGATGTTGACGCGCTGTGCGGGTCTGGAATTCGCCCAGTTCGGCCTGCGCTGCAATCTGGTGGCACCAGGATCGACCCTGACTCCGATGCAGACCGGCATGTGGGCAGATGATCGCGGTGCCGAACGTGTCATTGCGGGCGATCTGGCCACGCATCGCACCGGGATTCCTCTTGGCAAGCTGGCAACGCCAGAGGATATCGCTCAGGCGGCCATGTTCCTGCTGTCGGAACAGGCCGGCCATATCACCATGGCCGACCTCTATGTGGATGGAGGAGCGACGCTGCGGGCATGAGCCGCAGTTGTCATCAGGCCTACAGCCGGGATTCGATCAGCGCCCACCAGGCATCAATCGACGGATTGGCCGCCAATTCGTCGAAGCCAATCCTGACGCCGCGCTGTTCAAGTTCGGCGATCAGTTTCATGACGCTGACGGAATCGAGACCATACATCATCAGGTTCTCGTCCGGCAGGATCTCTTCCTCATCCTCGATCATTTCGGCAACCTTGCCGGCAAGCCATTCCCGATCAGGCGCATTGGGGAACATGTCGTTCATTTCTTGATCCTTCCTAAACAGGTGCCGTTTCCAGACTGATCCGCAACTGGCGTTTGTCGGTCTTGCCCACCGCTGTCAGCGGCAGATGTTCCACGAAACGGAAGCGATCGGGCAGCTTGTAATCGGCGATTCCCATGCTGATCAGATGGCGGCGCAATTCCGAGGCTCGCATTTCTCGACGTGCCACGATGAAGGCACAGCTTTTCTCGCCCAGAGCCTCATCGGCAAAGCCGACAAGCGCGGCCTGCACAACCTCGGGGTGGCGCATCAGCAGATGTTCGATTTCTTCGGATGCGATCTTCTCTCCGCCGCGATTGATCTGATCCTTCAGCCTGCCGACGACGCGCAGATTGCCACGCGGACCGCGCAGGACCAGATCACCACTGTAATAGAAGCCTTCGGCATCGAATGCGCGACGGTTCTGTTCGGGGGCCTTGTAATAGCCGCGGAATGTATAGGGGCCGCGCACCGCCAGCTGTCCGGGCATACCGTCGGGCACCGGGTTGCCATTCTCATCGAGGATCCTGACCTCGTCGTCGGGGCTGATCGGACGGCCCTGCGTGGTGAAGACGACCTCATCAGGATCGTCCAGCCGGGTATAATTGACCAGACCTTCGGCCATGCCGAACACCTGCTGCAGGCGACAGCCCAACACCTCTGGCACCTGGCGGGCCAGCGATTCCGCGAAACTGGCACCGCCGACAAGCAGATGCTCCAGCGGGCGCGGAGCACCCTGCGCGCTGGCCGCCTGCACCCAAAGGGCGACGGCGGCCGGAACCAGTCCCGTCATGGTGACGCCATGGCGCGCGATCAGATCAAAGCAGGCGCGCGGTTCGGGGCCTGGGGCCATGACGACCGTGCCGCCGGCATGAAAGACACCAAGCGCACCGGGCGAACTCATCAGGAAGTTATGGGGCGCGGGCAAGGCGACCAGAAAGCGGGTCGCCTCGGACACGCCGCAGATATCGTTGCTGGCGCGCACACTGTAATCATAGTCATCATGGGTGCGCGGGATCAGCTTGGGCGTGCCGGTACTGCCGCCCGACAGCTGAAAGAAAGCGACCTCGTCAGAGGCCGAGGGGCTGGCAGATCCGGGCAACAGGCTGTCTTGCGTGGTCCAGCTTGTCAGGTCATGCGCGGGATTGTCGTCCCCCAGCATCAGGATTTCCTCGATCCCGCCCAGCAGGGTCAGTTTGCGCAGAAAGGCGTCGTCTCCGAACAGGGGATGGCCGCGATCCGCAACAAGCAGCCGGGGGCGGATCTGCTCGGCATAAGAGGACAATTCGACCTGCCGATGGCTGTACAGCGCATTGACCGGAGCCACGCCGATCTTCATCAGTGCCATGAAGGTGATATAGAATTCGGCGCTGTTGGGCAACTGGACCAGGGCCGTATCACCCTGCCCCAGGCCGACATTGGCCAGTCGCGCCGCCAGATTGGTCGCCGCGCGGTCGAATGCGCTATAGGTGATCTGGCGGTTGCCACAGATGATTGCCACAGCCTCGGGACGCAACCGGGCCTGCCGTTCCACAGCCGCGCAAAGAGGTTTCCCGGCCCAATAGCCCCGCTGCCGGTATAGATCCGCCAATTCTTTGGGCCATTTCGTAAATTCTATCATCTTCGCAAGACCTTGTCCGATTCATTGCCCATGCGCCGCCCTGTGCGAGGCGACGAGCAGGCACCGTGGCATTGACGGCAGGGGATTCTTAAGTATTTTTGTCGGAAATTGTCAATCCGGTCGCGTAGCCCTGAATGCCAGGCCCCCCAATCCGCAAGGCACAGCATATGACCACGACCCGTCCGCCCCGCGACTGGCATGATCTGACGTTGGGACAGCTGGATTTCTGGCAAGAGGCCTGCGCCCATCCGGGAAAATCGGTCTCGACCGTTGCCCATGTCACGCGCCTCACCGATGTGCTGAACCGAGATGCCTTCACCAAGGCCGTCAATCGGGTCGCTGCTGAAGCCGGGGTCTTGTCTCTGCGTTTCCGGACCTGCAATGACGGGATCGTCCGCCAGACCGTCGACCCCACCCAGACTCCGAAGCTGCGCCATATCGACCTGCGGCAGGAAACGGACCCCGAGACCACGGCCCTGCACATGATGCAGGAGGACATCGACCTGGCGCTGGACCTGACGCGCGATCCGCTGTCGGCACAATGGCTGATCCAACTCGGGGCGCGGGAATGGCTGTGGTATTGTCGGGGGCATCACATCTTTCTGGACGGCTATTCCATGTCGCTGATCGAAGGCCGCGTGGCCCGGCTTTACAATGCCGGCCTGTCGGGAGTTGATTCCGGACCTTCCTTCCTGCCCTTTGCAGATTATCTGCAGGAAGAGAACAGATACCGTGCCGGTCCGTGCCATGCCAGAGACGGCGAGTTCTGGCGCAATTATCTGGATGGCGCGACCGATTTGCAGGTATTGCGCAAGGGCGATGAGGATTACCCACAACACCCATATGAAAGCTGCATCGAGCTTGCGCATCTTGTTCCCGCCCTGCGACAAATGGCCGAGCAACTGCGCCTTGGCTGGCCCGATCTGCTGACCCTGCTGAGCGGGATCTGGCTGTGGTCCTGTCCGGGCGAGGATCGCCGCAGCCCGCGCCAACCGCAGACCATCTGGCTGCCATTCATGGGACGAATGGGCAGCGTCAGCGCGTCGATCCCCGCAATGGTTGTGAATATCCTGCCCTTTCGGGTCGATGTGTCCGGCAGCCTGTCGCTATCCGAGCAGCTGGCCATCATGGCGGAGGATCGGCGCAGATGCAGACGACATGGGCGCTATCGGATCGAACAGATGACTTCAGATCGCCGGATTGGCGAAGCGAAACGGTTTTTCTTTTCTCCTCTGGTGAATGTGCTGCCCTTTGAAACCTCGGAACTTTCTGGCTGCCGGACCGAACGCAGGGTTCTGGCCGCCGGACCCGGCGACGGTTTCAATGTCAGCTTTTCGGCACGCAATGACGGCAGCGGGCTGGCACTGATCATTGAAGCCGATCCCGCGCTGACCTCGGCCACGCTTTTCGTCCGTCAGGTCGAAGAGTTCCCACGTTTTCTTGACAACGCCCTTCGGCAGGTCAGCGAACGTTCAGTCGATGAGCTTTGCGCCTGTCTTCAACCCTGCTGAAATCTGTAGGCCACGCGATGTGAATAGACCTGCCCCGGCCGCAGAATGCTGTTTGGGAAATCGGGTCGGTTGGGCGCATCCGGCCAATGCTGCGTTTCCAGCGCGACACCGGCGCGGGGGCCATAGACCCGCCCCTGCAATCCACGCAAACCGTCAAAATGCGCGCCATCATAGATTTGCAGCCCCGGAGCGTCGGTTTCGACCTGCATCCCGAGACCACTCTGGCCCGTCAATTCCGCAACGGGCCGATAGCCCGCAGAAGGGTCCGACAGGCAAAAGTTGTGGTCATAGCCCTCTGCGCCGATCTGGCGGGGCACACGGAAATCAAAGCGGTTGCCCTCGACCGACGCGGGTGCCGGCAAGGGGATCAGATCATCATCTACCGGCAGATAGTGATCGGCGGCGATGCGCAGCTTGTGGTCACAGATATCCGCGCTGCCATCCAGATTGAAAAAACCGTGATGGGCCAGACTGCAGGGGGTGGGCCTGTCACTTGTTGCAGAGATGCGGAACTCCAATGCGTTACCACTCAACGAAACGGTCACGCGAATATCCATGTTTCCCGGAAAGCCCATATGCCCATCCGCCAGCCTGTCGCGGAATGTCGCGTGAGCCGCTCCGACATCTTCGACCTGCCAGATATGGTGGTCGATTCCGTCCTGCCCGCCATGCAGGATGTGGCGGCCACGGAAATTCGCATCAAGGTGGTAACCCTGCCCGTCCAGCGCGAAACGGGCACCGGCGATCCGGTTGGCATACCGCCCGACCATGGCCCCGACATATCGGCCCGCATCCAGGTAATCGACGATATCGGCACATCCCAGAACCAGTGAATGGTCCACGCCCTTCATGCGCAGATCGCTGACGATCACACCCAGCGTCAGCACTGTCGCGCTCAACCCGCCGCCCTGCAACGTGATGGCATGGACAGGGCGACCATCGGGCAGCCTGGCAAATTCCTTCATGGTGTCATCCTTCTGGAGCGGTTTTCCTGCCACGAGATCGGGCTGCTGCATGCGATCACCATCATCGAATGATTGTGCGCAGTTTTCCAGAGTCGCCATCCTTTCCGTTCGACTCAGGGTCATTTTTTTGAGCACGAAACCGGACGCGGGATTGGCAAATGTCTGTTTTCATGTCATTTGTTCTTCAGCGAGTAGGAGAGTCACCGGAGCCTGTACGGGCATCCGGTCGAAGAAGGAGGGGCAGAAATGTCAGACGATCAATCAGAAATCCACGTTTCCGAAACGGTTGAAGCCGCATCGCAAGAGGCCGAGGTCTCGAAGGGCCGGCGCAAGTTCCTGCGCACGACCGGGCTGTCGGCCTTTGGTGCCATGCTGGGCATGACGATTCCCTTCGAGAAGAATCTGCCCGATGGTCTGGTGCCCGTCGCGCTGGCTCAGGATACCGGACAGGACATGATGGCCGACAAGAACGGGCTGATCGTTCTGAACGACCGTCCGCTGAATGCCGAAACCCCGGCCCATCTGCTGGATGATGACATCACGCCCTACGAACGGCTGTTCGTGCGCCTGAACGGTCTGGTGCCGCAGACCGCACTGGATGCCGATGCCGAGGGTTGGACCCTGACCATCGATGGCGAAGTCGACCAGCCGCTGACGCTGACCATCGCCGACCTCAAGTCGAAATACGAACATGTCACCCGCCGCATGGTCCTGGAATGCGGTGGCAACGGGCGCGCCTTCTTCAATCCCGGCGCCTCGGGCAACCAATGGGGCCTGGGTGCGGTCGGCTGCCCCGAATGGACGGGCGTGCGTCTGGCCGATGTCCTGAAAGATGCGGGTGTTCGCGATACTGCGGTCTATACGGCCCATTACGGCAATGACGTCCATCTGTCCGGCGACGAGGAAAAGGACACCATCTCGCGCGGCGTTCCGATTGAAAAAGCCATGGAAGATGATGCGATCATCGCCTGGGCAATGAACGGTCAGCCGATCCCGGCGCTGCACGGCTTTCCGCTGCGCCTCGTGATCCCCGGTTATCCCGGTTCGGTCTGCCAGAAATATCTGACGCGCATCTGGATCCGCGACCAGCAGCATGATGGCGCGAAAATGACCGGCTATTCCTATCGCCTGCCGGCCTATCCGGTTGCGCCGGGCACCGAAGTGCCGGAATCCGACATGGTCGTGATGACCGAAATGCCGGTCAAATCGCTGATCACCTTCCCGGAAACCGGCGCCGAGGTCACCGCGGGCGAAGCCACCGAAGTGCGCGGACATGCCTGGGCGGGCAATGGTGATGTCGCGGCAATGCATGTCTCGACCGATTTCGGCCAGACCTGGCAGGAGGCCACGCTGGAACCTGCGGTCAACCGCTTTGCCTGGCAAAGATGGCGGGCCAATGTCACCTTGCCGCAAAGCGGCTATTACGAGGTATGGGCGCGCGCGACCGACAAGAATGGCGTCAGCCAGCCGGTAACGACACCGGGCTGGAACCCGCGCGGCTATGGCAACAACATGCAGCATCGCATTGCGCTGATCGCTGCCTGATGCCGTCCAATTCCGCGACCGTCGATGATGGTCGCGGGCCCATCACCATGAACTGAGAGGATGCCATGCGCGGTATCACGACGGGACTCACCCTTGGTCTGCTTGGCCTGTTTGCGGCATTTCCCGCTGCAGCCCAAAGCGACACTGATCCGATGCGCGCCCTGCGCACTCAAAGCGCGGTGCCTGCACCCGAAAACCCGATGTTCGCCCTTCGCGCGTCCAGCCAGCGCGACGACAGTGACGGCCCGGCCGGAAACGAGGAATTCGGCGGACTTCCCGACGCTCCGGGTGCCGAGGAAACCTATTACCAATGCGTTGCCTGCCATTCGACCGACATCATCAAGCAACAGCGCATCACCGATGCCCGCTGGGATGATCTGTGGGACTGGATGGTCAAGAAACAGGGCATGTTCGAGCCGGAACCGGAAACCAAGGAGGTCATCCTTGGCTATCTGAAAACCCATTTCTCCTCGGAGCGCTGATCCTGTTCATCCGCCGTCAGCCGATCTCCGGTGACGGCGGATCTTCCTCTGATCAGCGATACAGCTGCTGGGGCAGCCACAGCGACAGCTGCGGAATGAAAGCCACCATGATCAGCACGACCAGCAGCGGAATCAGGAACGGGACCGTTGCCTTGACGCAGCGTTCGAAGCTGACGCCAGACACGCCTGCCAGCACGTAAAGCACCAGCCCCACCGGCGGCGTCAGCAGACCGATCATCAGTGCCAGCACCACCACGATGCCCAGATGCACAGGGTCAATTCCTGCCTGCGTGGCCACGGGCAGCAGAACCGGGACGAGGATGGTGATCGCAGCGACCGTTTCCATGAACAGGCCCAGCACCAGCACGATCACCAGAATTGCCAGCATGACGAACATCGGGTCGCTTGAAATCCCCAGCAGCCCACTGGCAAGATGGGCGGCGATCTGGTTGGAAATCAGGATCCAGGCAAAGATCGAGGAGGCCGCCACGATCAGCAGGATCGAAGCCGTCGTTTCGACCGTATCGAAAAGAACCCGCACCAGGTGACGCCAGGTCAGTGAGCGATAGACGAACATTCCCAGAATCAACGTCCAGATCACGGCCGCAACGGCTGCCTCGGTGGGCGTGAATGCCCCTGTCATGATGCCCCCGATAATGATGGCCGGGGTCAGCAGAGGCAGAAAGGCACGCATGAAGCTTTGACTTACATGGGGCAGGGCCAGTGCACCGTCACGCGGATAGCCACGCTTGTGCGAATACCAGGCAACCATGGTCATCAGCGCAAGGGCCATCAACATGCCCGGCAGCAATCCGGCGACGAAAAGTTCGCCAATCGAGGCGGATGCCATGACGCCATAAACGATCAGCGGCAACGAAGGCGGAATGATCGGACCGATTGTCGAAGAGGACGCCGTCACGCCCACCGCGAAATCGGTGTCATATCCGGCCTGCCGCATGGCGCGGATCTCGACACTTCCCAGCCCGCCCGCATCGGCCACCGCGGCCCCGGACATGCCGGCAAACATCACGCTGGCGCCGACATTCACATAACCCAGCCCACCGGGCAACCAGCCGATCAAGGCGCGGGCAAAGCCGAAGATCCTTTCGGTAATGCCCCCGGTATTCATCAGATGACCGGCCAGGATGAAGAAAGGCACCGCGAGCAGCGGAAAGCTGTCCACGCCGCCAACCATCCGGTGCAGGACCACCGCATCAGGCAGACCAGCCAGAGAGACATAGGCCAATGAGGCCAGGCCAAGCGCGACCCCGACCGGCAATCCCGCGATCAGAGTCACCGCCAGCACGGCAAACAAGACATATAGATCCATGATGTCAGACGGCCCCCAGCCGGGACATGGCGATCTGATCGGGGCTTTGCCGCGCGATACGCAAGAGATTGATTGCACAGTAAAGGGCGGTCAGCGCGCAGGACAGGGTGATCACCGTGTAGAGCGCCGATTTCGGGACCGGGACCGATATCATCATCTGCGCGGCAGTACGTTTCATCATATGCGTGCCGATAAGAGTCAGCCAGATGAAGAAACCGCAGGTCAGCGCCTCGGTGATCAATGCAAGCGGCTTGACGGCACCTGCGGGCACATGGCGATAGACCAGCCCCAGCGCCAGATGCGTGCCTCGACGCGAACAGATCGCGGTGCCCAGAAATGTCAGGGCAATCAGACAATAGCGGGCGACCTCTTCGGTCCAGCTGATACTGTCATTGAGCACGTAGCGCGTCACGAACTGCAGCGCGACGATCACGATCAGAAAGGTGAACAAGGCAAGCGCCGGTAGATCCTCGGGCCTGACCACCGAGATGTCGTCGGTAATTTCTTCGAAATCGATATTTTCGCCGGACATATCCGCTCCTGTTGAAAACGGGCCACCCCTGCGGGCGACCCGGGATCACATCACTCGTTGCCCGGCAGCGCCTGCAGGCGCTCGAATTGTTCCTTGGTGAAAGGCACATCAGCAGCCAGCAAAGCCGGTTGGACCACATCGATAAAGGCACCGCGGTCAACCTCATGAACATTCGTTCCCTGCTCGATGAACCAGTCGGCCAGTTCGCCTTCGGCCTTTTCGATTTCAGCGGTCACTTGTTCGGCATTCCTGACCAGGGCCGCGCGCAGGATGTCCGCATCCTCCTCGCCAATCTTCGAGACCGTCATCGGCGACAACAGTGTCAGCGTGCTGTTCATGATATGGCCGGTCAGGCTGATATCGCTTTGCACCTCATACAGCTTCTTGGCCTGGATCGTGGTCAGCGGATTTTCCTGCGCATCGACAACCCCCTGTTGCAGCCCCAGATAGACCTCCGAAAAGGCCATCGGCGTGGGGTTGGCCCCCGTCGCCTGAGGGAAGATCATATAGGCTGGAGCATTCGGCACGCGGATCTTCAGACCTTCCATATCGGCGGGCTTGGTGACGGGTTTGTTGGCGGTGACATGGCGCGCGCCGTAATAGCTGACAGCGGCAACTTCGACGCCATCCATGTTGTTGGACAGTTCTTGCTTCATTTCCGCCAGCAAATCGCTGTCACGGAAAGCGCGCCAGTGATCCATGCCCCGCAGCGTGAAGGGGTAATCCGTCATGCCGATGGGTGCATAGTAAGACGACACGAAACCGATGCCGGTATAGATGATATCCAGCGTGCCAAGGGTCAGACCTTCGCTCAGCGCCAGTTCCTCGCCCAGTTGCGAGGCCGGATAGACCTCGATGGTGACGCGCCCATCCGTGGCCATCTCGACCTCTTCAGCGACGCGCAATGCACCCTTATGCAGGGGATGCCCGGTTTCATAAACATGGGCGAATTTCAGTGTCTCGGCCAGACCGGGAATGGCGGTCAGAACCGTTGTCGCAATGGCAAGCGCCGTCGATGCCAGTATGGTTTTCATGGATATGCTCCGTTGGACCAGTTTGTTGTGATGGAATTCATTTGGCGCGTTCCGCGCTCTTGCTCATGCGGGCCTGAAGCAGGATCACCGCGAACAGCACGCCGCCCCGGATCACCATCTGCCAATAGGCCGACAAGGAAATCGTGCCGCGTCCGTTCTCGAAATTCAGCAGGTTGAAGACCAGTCCCAGCAGCAGCGCCCCGCCCACCGTCGCCGGGATCGAACCCAGCCCGCCGGTCAGCAATGTGCCGCCAACCACGACCGAGGCGATGGCCGTCAGTTCCCAGCCCGTGCCCTCCAATGGCTGGCCGGCACCAAATCCGCTGGCCAGGAACACTCCTGCCAGCCCCGCACAGCCGCCGCTGAGCAGATAGACAAAGACCTTGGCCCGCGTGACCTTCAGCCCCATCAGGCCCGAGGCTTCCTCGCTGCCGCCTACGGCCAATACGGTTCGCCCCAGAGGCGTGCGCTCCAGCACGACCCACAGGATGACTGCCGCGATGGCCACCAGAACGATGGTCCAGGGAATCGGGCCAAAGGCCTTGTCCATGCCCAGCTTGGTGAAATTGGAATCCCAATCCACCGCCACGGTCTGATTGCCTGAAATCACCAGTGATCCGCCCTTGGCCGCCAGCATGGTGGACAGCGTGGCGATAAAGGGCGGCAGGCGCATCGGCACGATCAGGATTGCGTTCACTGCCCCGAAGGCCACCCCCGCGGCGACTCCGCCGATCAGCGCGGGCACAATGCCCCAGGGTGAAAGATAGGCTGCAACAATCGACGTGAAGGCAGCAACATAGCCAACCGACAGGTCAATTCCGCCGGTCATGATGACAAAGCACATCCCCAGCGAAATGATGATGAACATCGAGTTGTAGTTCAGAAACGATCCCAGGTTGTAGGCGCTGCCGAAATTGTCATAGCGCAGCAGGCCAAAGATGATCATCGCGGCCAGTGCCACCCAGACCCCCGACATCTGGGCGTGCCGCCCCATCAATCCGCGCAAGTCGAACATCTCCGCATTTGCCATGGTTCAACCCTTTCTCATTTGTTGCGCATAGACGGCGGCAACAATGATGCCCGCCTTCGCAATCAGCGCGACTTCATCCGCGACGCCATTGGCCAGCAGCGTGTATTTCACCAACTGGATCACCACGGCGCCAAGGATCGCCCCCCAGATCGGCGCCCGCCCCCCTGACAGGACCGCGCCGCCAACCACCGCCGCGGCAATGGCGTCCAGTTCCATCAGATTGCCGATCCGCGCCGCATCCGAGGCCGAGTTGATCGCCACGACGATCAGCCCCGAGATCCCGGCCAGAACCGAACAGGTCGCATAGGCCATGATCTTGACCCGCGTCACCGGCACACCCGACATGCGGGCCGCGCGCTCGTTTCCGCCCACGGCCAGCAGATAGCGCCCGCTGGCGCAGTAGCGCACGACATACCAGATGGCTGCCGCGATCACGATCACCAGCCAGCCCTGCACGGGAATCCCGAACAGCCGGGCGGTGCCGATGAAGCTGAAGGAAGGGTTGCTGAAGGTTTGCAGGTTGCCATTGGTCAGCACCTGCGCCACGCCTCGACCCGAAATGAAGAATATCAATGTCGCGATGATCGGCTGCACACCCAGGATCGCGACCAGCGCGCCATTGAAAATGCCGCAACAGAGGGCCGCGATCAGGGGCAGGACAAAGGCTGCCCCCAATCCCAGAACCGGATAGCTTTGAGCAAGATCAGAGGTAAAGATGATCGGGGCCATGGCGCCCGACAGGGCCATGACAGCGCCGACACTCAGATCGATACCGCCTGTTGCGATCACCAGTGTCATCCCTACAGCCACCAGCGCGATCGTCGCGACCTGGCTGACATTCACGGCCAAGGTCTGGGCGTGCAGGAAGTTCGGTGTGATCAGGATGTTGAAGATCAGCAGCACCGCAAGAGCCGCCAAGCCGCCATGGCGACTGATACTGACCAGAGACAGGCGCTCTTTGCGGGCGGGATTGTTCATGATCATTCCTTCATCACTCATGCCATGACCTCATCGGGAACGTGGGCGATGGCGGCGATCAGCGCCGATTCCGTCAGGCCTTCACCCGGCAGTTCAGCGACCGAGCGCCCCTCCTGCATGACGACGACGCGATCCGCGCCCTCGACGATTTCCTCAAATTCGGAACTGATCAGCAAAACCGCCCCGCCATCGGCGACAAAATCGCGGATGATGGCCTGAATTTCGCGCTTCGCGCCAACATCGACGCCTCTTGTCGGCTCGTCCAAAATCAGCAGATCCGGGCGCGTGGCCAACCAACGCGCCAACAGGACCTTTTGCTGGTTGCCGCCGGACAATTGCCGGATCGGTTGATCCGCACTGGCCAGCTTGATCCCCAAAGCGGCGATGTAATGATCGACGATCTCGCGTTCGCGATGGGTGTCAATGCCGCCGGCGCGGCGCAGCTTTGGCAAAAGCGCCAGGGTCAGGTTTTCGCGCACGCTCATATCGGGCACGATGCCCTCGGCCTTGCGATCCTCGGCCAGAAATCCGATCCCGGCGCCGATCGCATCTGCGGGCGAACGCGGCGCCCCACGCCCCCCCGGCAGGCTGATCGCGCCGCCGGTCAATCCGTCAAGTCCGAAGATCGCGCGGGCCGTTTCGGTGCGGCCCGAGCCCAACAGCCCGCCCAGCCCGACAATCTCACCCTTTCGCACCGTCAATGAGGCCTTGCGCAAGGCACGCCCTGTCGAGACATCCTTCAGCGAGAGGATTTCGGGCCCCACTTCGCCGCGCGGACCATCAAGTGCCGTCATCCCCGATGCGGCGATCTCGTTCCGGTCACGCCCCAGCATATCGGCGATCAGGCCCAGCTTGTCGGTCTGCGCGATATCGCGCACCGCAACGGTACAGCCATCGCGCATGACCGTGACGCGGTCGCAGATGCGGAACAATTCGTCCAGAAAATGCGAGACATAGAGAACCGATATGCCCTCCGCACGCAGGTTGCGCACCACCGAAAACAGGGTTTCGATTTCGCGATCGTCCAGCGATGATGTCGGCTCATCCATGATCACCAGTTGCGCATCCAGCGAAACGGCGCGGGCAATCGCTACCAACTGCTGGATCGCGGCAGGATAGAGGCCCAATCTCTGGCGCACGTCGATGTCGATTCCGAACCGTGACAGCATTTCGGTCGCGCGACGATGGGCTGCGGACCAGTCGATCAGGCCCAGACGGTTCTTCGGTTCAGCCCCCATGACGATATTCTCGGTCACACTGCGCAGAGGAACCAGGTTCAGCTCCTGATAGATGGTCGCAATGCCAGAGTTCTGCGCATCGCGCGGACTGTCGGCGTGAAAGTCGGACCCTGCCATCATGACCTGGCCACCATCGCGCTGGTGCACCCCAGTCAGGCATTTGATCAGCGTGGATTTCCCTGCGCCGTTCTGCCCGATCAGGGCATGAACCTCGCCCGGCGCGATCTCAAGCGAGGCATCGCGCAACGCGGGAACCCCCGCAAAGGATTTGCGGACCTGCCGCATGGACACAAGCTGTTGCACGTCACCCCCCAATGTCGTGAATTCGCCGGGACAAGCTGCCCCGGCGCGACAGCCTCAATAGGCTTCGTCGATGTGGTCGGCCGCATTTTCAGCGGTAAAGATGCGGTCCTCGACCTGCACCCAGGGCTCGATTTCCTCACCAGCGGCATAGCGGTTCATCACTTCGCAGGCCAACGGCCCGAAGAAGGGCGAGCTTTCGACCGTGACGCCCATCTTGCCATCGATGATGGCCTGCAAGGCATCGCGGGTGCCGTCGATGGAAACGATGGTGATATCTTCACCAGGCTTGCGCCCGGCCAGTTCAAGCGCCTGAATCGCGCCGATGGCCATTTCGTCGTTATGCGCATAGACGACATTCACATCAGGATGCGCCTGCAACAGGGTCTCCATGACCTGACGACCCAGATCGCGGGCGAAATCACCCGACTGCGAGGCGACGATCTCGAAGCGGTCATCCTGCAGGATCCGGTCGTCAAAACCCTTCTTGCGATCATTGGCGGGCGAGGAGCCGGTCGTCCCCTCCAGCTCCACGATCACACCCTTGTCGCCGTCGAAATTCTCGATCAGCCATTCCGCCGCGCGTTGCCCCTGCTTGACAAAATCCGATCCCAGAAAGGCAACGAAATCCTCGCCGGGCTTGGCCGAATTGGGATCAACCGAGCGATCAACCAGAAAGGTCGGTATGCCGGCAGCCTTGGCCTTCTTGACGGCCGGTATCAGCGGCTTTTCCTCGCGCGGGGGCAGGAAAAGAACATCAATGCCCTGCGCGATCATTGAATCGACATCGGCCACCTGCTTTGCGGCCGAACCCGCCGCGTCAGTGGCGATCAGGTCCCAGTTGCAGCTTTCAGCAGTGTCCTTGAAGGACTTGGTTTCGGCAATCCGCCAGGGATTGTTGCTCTCCATCTGGGAAAAACCGACCTTGTAGCGGTCTTTCTGCTCAAGCTTGGGCAGATCGGCAAGCGATGGCATGGCCATCATTGCCATTGCCGCCGCCAATGCGAGGCTGATCGTCTTGTATTTCGTCATGGCTTTCCTCCCCCCAAGATGACTGTCGCTTCCTCCTGCGTGTCATCTTTTGTATGACTAAACATAATGCAATGGACGGCAGACCGACCTAAATGTCAACAAAAAACGCATCAGACCATGAGGTTCAGAATTTATTGACATACCAAACAGGAATGTCCGATAGTGAATTCGCGACATGAAGGCATCGCGCCGGTCAGAAGGGCCATGACCTTGCCGCCCCGGGCGATGATTCTCGGGCATTCAAATATCCGGCAGGCAGTGCTACAGGCCGATCCGGACGACAGCAGCTTCAGCAGGACGCATTCCCATGGATCCAGAAGAAAATACCAAGAAATCCGTCCGTGCCGCTGATGCCATCGTCACCGCGATCGAAAACCGCATCGCTTCGGGAAAACTGAAAGACGGTGCCCCCCTGCCGGCCGAGCGCGCGCTGATGGAGGAATTCGGTGCCAGCCGGACCGTCGTGCGCGAGGCGATCACGGCGCTGTCCAACCGTGGCCTGATCGAGGCGCGCCCGCGCTTTCGTCCCGTCGTGCGCCATATCGGCTATGACTCGGTCATTGACACGACCAGCCCGGTGATCCGGCGGCTGCTGCATGACCCCCAGGGCGTCAAGAACCTGTACAAGGCCAGAGTTTTTGTCGAACGCCTGCTTGTGCGCGACGCGGCCACCGGTGCAAACCGCGAGGACATCCGCCGCCTCAAGGAAAAACTGGCCGAAAATGCAGCGGCCATCGACGATTCCGAACGATTCTATCAGACCGATGTGGCCTTTCATCGCGTGCTGTATGAAATCGCCGACAATCCGGTCTTTACCGCGACGCATGAGGGCTTTGTCGCCTGGCTGGCCCCGCAATGGGAGCAGATGGAGCGACTGCCCGAGCGCAACCGCCGCAATTATGCCGCGCATGAACGGATCTATACGGCAATCCTGGAACGCGACCCCGACGCCGCCGAAGCAGCCATCGTGCAGCATCTGGACGCGGCATGGGATTTCGTCAGCACCACCTTCTTCCCCGACCTGCCCGGTACATAGGAACACCGCCCGCGCTGCAGCGGGCGGCCCCTGTCACAGGGTGGTCAGCGTCCCATCCAGCCGCCATCAACGGTCAGGATCGTGCCATGCACATAGCTTGCCGCATCGGACGCAAGAAACACCACCGGACCGCCAAAATCATCGGGCGTACCCCAGCGGCCAGCGGGAATCCGTCCCAGAATTGCGTCATGGCGATCAGGATCGTTGCGTAGTGCATCGGTATTGTCGGTGGCGATATAGCCCGGCGCGATGGCGTTGACATTGACGCCCTTGCCTGCCCATTCATTCGCGAATGCCATCGTCAGCTGACCAATCCCGCCCTTTGACGCCGCATAGCCCGGCACGGTGATCCCTCCCTGGAATGTCAGCAGCGAGGCAGTGAAGATCACCTTGCCGCTGCCGCGCTGCACCATGCCCCGGCCGATCTCGCGGGTCAGGACGAATTGGGCGGACAGATTCACCTCGATCACCTCATCCCAGATGTCATCCCCGTGCTCGACGGCCGGAGCACGGCGGATCGTCCCGGCATTGTTGATCAGGATATCGATCGCGGGATGGTCCGCCTGCACCTGTTCAGCAAAGGCGTGAACCGCCTTGCGGTCGGAAAAGTCGCAGGCATAGGCGCTGAACTTGCGGCCCATTCCTGTCACCGCCCGCCCCAATTCGCCTCCATCCCCTGGCATGGATGCGCTGACGCCAATGATATCGGCCCCCGCAGCAGCCAAGGCTTCGGCCATGCCACGTCCGATACCACGCCTTGCGCCGGTAACAAGAGCAGTCTTGCCTGTCAGATCAAATGCGTTCGGGTCAAACATCAGGCGGCCTCCTCGCTGACGCGGATCAGGGTTTTCATCGAATTGGGATTCTCGGTCAGTGCCTTGAACGCCTGCGGCAGCTCTGCCAGTGGCCGGATTTCGGTGATCAGGGTCTCGACCCCGATGCCATCGGACAGCATGGCAATAGCCGCATCAAAATCGGTAATCTCATAGGTTCTTGCGCCGATCAGTTCGATCTCGCGCCAGAAAAATCGGAACATGTCGATCTGCGGCTTCTGGGCGTGAATGGCCACCATGCAGATCCGACCCCGCGTGGCGGTGACGGCGGTCATCAGGTCAACGCCCGGCTGCGTGCCAGAGACCTCGAACACCACATCGGCCCCCTTGTTGCCCGTCTCGGCCATGACGCGCGCGGCGACGTCTTCGCGTTTAGGGTTCGCCGTCGCAAAACCCATGTCCTCCGCCAGCTTCAAGCGGTTTTCATTGACCTCGGAAACCGTCACCCGTGCCCCGGCATGGCGTGCGACCAGAGCCACAAGCATCCCGATGGGGCCACCGCCGATGACCAACACATCCTCGCCAACCGCAACCCGTGCGCGACGCACGTCATGGACGGCAACAGCCAGAGGCTCGACCAGCGCGGCATGATCCAGCGCCATCCCGGCGGGCAGCTTGTGCAGCACATGCGCGGGCACGGTCCATCTGTTCTGGAAGGCACCATCCGTATCCAGACCAAGGAATTTCAGATTGTGGCAGACATGAATATGCCCCGCCTTGCAAGCCGGACATGCGCCGCAATGAGCCAGCGGCCGCACAACGACAGGCTCGCCAACGGCAAATCCCTCGACGCCTTCGCCAATGGCCGAGACCCGGCCCGACATCTCATGTCCGATCACGCGATTGTCGCCGATCCGGGCCTCCATATGGCCCAGATAGACATGCAGATCCGTACCGCAAATACCGCAATATGCGGTCTCTACCTGCACTTCACCCGGTCCGGGCGGCACATCTTCGACCTGACGCAGTTCGAAACTGCCATTTCCGGTATAATAGGCTGCATCAATCTTCATATTGTCCTCCGTCAGGCTGCGCGATCGCAGCATTGTTTCAGCATGTCCCAATTGAACGCCACGCCGGTGCCGGGCAGATCCGGCGCGACAGCGCGACCATTGCGCAGGACCAGCGGATGGGTTGTGTAGCGATCTATCGGGAAGGAATGCACTTCGATCCAACCGGGATTGGGCTGGGCCGAAACCAGACTGACATGCAATTCCTGCATGCCGTGGCTGCACACCGGGATACCGGCTTTCGCAGCCATACGCGCCACGCGCAGCCAGCCGGTGATACCGCCACAGTTCGAGGCATCCGGTTGAATATAGGACAGCTTCGACTGCGCCAGCGCATAGCCGAATTCATGTTCGGTATGCAGGTTCTCGCCCATTGCCAGCGGCATGCCCGTGGCATCTGCGATGCAGGCATATCCCATATAGTCGTCGGGAATGATCGGCTCTTCAAACCAGGTGATATCATAAGGGGCAAAGGCCCGTGCCGCCGCGATCGCGCCATCAACGTCCATCGAATAATTGGCATCGACCATGAAGGTCACATCGGAACCGATCAGCTCGCGCACGGCCCTGACACGGGCGACATCCTCGGCCAGGGTAGGCTGCCCGACCTTGATCTTGACCGCGTCAAAGCCCTGCTCCAGATAGCCCGAAATCGTTTCCAGCAGTTTTGGCAACGGAAAGTTCAGATCAATGCCGCCGCGATAGGCCCTGCAGTCTGCAGCTGTCCCGCCCGCCATCTGCCACAGCGGCGCGCCCTCGGCATGACCGCGCAGATCCCACAATGCAATATCTGCCGCCGAAATGGCGAATGACGCTATGCCGCCTCGCGCGACATAATGCACATGCCATTGCATGCCGTCATAAAGCTGGTCGATCCGGCGGGAATCCTGACCCATCAGAAAGGGCGCAATGTCGTCCTGCAACATGGCGACAATGGCGCTGCCGCCCTTGCCGCCGGTATAGGTGTATCCGGTGCCCGACTGCCCGTCTGCATCGGTAATCGTACAGGTGATCAGTTCGAAATGCGTATGGGCACCATGTTTGGCATCGACCAGAACCTCGTCCAGTGGCACCTGGAAATAGCGCACCGCGACATCGGTGATTGCAGCCATATTCTATCCTCCCCGGATCAGGACCAGTTCACATACATGGTCTGTTTCTTCAGATAGCCATCGAAGCCGTATTTTCCGTCTTCGCCGCCGATCCCCGACTGGTTCCATCCCGCGTGATAGCCCTGAACCTGCTCGCCATTGGCCCGGTTGAAATAGATTTCCGCAAAGTTCAGCTCGCGGCTGACGCGCATCATGCGCCTGATATCCTGCGTGAACAGATAGGCGGACAGCCCGTAGTCGCTGTCATTCGCCTTTTGCACGGCGTCCTCAAAACTGGCGACGCGCAGGAACGGCACCACCGGCCCAAAGACTTCGGATCTGATGATCGGATTGTCATTGCCGTGCAATTCCAGAACCGAGGGCGACATCCAATGCCCCTTGGAGAACTCTCCGTCGCGCAGCCGACCGCCTTGCAGGATCGGCTCGGCCCCTGCCGAGATGGCTGCAGCAATCAGTTCCTCGATCTTGTCGATCTCGACACTGCTGACCTTGGGGCCAAGATCGGGATCGCTCATCGGATCGCCAATCCGCAAGGACAGCACGCGATCCAGAAATTTCCGCATGAACAGGTCGGCAATGTCCTGATGCAGATACATGCGTTCATTGCAGGTGCAGACCTGCCCGCAATTGGTGAAACGGGCGATGACGGCCGCCTCGACCGCCTTGTCCAGATCGGCATCCTCCATGACGATGAAAGGGGCCTTGCCACCCAGCTCCAGGCTCAGCACCTTCAGTTGATCTGCGGCCGATCGGAATATCTCGCGCCCTGCGCGCGTGCTGCCAGTCATGGTCACCATGTCCGAAAGCGGGCTTTCCACCAGCGCACGTCCAGCTACGGCTCCGCGACCGGTGATCACATTGAACACGCCAGCAGGAATGCCGGCCTGTTGCGCCAGAGCCGCCAGATTCAACCCGGCCAGCGGCGTGATCTCATGGCTCATCAGGACAAAGCTGTTTCCCGATACCAGCGCCGGACCAAGCTTGCGCGCCGCAAGGGCCAGCGGATAATTCCATGCCGTCAGACCGACGATCACGCCACGGGGCACGCGACGGATCATGATTTCCTCGTCAGGATTGTCCGAAGGCATGATATCGCCTTCGATCCGGCGGGCATTTTCAGCGGCATAGGTCAGGAAATTCGCGGCAGCCTGAACTTCGCCGCGCGCCTGGCTGATCGGCTTTCCCTGTTCAGCCACCAGTGACACGGCAAGGGATTCCGCGTTCTCAAGCACCAATGCGGACAGCGCGTGAACCACCCTTGCACGTTCGATGGCTGGCAGTCCGGCCCAGTCGGATTGCGCCTTTTTCGCGGCGGTCAAGGCGGTCTGGGCCGTGGCTGCATCGCAATCGGGAATGGTGGCGATGACCTGCTCGTTGGCAGGGTTTTCGACCTCGATCTGATCGACCCCGGACGGAGTCAGCCATTCCCCGTCAATAAAGACTTCGCGCTGATCCACCATTTCGCCCTCGCAATTTTGGTCATACCATATATGACTTCATGGCGAGGGATTAGCTGAATGTCAAAGAAAAATAGCGACATTGCGCCGCTATTGTATGACATTCAAATTTTCAGAACGCTCCAGAGACGGCTGCGATCACTCCACCGGGGCGGAACAATCGCAGCCCATGCGCCTCAGCCGATCACGCGGGTCAGCGCCGTGTCGATGGCCGCGGTGATCCGGTCGATGTCCTCGGCCGTGGCGATCAGCGCGGGCGACAGGCACAGCGTATTGTTCATCCCGTGCAGCGAGCGGTTCGTAGCTCCGATGATGACACCCTGACCCATGCAGTCCGCAACAATCGCCTGCACCAGCTTTTCGTCCAGCGGCTCTTTGCTGTCGCGATCCTTGACCAGCTCCGCACCGCAAAAGAGCCCCTTGCCACGCACATCACCAATGACGCTGTGACGCCCCATCAGTTCGTTCAGATTGCCAAGCAGACGCTCACCCATGATCCGGGTGTTCTCGAGCAGGCCCTCATCCTCGATGATGCGCATGTTTTCCAGCGCGGCAACCGGACCGGCGGTGCAGCCGCCAAATGTCGAGATATCACGGAAATAGCTCATGCCGTCTTCCGGTGCATCCTTGAACATCTCGAAGACGCGCTCGGTGGTTACGGCGCAGGAAATTGCCGCATAGCCCGAGGCGACGCCCTTGGCCATGGTCACGAAATCGGGCTCGATACCATAGTGCTGATAGCCAAACCATTTTCCGGTGCGCCCCAGACCGCATACGACCTCGTCGATATGCAGCAGGATGTCATACTTGCGGCAGATTTCCTGGACACGAGGCCAATAACCTTCGGGCGGGGTGATGACGCCGCCGCCTGCCGTCACGGGTTCCAGCACAATGGCACCCACGGTATCGGGGCCTTCGCGCAGAATTACCTCTTCGATGGCGTCAGCAGCACGTTCGCCATAATTCTCGACATCCCACTGCTTGCGATACTCAAGACAATGGGGAACCATGACGAAACCGTCCGGAAAGGGACCATATTGCTCGGCCCGCTGCGCCTGGCCCGAAGTGGCCAGCGTCCCGATGGTGGTGCCGTGATAGTCACGGTCGCGATACAGGATCTTGTTTTTCTTGCCGCCGTAATGACGCGCCGAGATCTGGCGCACCATCTTGTAGACCTTCTCATTGGCCTCGGACCCAGAATTCGCGAAATAGACGCGGCTCAGCCCCGGCATCTTCTCGATCAGCTTTTCGGCAAAGCGCGCACCGGGCACGCTGCCGGCCGAGCCTGCGAAATAGTTCAACCGCACCAGTTGATCGCGAACGGCATCCGCAATGCTTTCCCGTCCATAGCCGACATTGACGGTCCAGACGCCCCCGGACACCGCGTCCAGATATTCCTTGCCCGTCGCATCCCAGACGCGCATGCCCTTGCCTTCGACAAAGACACGGGGATCGGTCGTTTCATAGGGTTTGTGCTGGCTGAGATGGTGCCATACATGGGCGCGATCAGCCGCGACCACATCCGAGATATCATTTTGCGTCAAATCCAGGGTCATCGTCGCCTCCGTCACCATATTGCCTGATTCTGCGGACACATTAGGCGCATCCAAGGCCCTTGGACAATCACCTCACGACGGGATAATCACGCCCCGGGCGGATGTTATGGCCCGGAGCATGGAAAACCGTTCATCCGTAACGCTAGTCGATCACGACCGGGCCCCTGGGGCTGTCCAGTTCGAATGCAATGGCGGGATCACCCGTCTGAACACGGGCCAGATGATCGACGCCCAGGGCCGCCAGAGTCTCGGTCAGGCGCTCGGGTTGGGGATGGGTCAGGACGATCGATGTCAGCCGCACGCCCAGATCCTGCTGCCCTTCCGAGGGATGCGGACCCGGCGACCATTCGATGAAGGCAGGCAGCAGCCCGCCCTCGGGCAGATGCCCGTCCCGCGGCACGGTGAGACGCCATGTGCGCCCGCCACGGCTGAGTTCCAGAACTTCGCCCAGATCAACCGGGCTGGCTGCCACCACCGCGTCCAGATCATCGGTGCCCACCACCCAGCACAGGGCGCGGGGACGTTCTGCCAAGCGCTGTTGCGTTTCGGCCTCATCCATCGAGAACCAGCGCACCCGGCCTGGCGCGGGCGCATCGGGATCGATGGACAGGATTTCCAGAAAGGTCCTGTTGCCCGATTGCATGACACAGTTATGGGTGCTCATGGCATCATGCTTGCCGCCGCGCGGCACCGTCACGCCCAACAACTTCTGCAGAGCCTCTTCTCCCTGCTCAAGGCTGTCGGCGCCAATGACAAAGTGATCAATTACGTTTTTCATTCTTTTCGTCCTCAGTCCAAAAGGGGCAAAGCGCGGGCCAGATCGGCACACAGGCTGTCAGGATTTTCGAAACCTATATTGAAGCGGATCAGATGTCCTTCCTCTTGCCAGCGTGTCGCGGTACGCAGCGGCTGGACGGGCAGGACAAGGCTTTCAAAGCCGCCCCAGCTGACGCCGATGCCGAACATCTCCAGCCCGTCAACAAAGGCGTGCAGCTTCTCGGTCGAGGTCTTGCGCGTCACAACGCCAAACAGACCGGCCGCGCCAGTGAAATCGCGTTTCCAGAATTCATGGCCGGGGCATTGCGGCAGGGCCGGATGCAGCACACGGGTGATCTGGGGTTGCCCGGCCAGCCAGGTGGCCAGCTTCAGGCCTGCGGCCTCGGCTGCCTTCATGCGCATTTCCAGCGTGCGCAGGCCACGCAGCGACAGGAAGACATCCTGCGCGCCTGCCTTGTCTCCGAAGGCCAGCGCCATCTTTCGCATCTGCGGATAGGTCGCCTCGTTGCAGACAATGAACCCGATCATGCTGTCGGCATGGCCACCAATGTATTTCGACCCCGAATGGACGACCACATCCGCGCCCAGGCGCAACGGCTGGCAAAAGACCGGCGTGGCCCATGTGCCATCGATGATCGACAAGGCGCCATGGCGTCGGGCAGCGGCAGAAATGGCCGGGATATCGGGAACTTCGAATGTACCGGAACCGGGGGCCTCGAACATCACGGCGGCGGTATTGGGGCGCAGGCAGGGGGTGATGTCCTGCATCGGATCGAAATAGGAGATCTCGACACCATAGCGCGCCAGAACCGTGTCACAAAATCCGCGTGTCGGCGCATAGACGTTGTCCGCGACCAGCAGGTGATCACCCGCCTTTGCAGCCCCCATGAGGGCCAGAGTAACCGCCGTCAGACCGGCCGATACGCTGATGCAACCCGCTCCGCCCTCCAACGTCGCAATCGCATGTTCCAGTTCGAAACTGGCCGGGTTGCCATAGCGACCGTAATACAGGGTGCCGGGTTCATGGCGCGCCTCGCGGGCGGCCTCGAATTCCGACAGGCTGTTGAACAGCATTGTCGAGCCCTGCGAGATCGGCAGATTGACCGGGCGCCCGTTTTCGTCCGGCCCCCGCCCCAAATGCACCAGCGCATCAGAAATGGAAGAAACTTCAGCCATGGCCCCACTTTCCAGATGAATATCACGGGAACAGTGGCGAATTGCCCTTTTCGTGTCAATATATGTGATATATGTTTCTTATACCGGCACATATTCCCTTTTGACATGCGCCCGCCGGAATGATTGCCCCCTTACAGGCCGCATGTCCTGCAATCACATTCACTTCTTGGGAAAACTGGGGGATTATGATGGACAAACACAACATGGAAGACAGGAGCACGCGGTTGGACCAGAAGGACGCGACCCCAGAGCCGAAAAAGGCACCGAAAGTGGACAGCACCCTGGCAAAGGGCCTGCAGATACTGGAGACGCTGGCGCAGTCGAACGGCCCGCGTGGCGTGTCAGAACTGTCACGCGAGTTGGAACTGACCAAGTCGAATGTCTTCCGGCTACTGCAGACCCTGTCCACTTTGGGATATGCCCGCCCGACCGAGGACAAGCGCTATACGGCAACGCTGAAGACATGGCAGGTCGGGCGCGCGGTCGTCGAACATTTCAACCTGCGCGAACTCTGCGCCCCCGCGCTGCAGATGCTGGCGAACAAGACGGGTGAAACGGTCTATCTCGCCGTACCCGAGGGACTGAATGTGATCTATATCGACAAGATCGAGTCGACCCAGCCCATTCGATCATGGAACCCGATCTCCGGTTCTGCGCCGATCCATTGCGTCGGCACCGGCAAGGCGATTCTGGCGGCAAACTACAGCAGGATGCGGGATCTTCTGATCGGCAATCTGAGCAAATACACCGAACGCAGCATCACCTCGATCAAGGCCATGGATGATGAAATCATCCGTATCCGCGCCAAGGGTTTCGCCATCGATACGGGCGAATTCCGTGATCAGATCCGCAGTTATGGCGCGGCGATCTGCATGCCCGACGGCGCAGCCATCGGGGCCCTGGGCGTCTCCGTCCCCGAGATCAACCTCAAGGACGGCGATGAAGACATGATCTGCCAGCTTGTCAGGCTGGCAGCGGAATCAGTGTCGCAACGGCTCAGCCGCAGCTGACCCCGATCACGACTTGGGGGCGGGATATTCGACTGGCCCGCCCTGTTTCTCCCAGGTCGAAAATCCCTCTTTCAGATGGGCGGCCTGAAAGCCCATGTCCTGCAGCAGGGCGACCGACAGTGCCGAGCGCCAGCCGCTGGCACAGTGGAAGACGAATTTCTTGTCCTCTGCAAAGATCTCCTTGAAATACGGGCTTTCGGGATCCACCCAGAATTCCAGCATTCCGCGCGGGCAATGAAAGCTGCCCGGAATAAAGCCCGAGCGCTGCCGTTCCCTGACATCGCGCAGATCCACGATCACGACCTCGGGGTCATCGACCATCTTGATCGCATCCCGGGTTTCCACCTCTTCGATGCGCGCGCGCGCTTGTTCGACCATCTTCTTGACCGATGTGTTCAGGCTGGGCATGTGGCCTCCTAGTGTTTCAGCATATAGAACGACTATAATGTATGTTGACACAGTCGTTGCGCTGTATCAAGCTTTGTCCATAACGCCGGAGCAAAAGCGAACAACCGGCCCCAATGACCAACCAGGAGAGAGCCATGCCCGCGAACAAGCCTATATCCTTGTGGGACATGTCAGCAGCCGAACGACCCCATGAATGCCCGATGGACGGCGATTCGACCTGCGATGTCGCCATCGTCGGTGGAGGTTTCACGGGCCTGTCGACGGCATTGCACGCCGCCAATCTGGGATTGGATTGTCACGTTCTGGAAGCCAGGCACATCGGTTATGGCGGCTCGGGTCGCAATGTCGGACTGGTCAATGCGGGCGTCTGGCTGCCCCCGCAGGATGTCGAGAAAAACCTCGGCAAAGAAGCCGGATCACGGTTGGTCCAGCGGTTGGGTGAATTGCCTGATTACGTCTTCTCGTTGATCGAGAAATACCAGATCCGCTGCGAAGCAACGCGCAGCGGCACGATTCACGCCGCTCATTCGCCCAGGGGCTTCCAGGACCTGCAGCGTCGTGCCGAAGGCTGGCACCGGCGCGGAGTCGATGTCGAACTTCTGGATGCGGCGGAAACCGCGAAGAAGACCGGCACGACCAGGTTTTTCGGCGGCCTTCTGGACCGCCGCGCCGGGACGATCAACCCGATGGGATATGCGCGCGGCCTTGCACGGGCGGCGACATCCGCAGGTGCCAGGATTTCGACCGGAGTCACAGTGACAAAGATCACCAGGGCGGGCGACCGCTGGCAGCTTCGCACCGCGCGCGGCACCGTCAGCGCGAAATACGTGGTCCTGGGCACCAATGCCTATTCGGACGATCTGTGGCCCGGCCTGCGTCAGAGTTTTACCAAGATCCATTTCTTCCAGCTGTCGACGGAACCTCTCGGAAAGAGAGGCGAACATATCCTGCCCGAACGGCAGGGCCTGTGGGATACCAACCAGATCATGTTCTCATTGCGCCGGGATGAGTTCGGTCGGCTGATCATCGGCTCCATGGGGTCGGTGCTTGGCGGCAGGAAGGGCCTGTCACGGCGATGGGCACAGGCCAATCTGAAGCGACTGTTCCCCGAATTGGGCAAGGTCGAATTCGACAATGCCTGGCATGGACAGATCGCCATGACCCCCGACCATCTGTTCCGCATTCATCGGCTGGCCGAAGGGGTATTCACACCCATCGGTTATAACGGGCGGGGCATCACCACCGGCACCATGTTCGGCAAGGCGCTGGCCGAACTGATGACGGGCGCAACGGAAGACACTCTGCCGATTCCGGTGACCGGGCTCAAACCGGCCGCCAACCGCACGCTGAAGGCTGGCATCTATGAAACCGCCTTCACGATGAACCAACTGATGAAAAGTTTCTGAACCGAGGCTTGCATGATGAATCCCAATATCCGTGTCGGCGTTGATATCGGCGGAACATTTACCGATGTCGCGCTACAATATCCGGGCGGCCTTGCGACGGCCAAGGTCCTGACGAATTACAGCAAACCCGAACAGGCCATTCTTGATGGCATTCTCAAGGCAGCCGATGCTGCCGGGGTCGGACCTGCCGAGATCGGCCAGGTGATCCATGGCACCACGCTGGTAACCAATTCGCTGATCGAAAGGCGGGGGGCCAAGCTGGCCTTCATCACCACCGAGGGCTTTCGCGACGTGGTCGAAATGCGCTCGGAAAACCGCTTCGAGCAATATGACCTGAACCTGACGCTGCCCAAGCCGCTGGTGGCACGCAAAGACCGATTTACCATGAAGGAACGCGTGGCGGCGGACGGCTCGGTTCTGCTGGCACTGGAGCGCGCAGAGATCGAGGCGATGGTGCAGACCATTCTCGACGGCGGTTACGAATCCGTCGCCATCGGCTTCATGCATGCCTATGCCAATCCGGCCCACGAGCAGATGATGGCCGAGGCCCTGAAGGCCGCCGCGCCCGATCTGTCGGTCTCGATTTCATCGGTGATTTCACCCCAGATGCGCGAATTCGAGCGGTTCAATACCGTGATCGCCAATGCCTATGTACAGCCGCAGGTCGCGGATTATCTGGGACGGCTGGTCGCAAGGCTTCGCGATACGGAAATTGCCGCACCGGTCTTCATGATGCATTCCGGAGGCGGGCTGATCTCGGTCGAGACCGCCAGCGCCGAACCCGTCCGCCTGTTGGAATCCGGCCCTGCCGGAGGTGCCATCTTCGCCGCGGAATTTGCACGTGCACATGGGTTGGACAAGGTGCTCAGCTTTGACATGGGCGGCACCACGGCCAAGATCTGCCTGATCGAGGACGGCCGCCCGAAGACCGCGAATACCTTCGAGGTGGCGCGCACCTATCGCTTCAAGAAGGGCTCGGGGATGCCGGTCTCTACTCCGGTCGTCGAAATGGTCGAGATCGGGGCCGGGGGCGGATCGATCGCCTCGATCGACGCCATGGGTCGCATTCAGGTCGGACCGCGCTCCGCGGCATCCGAGCCCGGACCGGCCTGTTATCAGCGCGGCGGCAACGAACCGACGGTGACGGATGCCAACCTGACGCTGGGGCGGCTGGATGCCGACAATTTTGCAGGTGGTGCGATTCCACTGTCGCGCGAGTTGGCACTTGCTGCGTTGGATGAACAGCTGGCGCGCAAGCTGGACATGCCTGCGGCGGATGCGGCATTCGGCGTGACCGAAATGGTCGATGAAAACATGGCCAATGCCGCCCGTGTCCACACGGTCGAAAACGGGCGAGACATCGAACATTTCACCATGATCGCTTTTGGCGGCGGTGCGCCGCTGCATGCCTGCCGTCTGTGTGAAAAACTGGGCATCGACAGCCTGATCATCCCGCCCGGCGCGGGTGTGGGCTCGGCCATCGGCTTCCTCAAGGCCCCCTTCAGCTACGAGGCGACGCGCGGGTTGTTTCAGCGATTGGACGCCTTTGATCCGGCTATGGTCAATGCCGCGCTGACCGAACTGGAGGCCGAGGCTCGCGCATTCGTCAAGGAAGGGGCCGGAGATGCCGAAACAACGATCCGCCTGACTGCCTTCATGCGCTATACCGGACAGGGCTGGGAAATCCCCGTGGTGCTGCCCTACACCCCGTTCAATGACGGTGATCAGACCATGCTTTTGCAGGCCTTCGAGGAAGCCTATCGCAACCTCTTCGGCCGCATCATCGACGATCTGCCGGTCGAGGTCACGAACTGGTCGCTGACCGTCGCCTCGGTCCTGCCCGACATGGACAAGGCACAACGCTTCCTGACCGGCGCGTCAATGGACAGCGACCGCAGCCGCGAGTTCTTTGACTCGGCCCTGCGCAAGACGGTCACCGCGCGCGAGGTCGATCGCCAGGCAATCACAGCCGGTGCCGTTGTCGAAGGCCCGGCGGTCATCACGGAAAGCGAAACCTCGACCATCGTGACCTCGGGCTATTCGGTGATCGGACAAGGAGATGGCAGCCTGTTGCTGCTGCGGAAAGGGGCAATGAAATGAGCATGTCTTCGATTGATCTGCAAATCATGTGGAACCGGCTGATTGCGGTGGTCGAAGAACAGGCGACCACCCTGATCCGCACAGCCTTTTCCACCAGCGTGCGTGAAGCCGGAGACCTTTCCGCAGGGCTGTTCGACAGGCAGGGGCGCATGATGGCCCAGGCCGTGACCGGCACCCCCGGCCATGTCAACGCCATGGCCGAAAGCGTGACCCATTTCACCCGTGAAATCGGCGCGCAGAACATCTTTGAAGGCGATGTCTTCATCACCAACGACCCCTGGAAGGGCACCGGCCATCTGCATGACATCACGGTCGTGACGCCGGTCTTTCGCAAGGGCGTGCATATCGGCTTTTTCGCCTGCACGGCACATGTTGTCGATATCGGCGGTCGCGGCTTTGGTCCCGATGCGGGCGAGGTCTATGAGGAAGGCCTGCTGATCCCGATCACCAAATTCGCGGAAAAAGGTCAGGTCAGCTCCCTGCTGGTTCAGATGATCCGCGCCAATGTCCGCACGCCCGACCAGACGGTCGGCGACATGTATTCCCTGGCCGCCTGCAACGAAGCCGGCAATCGCAGGCTGCAGGACATGATGGATGAATTTTCCATCGACGATCTGGACATGCTGTCCGATTTCATCATCGACAGCAGCCGCAAGGCGACGCTGAACGCCATCGCGAAGGTGCCCTCGGGCAGCTATGATTCAACGATGACCGTCGATGGCTATGAAGCACCGGTTCACATGCAGGTGCGTCTGACCATCGAAGGCGACAGGCTGCTGGCGGATTTCGACGGCACAAGCGGCATGTCCAAATTCGGCGTGAACTGCCCCGAGGTCTATACAAGGGCCTATGCCTGCTATGCGCTGAAATGCGCGATTGCACCGGACGTTCCCAACAATACCGGCTCTCTGGAGCCATTCCACATCACCGCGCCCGAAGGCTGCATTCTTGCGGCCAGACGCCCTGCCCCGGTCTCGGTCCGCCATGTTCTGGGCCATCTGGTCCCCGATGTCGTATTGGGCGCATTGCATCAGGCCATGGGGGGCACTGTGCCTGCCGAAGGGGCCTCGGCGCTGTGGAACATCCAGATCTCTGCAAGGCCCTCGGACCCCGACAGCAATCTGCCCGGTCGCGAGGTCCTGATGTTCAACTCAGGCGGCACCGGGGCGCGACCGACGCTGGATGGCATGTCCGCCACCGCCTTCCCCTCGGGCGTTTCGACAATGTCGGTCGAAGTGACAGAACAGGTCGGCCCGATCACCGTCTGGCGCAAGGATCTGCGCGAAGGTTCAGGTGGTGCGGGAACCTGGCGCGGCGGGCTGGGCCAGGTGATCGAGATCGAACCGCGTCACGGCTATGACCTGTTTTTCAACGCGATGTTTGACCGGATCGACAATCCCGCGCGTGGTCGTGACGGCGGCGGATGCGGCGGCAATGGCCGTGTCGAACTGGCTGACGGCACGAAACTGCGCGGCAAGGGCCGCCAGAAAATCGCCAGCGGCCAGCGGCTTGTCCTCAGCCTGCCCGGCGGGGGCGGCTATGGCGACCCGGCCCGCCGTGACCCCGAACTTGTCCGCGCCGATCTGGCTGCGGGCTATATCACCCCCGAACAGGCCCGTAACGATTACGGTTTGGAAGACTGAAGGAGATTGAACTCATGACACGCAATATCGCATTGGTGACCGGCGCTGCCCAGGGTATCGGATATGCCTGCGCCGAGGCGCTTGCCGAAGACGGCTTCCAGCTGGTTCTGGCCGATATCAACGCCGAAGGCGTCGAGGAAGCCGCGCGAAAGCTGGGCAATGGCGCTGTCGGCATCGCCTGCGATCTCGGCAATGTCGAGCAGATCGACGCCATGTTCGCGAAGATCGAAGCCGAACTGGGTTTCGTGCACACATTGGTCAACAATGCCGGTGTCGCCCTTCCGGGGAACTTCCTCGACTATTCCCTGGATGACTTCCGCAAGGTGATCGACGTGAACCTGACGGGACTGTTCTATGCTTCGCAACGGGCCTCCAAAGCCATGGTGGCGCAAGAGATCAACGGTTCGATCGTCAATATGTCCTCGATCAATGCCGTTGTCGCCATTCCGGCCATTCCGGCCTATTGCGCCTCGAAGGGCGGCGTCATGCAGTTGACGAAATCCATGTCGCTGGCGCTGGCCCCGCATGGCATCCGCGTGAACGCGGTTGGTCCCGGCTCGATCGACACGGAAATGATGGCTGGCGTGAATGCCAATCCCGAAGCCATGAAGATGGCCATGTCGCGCACGCCTTTGCAACGCATGGGCACGGCGCGTGAGATCGGCGATGTCGTGGCGTTCCTCGCCTCGAAAAAGGCCAGCTATATCACCGGTGAAACCATCTATGTCGATGGCGGCCGCCTTGGCCTGAACTATGTCTGCTGAGGGCCGTCCCATGTCCGGATATGAGCAGAGCTATGCCGCATGGCGGGCCGACCCCGAGGCCTATTGGGCACGGGCGGCCCAGGCCATCGACTGGATCAGACCTGCCGACAAGGTCTTTGATCCTGAGATGGGCAAATTCGGGCGCTGGTTTGCCGGCGCTCAATGCAACACCTGCTGGAACTGCGTGGACCGCCATGTGCAGAACGGTCGTGGCGATCAGACCGCGCTGATCTGGGACAGCCCGGTGACAAAATCCGTGCGGCGCTACAGCTTTGCGCAACTGCTGGACGAAGTCGGTGCACTGGCCGCCGTGATGCAGGATCAGGGTGTCACCAGAGGCGACCGCGTGATCATCTATATGCCCATGGTTGCCGAGGCGGTTTTTGCCATGCTGGCCTGTGCCCGTCTGGGCGCGGTGCATTCGGTTGTCTTCGGGGGTTTTGCCGCGCATGAATTGTCGGCACGCATAGATGACGCCACCCCCAAGCTGGTCATCTCGGCCTCATGCGGTTTGGAAAACACCCGCATCGTCGAATACAAGCCGCTGCTGGACCAGGCCATCGCCGATGCCACGCACAAACCCGCCTCCTGCGTCATTCTGCAGCGCGAGGCACATCGCTGCGAGATGGTCACCGGGCGCGATGTCGATATGGCTGAAGCCGTCGCGCAGGCGAAAGAACAGGGGCGCCGTCCCGATTGCGTCCCGGTCGAGGCCACGGATCCGCTGTATATCCTGTATACATCCGGCACAACCGGGCAACCCAAGGGCGTGGTCCGCGACAATGGCAGCCATATGGTCGCGCTGCATTGGGCCATGGAAAACCATTACGGCACCCGCCCGGGCGATGTGTTCTGGGCGGCCTCGGATGTGGGCTGGGTCGTCGGTCATTCCTACATCTGCTATGGTCCCCTGCTGCAGGGCTGTGCCACCGTGGTCTTCGAAGGCAAGCCGGTCGGATGCCCCGATGCGGGTGTGTTCTGGCGGGTCATTCAGGATCACAAGGTCAATGCCCTGTTCGCCGCCCCGACGGCCTTTCGCGCCATCCGCAAGGAAGACCCACAGGGCGAGCAGATCGGAAAATATGACCTGTCGCAGTTCCGCACGCTGTTTCTGGCGGGGGAACGCTCGGACCCCGATACGGTCAAATGGGCGCAAAGCAAGCTGGACCGCCCGGTCATCGACCATTGGTGGCAAACCGAGACCGGCTGGGCCATCTCGGGCAACCCTGTCGGGCTGGGTGCCTTCCCAATCCGCCTGGGCAGCCCCGGCAAACCCATGCCCGGATATGATGTGCAGGTGCTTGACGATGACGGCCACCCCGTCGCGCCGGGAACGCTTGGCAACATCGTGCTGAAATTGCCACTGCCGCCCAGTTGCTTTCCGACATTGTGGAACGCGCCGGAACGCTATCAAAGCGCCTATTTTGACGAATTTCCGGGCTATTATGCCACTTCGGATGCCGGGATTATTGACGAAGACGGCTATGTCTTCATCATGGCGCGCACTGACGACATCATCAATGTCGCCGGGCACCGCCTGTCGACCGGTGCAATGGAAGAGGTGATCACCAGCCATCCCGACATTGCCGAATGCGCGGTGGTTGGCGTGGCCGATGCGCTGAAGGGGCAAATGCCCGTCGGTTTCTATGTCACCAATTCCGGTGTGCAGCCCGACCCCGAGCGACTTGAACGGGAACTGGTCGCGCTGGTGCGACAGGAAATCGGGCCGGTCGCGGCCTTCAAGACCGCCATCGAGGTCGAACGCCTGCCCAAGACACGTTCAGGCAAGGTGCTGCGCGGCACGATCCAGAAAATTGCCGATGACCAGCCCTGGAAGATGCCGGCGGCGATCGACGACCCTGCGATCCTGCAAGAGATCAAGGCCGTCCTGCAAAATCGAGGCTATGCGCATCAGCCCGCATGATCCGGCCCGACATGAAATGCCCCCGCCCAAGGTTTGCCTTGCGGCGGGGCATACGCCCGGGTCACCCCGGCGTCCGATCACCCCGCCGAACCGACGCGCGAGGAAAACTTGCCGCAGGAACGGTTCCATGCCTTGAACCGCGCGACGATCTGGTCCGCCTGCTGCTTATGGCCTGTCTGTTCCAGAACCTTTCTGTGGATCTGCGCGGTCCGCAATCCACCGGGCACCATGTCATCGACATGAGCGGCAACCTTCAGCGCCAGATCACGGGTCTTGCCCTGACGCCGCAACACGTCGGCCGTCGTGATGTGAATTTCGACGAAATCATGGTCCCGTTCGGAAATACGCTTGAACACATCTATGGCCTGCCCCTTCTTGCCCGCACGCACCAGTGCCACCCCCTGTTCGGCCATATGGCAGATATGCTGCCCTGAAAGCTCGGCGGCCTCGGCAAACCCCTTGAGCGCGGCGCCTTGACGACCTTCGGCCCACATCATCCGCGCCCGGCGAATGGCAATCAGTGAATCGCCGCGGCTTTCATCATAGGCCTCTTCGATCAGGCGTTTGCCGACCTCTTGATCCTCGGCCTGAAAATGCAATTGTCCCAGAAGCGACCTGACCTGCGGTAGCTCCAACTGCCGCCGATAGGTGCTGCGGAAAAACCCGATCATCTTGTGCTGGTTGGGGACATTCCAGAACGCCGATGGCAGGCGCAAAGACTGGATGTCACGCCAATCGCGAATATCCAGTTCAAATGGGATGAAGGACAGCATGCGCCTGTTGGATACCGTCGTGTCGGAGTTCGAGAGTCGCTCGGCTATTGCTGCAAAGCGCGCCACCATCGACCGCTTCAGCAAGACCAGTTCCGGCGCCACCGGATAGAGGCACGCCGGATCGACCTTGGCACCGACAAGCCCCCCGATCAGGATACGTGCAATGGGCAGATTGGGTTGCAGCCATTGGGCGATATGCGCCATGCGCGTCGCCTCTTTGGTCCGGTTGTCGGCAAGCGCAGCCAACCCGGCCCATGCGTAGACCTGCGCATTGCCCAGATCGGTCAGGATCGGCCGCTCTTTCAAGGAACGCGCCAGATTCAGCGCCGCCTCTGAATCTCCTGCCCAGAAATGCTGTTCAGCCAGAAGATCATGGATATAGGACTGGCGAAAGCCGCGATCATGATGCTTTTGCAGAATGGCGCGCGCGACGTGAGGCGTCTTGCGCGCGTTGTGGAATGCGATCAGCTCAGGGAAATTCTGCCCGAGATCGGCGTCACCGGCAAAGACTTCCGGTGACTGGTCCAGTTGCTGCGTCAGACGGTTCAGTGCATGCTCGCGCTCTTGCGCTGTCAGATCAGAGGTGATCGGGATCACCTGACTGTTGCCCAGCAGGGCTGCAAGGCGGGAAAAGGCACTGGCCCCCGGCGCGAAGATCCGCTTGCACAGCGACATCGTGTAAAGCTCGAGAAAATCTCGCTGAAGCGGGGCCAGATCTTCGTCGTCAATCAGCCTTGCGGCCGGGATCACCCGCGGCGACAGCGCACAAAAGGCGTCAATCTCATGCGGGGCGTCGGAAAAGATGACGATTCTCGCATCGGGATCCTGCGCCAAAACGCGGCCAATATGTTCTTCATAGAAGACACGGGGAATGTATTTCGTGGGCCACAACACATTGGAGGGCCGTGCCGCCGGATCAATGATATCACCACGGCGCAGGTGATAGGCCACCAACGCCACATCGCCCAGGCTGTCGCGGATCCGTTCCATCGCCTGCTTGACAACGGGATTGAACTGGATGCTGCCAAGCGTCTGGACAAGGCGTTCGGCCACCTCGCCCTGATCTTCCCATGGCAGCCGCACGACCTGCATGGCCTCGGAACAACGCAGGTTCCGTTCGGCCAGCTGGCGGGTCAACCAATCGCGGTCGCAGCCCGCCGGAAGGTTCTCGACAGCCAGAGCACTTTCCTGCAATTCTCCGAAACCCAGCCGCGTTTCACGATATTCTTCAAGAAAATCCTTTGAAAACAGCTCTTCCGGTTTCTGCAATTCGGGGCTGACGGCTTCGTGGCTGGACCAGGTAAAGGCAAAGCCCGCAGAGTAATCATCGGCGATGCGCTTGGCATTCAACAGCGCCCCTAGCCGGCCGCCCAAACGATCATTGCGAACCGCGATGACCCTGCCCTGTTCTTGAATCGCCATCTCTTGAAAGTATCTCCGCTTATCGTTGTGTCGGTCTAACCACATTCGCGCAGTGTTTTCCAGCAATTGCCCGGCTGGGTGCTTTGCAATATCAACCAAAGGTTGAATTGCCACGTGATACCTTGCCATTTGCCCAAGGCTGCCTCCTTTTCCGGCTTAGACGAAACCCGCCAGATGCAGCAGCAAGCCCAGACAGGCCGCACTGGCCAGCAGGGCCGTCATGCCCATTCGCAACAAGAAAACGCCGATCAAGGCCAAGACCGACAGCGTGGCTGCGGCCGGGTCCAGAGATGACAGGACGGGCAACTCGACATGCAGCAGCCCAACATCCAGCGGCATCGTTTCGCGCCAGACCGTATGCACGGCAAACCAGACCGCAAGGTTCAGGATCACACCCACGACCGCAGCAGTCACCGCAGACAGCGCCGCTGACAGCCTGCGATTGTGGCGCAGCGACTCCATGTAGGGTGCCCCGAAAAAGATCCAGGCAAAACATGGGGCAAAGGTCACCCATGTCGCGATCAGACCGCCAATCGTGCCCGCCAGCAGCGGCATCGGCCATCCGGATTCCCTCAGCGCAGCCAGGAACCCGACAAATTGCAGCACCATGATCAGCGGCCCGGGCGTCGTCTCGGCCATTCCAAGCCCATCCAGCATCTCTGCCGGCTGCAGCCAGCCGTAGCTGCCCACCGCCTCCTGAGCCACCCATGCCAGCGCGGCATAGGCTCCGCCAAAGGTCAGCAGCGCCAGTTTTGAAAAGAAGGTTGCGATATCGGTGAAGACGCCGCCCGGTGACACCAACATCAACAAGGCAACCGGGACCAGCCAAAGCGCCAATGCCGCAAATCCCGCACGATGCGCGGTTCTGCGATCAGGACCATCTTCAGCGCTTTCCTGTCCCAACAGGCTGTCGCTATCCGAGATATGGCCGTCGGGCGCCGAGGCATCCCGGTTGCGGACCTGAAAGGCAGCCACGTCCATCGCCGCCCCTGCCCAGCCGATCAATGCGGCAAGCGCAACGATCAGGGGAAATGGCGCGGCAAAGGCAAACAGCGCGACAAAGGCCGAGATCGCAAGGAAGCGCATGGCATTGTTGCGCAGCGCCTTGCCCGCCACACGTATCACCGCCTGCACCACAATGGCCAGAACCGCAGCCTTCAATCCAAAGAACAGCGCCGCGACAAAACGGATATCGCCATAGGCCGCGTAAATCCAGCTGAGCACCATGATCGCGCTGACACCGGGCAGGATGAACAGCAATCCGGCAACCAGCGCACCGCGCACACCATGCATCAACCAGCCGACATAAGTGGCCAGCTGCTGCGCCTCGGGGCCCGGCAGCAACATGCAGAAATTCAGTGCATGCAGAAAGCGATCATCTCCGATCCAGCGTTTTTCCTGTACCAGGATGCGATGCATGACCGCCATCTGACCGGCCGGGCCGCCAAAGCTCAGCGCCGCGATTCTTGCCCAGACCTTGGTGGCCTCGGCAAGGCCTGGATAGGAATTCTGTTTCATTTCAATGCCCCGCCCATGTTCAGACGGTCATCACAGCGAGCAGGGCAAAGGTCAAGCCCGCGCCAGTCGCTTGGGTCAGTCGTTGGCGAACCCACGGACGGTGCCATCGACCCAGGCCTGCAGCATCACCTGCGCGACCGCGCCCTTGCGGGCCGGGGAAATGCGATCATGCTGGCCTGCCAGCGCCTGCGCAACCTCGGAACGGGAAACCCAGATCGCATCCTCCAGCTCATGCTGATCAATGGTGATCTCGGTCGTCTCGGCCTTGCCGACACAGCCGATCATCAATGACGCGGGAAAGGGCCAGGGCTGCGAGGTCACATAGCGAACCTCTCCCACGACCACGCTGGATTCCTCTTCGACCTCGCGACGGACGGCCTCTTCCACGGTTTCGCCCGGCTCCATGAAACCGGCCAACAGGGAATACATCCGCTCGGGCCAAACCGATTGACGCCCCAACAGAACCCGGTCGCCATCCAGAACCAGCATGATCACAACGGGATCGGTGCGGGGGAAATGCTGTCGTCCGCAGCCGGGGCAGTCAAAGCGCCAGCCAGCGTGACAGACACGGTTTTCATGCCCGCAGTTGGAACAGAAGCGATGGGTGTTGCGCCATTCGAAAATGCCCTTGGCGGCAGCGGCGATCCCGGCATCCCGATGGTCGATTTCGCCCATGATCGTGCGCAGGTCGATGAACTTGCGGGACTGGGACAGATCAAGCGTCCGCTCGTCGATGAAATCTGCCGGTTCCTGATCGGGCGGCGCGATATAGGATACGTCGGCCGCGAAATGGGAAATGCCGTTCTGGTCCAATCCCATGAAGATGGGTGCCTCGGGGCAATCGGCAATCAGCGCATCACCGCTGGACAACCACGCCAGCCGCGGCCCTTCCGGGGTTTCGTCGAACAGCGGCTTGCCTCGCCAGAACGGCGATACCATGCTGGATGGATCGGCCAGACGTGCGGCCATGCCAGCTTCGTCGCTGCGCAACCTGTCGGCGCGGTCCAGAAAGCTGCCTGCGAATGTTACTGCTGTCTCGGGAATCATGGCGCGACATTGCATTTCGACAGGGGGACAGGCAAGGCCTCAACCCCGCTTTTCTGCCCGCTGGCGTGTCTGCCGGTAACTGGCAGGGGTCACGCCCGACCATTTCTGGAAGGCACGATAAAAGGCGCTGGGTTCACGATAGCCCAGGGCCGCGGCAATATCGGCCACCGACAGTTCGGTTCGTGTCAGCATTGCCTCGGCCTGGCGATGGCGGATCTCGTCACGAATGGCCGAGAAGCTCTGCCCCTCGCTTCTGAGCCTGCGACGCAAAGTGGCCGTGGACAGACCCAGATCGCGGGCCAGGGTATCGAAATCGGGCCAGTCATCGGAGGCACAGGCCCGCAAGCGCGCCCTGATGCGGGTCGTCAGATCCTGATCATGGCGATAGCGCAGCAGGATATTTCCGGGGGCCGCCCGCAGAAACGTCTTCAAGGCCTTTTCATCGCGAATGGTCGGAAGGGACAGATATCTTGCCGCAAAAACCAGTCGGCTGTGGGGCTGCCCGAATGTGACCGGGGCGCCGAAGAATTGATGATAATCCGCCCGATCAGGCGGTGCCGATCCCGCGAAATCCACCCGGATCAGCGGCAACCGACGCCCGACCAGCCAGCACAGCACCCCCATCAGGATCAGCCAATAGGTCCGATAGGCAAAGGCCGGACGCGGACCATCGCGATCCGTCAACAGGATCTCGGCCTCGCCATCATGCAGCCGCAGCGTGGCGCGGGGATCATCGAGCACCACGTTCATGAATCGCAGCGCACGGCGCAGGGCGCGTTCCAGCGTCGGCGCATGCAGGATCGCATGGCACATCAGGCTGAAGCTGCCCGGTCGCATCGGTTGTGCCGCAAGGCCGAAGAACTCGTCACCGATCCTTTCGCTGATGATCAGCCACAACCGCCCGTATTGAACATGTGACACAGGCTGGGTCAGGTCAGGATCAATCCCCGCCTCGGCCAGCACCGGCCCGACATCCATGCCCCTGTCCAGCAACGGGCCAAGCGCATCACGGACAAAGCCCGGAAAGATCACTGTCCGTGACATCCCACCCCCTAATGGCAAATTCGATCACTAATTTTGGCCGCTGATGTCATTGTTTGCAATGCTGCAGATGGTCATACTCTTGCCAAGATGAGGACCACTGGTCTCTTCGAGACTTGGCAGGGAGGAGCCAATGACCGTATCCGCAACAGCGCGCACGCGCCCCGCATATCATCAGGCCGCCGGAAATTTCCGCATCGAGGACGCCCTGGCCAAGCTGGAGGGCGACCTGACGGGGGGCGTGAATGCCTGCATCGAATGCTGCGACCGCCACACCGGCAGCAACCGCACCGCCTTGCGTTGTCTGAGCGCGGATGAAACCCTGACCGAATACAGTTTCGAGCAATTGCGGGACATGTCCGCAAGGATTGCCAATCTGTTCGACAGTCTGGGTGTTAAGCCGGGCGATGTCGTCTCGGGCCTGTTGCCGCGCAAGGTGGAACTGGTTGCCGTCGTGCTGGGCGCCTGGCGGCTTGGGGCGGTCTATCAGCCGCTTTTCACCGCATTCGGCCCCAAGGCCATCGAACAGCGACTGAACACCAGCCAGGCCAAACTGATCATTACCGACAGCATCAACCGCGCCAAGCTGGATGACATTCCCGCCTGCCCCCCCGTCGTTACCGTCCGTAGCGAGGGCGACAGCCTGGCAGACGGCGACACCGACTTTCACGCCGCGCTAGCAACGCAGTCCTCGGTGTTTGCGCCGGTCATACGGCGGGGCAATGATCTGATGATGATGATGTCGACATCGGGCACCACCGGCCTGCCCAAGGGTGTTCCGGTGCCGATCCGTGCCCTGCTGTCCTTTGGCGCCTATATGCGCGACGCGGTCGATTTGCTGGATGACGATGTATTCTGGAATATCGCCGATCCTGGCTGGGCCTATGGTCTGTATTATGCCGTGACCGGCCCGCTGCTGCTGGGGCAGGCGACCACGCTGTTCGAAGGCGGCTTCAGCGCCGAAAGCACCTATCGCATCATTCGCAAGCTGGGCGTGACAAGCCTGGCAGGATCCCCGACCGCCTTTCGCCTGCTGCTCGCTGCCGATCCTGAACTGGCCTGCGATGTCAAAGGCCAGCTGCGCGTGGTCAGCAGCGCGGGAGAACCGCTGAATCCCGAGATCATTCGCTGGTTCGACGACTGCCTTGGCGTGCCGGTCCATGACCATTATGGCCAGACCGAACTGGGCATGTGCGTCAACAACCACCACGGTCTGGATCATCCCGTGCGCCCCGGCTCGGCCGGTCTGGCGATGCCCGGATATCGCGTCGCGGTGCTGGATGATGACGGAAATGAGCTTGGCCCGAACCAGCCCGGGACATTGGCCATCGATATCGCCAATTCCCCGCTGCTTTGGTTCAGCGGATATCACAACAAACCGACACCGGCGATTTCGGGCGGCTATTACCGCACCGGCGACAATGTGGAATTCGAACCGGATGGCTCGATCAGTTTTATCGGGCGTTCCGATGACGTGATCACATCTTCGGGCTACCGGATCGGACCGTTCGATGTCGAAAGCGCCCTGATCGAACATCCCGCCGTGACCGAGGCTGCGGTGGTTGGCGTTCCCGATCCCTCACGCACCGAGATCGTCAAGGCTTTCGTGATACTGGCCAAGGGGCACGAGCCGACGGTTGATCTGGCCGAGGAACTGCAACAACATGTCCGCAACCGGCTTTCGGCCCATGCTTATCCGCGCGCGATCGAATTCGTCGCGGAATTGCCCAAGACCCCCAGTGGCAAGATTCAACGATTTCTTCTGCGCAAGGCGGAAATCGCCAAACAGCAAAACGCATAAGGAGCCCGGATATGCAGCTTGAGAACAAGGTTTTCCTGATCACCGGCGCCGGATCGGGTTTGGGCGCAGCCGTTGCCGACATGGCGGTGCAGGCAGGCGCGAAAGCGGTCCTGCTGGACATCAATGTCGAGTCCGGACAGGCCAAGGCCGATGCGCTTGGCGATGCCGCGCGCTTTTGCCGGACCGATGTGACCCGCGCCGAGGACGGCCTTGCCGCGATTGCGCAGGCACAGCTGGATTTCGGCAGGATTGACGTGCTGATCAATTGCGCGGGTGTCGCACCGGGCGAAAAGATCGTCGGCCGCGACGGTCCGCATGATCTGGACCGCTTTTCCCGCGCCGTCACGATCAACCTGATCGGCACCTTCAATATGCTGCGCCTCGGCGCCGAGGCCATGACGCAGAATACGCCCGATGATGGCGGCGAGCGGGGCGTGATTGTCAACACCGCCTCGATTGCCGCCTATGACGGCCAGATCGGTCAGGCGGCCTATGCGGCATCCAAGGGAGGTGTGGCGGCACTGACCCTGCCCGCCGCGCGCGAACTGGCCCGCCATGGCATCCGGGTCGTGACCATCGCGCCGGGCATCTTCAGCACCCCGATGATGGCGGGATTGCCGCAGGATGTGCAGGACAGTCTGGGCAAGACAGTGCCCTTCCCCCCGCGTCTGGGCAGACCCGAGGAATATGCCTCGATGGTGCGCCATATCATCGAGAACACGATGCTCAATGGTGAAGTGATCCGCCTTGATGGCGCATTGCGCATGGCACCGCGCTGAACCCGAAGGGATAATAGCTATGGAACATTCGAAAGATCCAATCGTGATTGTCGGCGCAGCACGCACCCCGATGGGCGGTTTTCAGGGCGATCTGGCCGGGGTAGCCGCCGCCGATCTGGGCGCTGCGGCCATTGGTGGGGCGCTGACGGCTGCCGGGCTGGACGCCGCAAGGGTCCAGGAAATCGTCATGGGCTGCGTTCTGCCCGCTGGTCAGGGGCAGGCCCCGGCACGGCAGGCCGCGCTGAAGGCGGGCCTGCCGCTGGATGCCGGGGCGACGACGGTCAACAAGATGTGCGGCTCGGGCATGAAGGCAGCGATGCTGGTGCATGACATGATCCTTGCCGGAAGCACCGAAATTGCCGTCGCGGGCGGAATGGAAAGCATGTCGAACGCTCCCTACCTGCTGCCCAAGGCGCGTGGCGGATACAGGATGGGACATGGGCAGGTCATGGATCACATGTTCCTCGATGGCCTTGAAGACGCCTATGACAGGGGCCGCCTGATGGGAACCTTCGCCGAGGACTGTGCCGAAGCCTACCAGTTCACCCGCGAGCAACAGGACGATTATGCCATCTCCTCGCTGACCCGTGCCCAGCAGGCGATCGAAAGCGGAGCCTTCGCCGCCGAGGTCACCCCGGTCACCGTCAGATCGCGCAAGGGTGAGTCTCAGGTTACCATCGACGAACAGCCCGGCAAGGCACGTCCAGACAAGATCCCGACCCTGCGCCCCGCCTTTCGCGAAGGCGGCACGGTGACAGCGGCGAACTCCAGCTCGATCTCGGATGGTGCGGCGGCGCTGGTGATGATGCGCGCCTCGCAGGCCGAAGCATTGGGCCTGACCCCGCGCGCGCGCATCCTTGGCCATGCGACGCATGCGGACAAACCCAGCCTGTTCCCCACCGCGCCCATCGGTGCCATCCGCAAGCTGATGACACGCACGGGGCTGGATCTGGGACAAATCGACCTCTTCGAGGTGAACGAGGCCTTTGCCGTTGTCGCCATGGCCGCCATGCACGATCTGGGCCTGCCCCATGACATCGTGAACATTCACGGTGGCGCCTGTGCGCTGGGACATCCCATCGGCGCATCCGGCGCAAGGGTTATGGTCACCCTGCTGGCAGCACTGGAGACCCACGGGCTGGAGCGCGGCGTCGCCTCGCTGTGCATCGGTGGCGGTGAGGCGACAGCCATCGCCATCGAGAGGCTGAGCTGATGCAACTGACCGAAGAACAGGAACAGATCCGCGAGGCCGCACGAGATTTCGCCGTCAATGCGCTGGCCCCTGGCGCGGCACAGCGCGACCGCGATCACGCATTTCCCCGCAACGAGCTGACCCAGATGGGTGAGCTTGGCTTCCTGGGCATGCTGGTTCCCGAAGCCCATGGTGGCGTTGAAACCGGGATGATCGCCTATGCGTTGGCGCTGGAAGAGATTGCGGCAGCAGATGGTGCCTGTTCGACCATCATGTCGGTGCATTCCTCGGTCGGCTGCGTGCCAATCCTGCGCTTTGGCACCGATGATCAGAAATCGCGTTTCCTGCCTCGCATGGCCTCGGGCGAATGGATCGGCGGCTTTGCCCTGACCGAACCGCAGGCCGGATCGGATGCCTCTGCGCTGCGGACGCGGGCGCGGCGCGATGGCGACCATTACGTGCTGAACGGATCAAAACAGTTCATCACCTCGGGCAAGAACGGGCAGGTGATCATCGCCTTTGCCGTGACCGACCCCGATGCCGGGAAAAAGGGCATCTCGGCCTTCATCGTCCCGACCGACACGCCGGGGTATGAAGTTGTCTCGATCGAACACAAACTGGGTCAGCATTCCTCGGACACCTGCTCGCTGGCCTTCAACGAGATGCGGATTCCTGCTGAAAACCTGCTGGGAAAAGAGGGCGAGGGCTACAAGATCGCGCTGGCCAATCTGGAGGGTGGCCGGATCGGCATTGCCGCTCAGGCGGTAGGCATGGCGCGCGCGGCCTATCAGGCGGCGCTGGACTACGCCAAGGAACGGATCACCTTTGGCAAGCCCATCGCCACTCATCAGGCAATCGCCTTCAAGCTGGCAGATATGGCAACGCGGATCGATGCCGCCCGGTTGCTGGTGCTGAGGGCGGCGGCGCTGCGCGAAGCCGGGAGGCCCTGTCTGACCGAAGCCTCGATGGCCAAGCTTTTCGCCTCGGAAATGGCCGAGAAGACCTGTTCGGACGCCATCCAGATCCATGGCGGATATGGCTATCTTGCCGATTACCCGGTCGAAAGGATCTATCGTGATGTCCGGGTCTGCCAGATCTACGAAGGCACCAGCGAGGTGCAACGACTGGTGATCGCGCGCGGCCTGTAGGGCATCACATGACGATCAGATGCGGGGCATGGAGAGATCCATGCCCCGCTTTGCTTGCGATCAGCGCGCTTCATTGACGATGCGGATCTGCGTGAACTCGGCCAGACCTTCCTCGGCGAATTCGACGCCCAGCCCCGATTGCTTGACCCCGCCAAAGGGGATGTTGGGACCGAATTCAAGATGCTTGTTGATCCAGACCGTGCCGCTTTCCATGCGTTCGGCCACATGACGGTTCAGATCGCGATCGCTACCCCAGACCGATCCGCCCAGCCCAAGATCCAGACCATTGGCACTGGCCAAGGCAGACTCGACATCGTCGAACCGGATGACCGGCAGGATCGGCCCGAACTGTTCCTCATCGACGATCTGATCGCCATCATTCACATCGGCCACGATGGTCGGCTGGATGAAGTAGCCGCGCCCTTCGACAACCTCGCCGCCCGCCACGACCCGGCCATCGCGCCGTGCCTGATCAAGGAATCCCTTGACCTTGTCGAACTGCATCCTGTTCTGCAGCGGCCCGATCGTGGTGCCCTGTTGCAGACCATCCCCCACAACGGCCTCACGCGCCAATGTTGCCAGACGGTCGCAAACCTCTTCATAGATCGAGTCATGCACATAGGCGCGTTTGATCGCCAGACAGACCTGCCCGGCATTCATGAAGGCCCCGGCAAAAAGCCCCGGCGCCACCTTTTCCGGATCGGCCCCTGGCAGCACGATGGCGGCGTCATTGCCGCCCAGTTCCAGCGTCAGGCGCTTGATCGTCGACGCCGCGCTGGCCATGATCTTCTGCCCGGTCGCGGTCGAGCCGGTAAAGGAAATCTTGGCCACATCCGGATGGGCGGTCAGCAGCGCGCCCAGATCATTCTGATCGGTGATGACATTCACGACGCCAGCGGGCAGCAGATCGGCCAGGATGGTCCCCAGACGCAGGGTGGTCAACGGCGTGGTCGGCGATGGTTTCACCACCACGGTGTTGCCCGCCAACAGCGCAAGCGGCAGTTTGAAGGCAACGATCAGCAACGGGAAATTCCAGGGAATGATCGCCCCGACAACCCCCAGAGGACGGCGATACTGCTGGACCAGACGGGCGTCATTGTCCTCGATGACCTTCACGGGCAGGTCATAGCTGGCCAGATGCCGGATGAAGGCACAGGTATAGGCGACTTCGGCAGTGGACTCGGCCAACGGCTTGCCCTGTTCCTGTGTCAGAAGGCGCGCGAATGCCTCGGCATCGGCTTCAAGACGATCCGCGATCTGCAGGATCAGCGCGCGCCTTTCGGTGATCGGCCTTTCGGCCCATGCGGGGAAGGCCACCTTGGCAGCGGCAACCGCCTGATCCAGTTGGGCGGCCGATGCACGGGGCGCCCGCGCCAGCACCTCTTCGGTTGCGGGGTTCACCACCTCCATGCTGTCATCGCCCTCGACCATCCGGCCATCGATCAGCAATCTGTAATCGGTCATCTCATCTCTCCCTAGGATTGACCGATCTTCGCTGCACCCCCGTCGCGATTCTTGCCAAATGCGGCCAATCGCCACGGCGCTGCCGGTCCATGGGAATAACTGGCCGGAAATGTCAAACGCCGTTTTGCCAAATTTGCGGGCAGAATGGCGATAGATTGTTGAAATTATGGTGTTTCACAACTGCCCACAGGACTGGCGCCAATTCTGCCTGACGCTGGGTCGGATCGCCGCAATATGGTAAGCATACTGCATCAGGGAATTGCCGGGCCAAGACGCAATAGGTTGTCACCCGGTTCAGCCACGGGGAACACCATGCAAAAGTCATGGATTCGCGGAGCCGTCGTTTCAATGTTGCTGGGCACGGATGGTGGTTCCGTTGCCGCCAACACCTCTGCTCCGCTGCCAGCAGGGATGCCGCTCGAGGCATTTGTCGCCCATCTTGAACATAATCGCGCGCAGACGCCGGATGGTTCGATGTCCTGGCGGACCGGCGAAGAGATCAGGCTGCGCGATATCGGCATTGCGGGTCATGCAACCAGGGCCCGGAACTGTCTTGGGGATGCCCTGCGTGTCTTTGCCCGCGGCTTTCCCACCGTGCAATCCAACAGCAATGTCTGCGTGGACGTCACCAACGATGAGGTGCATGTCTCGTATCGCGTTCTGGATCCCCGCATCTGGCCGCGCCGCGCCGATGCCGAACTGACCCTTGGCCTGATCCACGGAATCTGCTCGCGCTATGGCGTCACCCGTGATGCGTTCCTCGACCTCAGTTTCGAGCATGAAACCGACAGCGCCATGCGCGCGCTGGCCCACCACCTGGGTTTGACCCCGCGTTTCGGAGCGGAGACCAACCGCATCATCCTGCCTGCCAGCGTGCTCTGGAATACGCGCCGCGATCCCGCCCGTGATGACGATGTCACGGCCTATGGCAAAAGGCTGGACCACGCGCTGGTCGAACTGCGAAACACCACCCCGGTCTCGCAACGGGTCTGCGAACTCATCCTGACCGGGATGGATCGCGGCATGGTCAGTCAGGCGATGGTCGCCGGTGAGATGGGCATGTCGGAACGCTCATTGCGGCGCGCCTTGGCGCAGGAGGGCCAGCCATTCCATGACCTGTTGGGCGAATGCCGCCGCAGTGTCGGATTGGCCCAATTGGTCCGCAGCAGGCGGCAGTTCGGCGAGATCGCCCTGTCGCTGGGATACTCCGATCAAACCGCCTTTTCCCGGGCCTTTTCGCGCTGGTATGGCATGTCCCCGCGCGAGTTGCGCAAGATGGGCAGCGAAGCGCTCAAGGTGATCACCTGATCGAAAGGCCCGTCGCGAACCGGACCGCTATGGGCAATGAATATCCGGGTCACGGCGGTGCATTCACGGTCTATTGCTGTCAGAATGCGGTGACAGGCCCGATCATCAATCTCGGAAAATGCCTCGTCAAAGATCAGCACATCTGCCGGTCGCAACAGCGCCCGCGCAATCGCGACCCGCTGTCTCAGGCCGCCTGACAGATTTGCCGCCGTCTCGGTCAAGACGGTATCCAGCCCCTTTTCACCCCGCGCCCATAGGGCCAGATCGGCCCAGTCCAGAACCTGCCACAGACGCGCATCATCGGCATCCGGATCAGCCAGCACAAGATTGTCGCGCAGCCGCCCGCGCAGCAGCGCGGGACGCTGTGCCAGATGGGTGATGCGCGAGGTCAAGGCTGTCGGACGCAGGTCTGAAACGGGTTCTCCATTCAATTTCACGCTCCCTTCGGCCAGCGGCGCATCGCGTGTCAACACCGCCATCAACCGGGATTTTCCGATGCCTGATGGTCCATCCAGCAAGACCTTGCTGCCTGGCGCGAACCGGGCGCTGACCGCATCATGCAGGGCATTGTCAGCCCTTGCGTCTTTCAGGTCGATCACCAGCGGCCCTGCGGGAATGGGCGATCCGCCATCCATGCGTTGTGCCGACATCACCCCATCAAGACGCTGCGCGGCAACCTTGGCGCGGGCCTGCGCGTGATACAGACCCAGCAGATTGCGCAGCGGTCCCGACATCATGCCTGCATAGGCAAGAAAGGCAACCAGAGTGCCGATCTGCCAGCTTCCGGCAATCACCTGCCAGCCACCGACCAGCAGAATGATCCCGCGCAGGCTCGCCGTGATGGTCTGGCTGACCGCGCCGACCGTCTCGGACCACAGGCGTTGCTGCATCAGCGCGCTCAACTGCCCCTGCTGGGCCTGGGCGAAATTTTCCTCGCCCTGATCCAGGGCATTCAGACCGCGCAATGTCGCGCGCGAGGACACGGTTTCCGCCATCTGCGACGAGAGATTGCCGC